>CANRKY010000049.1 GCA_947631355.1 uncultured Marvinbryantia sp.
CTATCTGGTTTACCTGTGCGTGCGGGATGCCGCGCAGCTGCGTATGGGGGACGAGGTGCTGCTGCACACGTATTTCCATGTGCGCGAGGATGCCATGCAGCTGTTTGGGTTCCGTGCCCGGGAGGATCTGCAGGTGTTCACGCTGCTTTTGGGAGTGAATGGGATCGGGCCGAAGGCGGCGCTGGGTATCCTGTCGGCGCTCTCCTCCAGCGATCTGCGCTTTGCGGTGCTGGCGGACGATGTGAAGACCATCGCCTCCGCGCCGGGCGTGGGGAAAAAGACGGCGCAGAAACTGATACTGGAGCTGAAAGACAAATTCAGCCTGCAGGACGCTTTTGAAGAACGGATCATATCCGCGCCGACGGCGGAAATTGCCGGGAGTGACAGCCAGAATGAGGCTGTGCAGGCGCTGGTCGCCCTGGGATATTCCGGGAGCGATGCCCTGAAGGCCGTGCGCTCCGTGCAGCAGGAAGGCATGAGCACAGAGGAGATCTTGAAGGCCGCCTTGAGAAATATACCGTTTTAGTGGGGGAGCAGCATGAGCAGAAGGATAATCGAGACAGAGGCCCTGGAAGAAGATGTGCGGGTGGAATCAAGCCTCCGCCCCAGGACACTGGCAGAATATATCGGGCAGGAAAAGGCGAAGAAAAGCCTGAAAATATATATTGACGCCGCGAAACAGCGCGGGGAGCCCCTGGATCATGTGCTGTTTTACGGGCCGCCGGGGCTGGGAAAAACCACCCTCGCGGGGATCATAGCCAGCGAGATGAACGTAAATATGAAAGTGACCTCCGGCCCCGCGATCGAAAAGCCGGGGGAGATGGCGGCTATTTTAAACAATCTGCAGCCTGGGGATGTGCTGTTTGTGGACGAGATACACCGGCTGAACCGCCAGGTGGAGGAAGTGCTGTACCCTGCCATGGAGGACTTTGCCATTGACATTGTGGTGGGAAAGGGGGCCACGGCGCGCTCTATCCGCCTGGAACTGCCGAAGTTTACGCTGGTGGGGGCCACCACGCGCGCAGGGCTTTTGACCGCTCCTCTGCGGGATCGCTTCGGCGTGATCCACCACCTGGAATTTTACTCAGTAGATGAGCTGGTCTCTATCGTCTGCCACTCTGCCAGGGTGCTGGGGGTGCAGATCGAGGAGGAGGGGGCGCGGGAGATCGCCCGCAGATCCAGGGGAACGCCCCGCATTGCCAACCGTCTCTTAAAGAGGGTGCGGGACTTTGCCCAGGTGAAGTACGATGGAAATATCACGCGAAAGATCGCAGATCTGGCATTGGATCTTCTGGAGGTGGACCGCTATGGCCTGGATCTGACAGACCGCAGGCTGCTGCGCACACTGATCGAAAACTTTTCCGGGGGTCCTGTGGGGCTGGACACGCTTGCGGCCACCATCGGCGAGGACGCGGGAACCATTGAGGACGTATATGAGCCGTATCTTCTGAAAAACGGATTCTTGAACCGCACTGCCCGGGGGAGAGTGGCCACCGAGCGGGCATATCAGCATTTAAACCTGCCGATGCCGTAAAAAATAATGGCTGCGGATGTGAGGGCGCCGCTGCCTGAGGATGTGCAGATCCCGCAGCCTGCGGGTGTGCGGATCGTGTTTCAGCTTGCATTTGTCGGAAAAGTCGGGTATACTGATGGTAATTACGACAGAGTACCACAGTTTTGGGGAAGTACATATAGGAGGAAACGGTATGTCAAAGAAGAATCAGGCGCAGGTTGTGATAGACGGGAAACTGCTGATCGTCAGCGGATACGAGAGCGAGGAATATATCCAGCGGGTTTCCTATTACCTCAATACCAAACTGGCAGAGTTTAAAAAACTGGACGGGTACCGCAGGCAGTCCGAGGACCGCAAAAACATTCTTATGCAGCTGAATATCGCGGACGATTATTTCAAGGCAAAGAAACAGGTGGAGATCCTGGAGGATCACGTGGCCGCCAGGGACAAGGAGATATTTGACCTGAAGCATGAGCTGATGGATATGCAGAGAAAACTGGACGAACTGCAAAAGAAGTAAGCCTGCCGCAAATCCGGGCAACCGGTTTTGCGGTTTCTTATTCCTGCGGCAAAGAGCGAAGACAAAGGACGGAAAATGCAGAAAATGAACGTGGAACTGCTGGCCCCCGCGGGCTCTTATGAAAGCATGACGGCCGCCTTTCTGGCGGGCGCGGACGCCGTATATATGGGCGGGAACCGCTTTGGGGCGCGGGCGTACGCAGATAATCCCGATGCAGGCGGGATAATGCGCGCAATAGAATATGCGCACCAGAGAGGGAAAAAATTATATCTCACTGTAAATACGCTGCTAAAGGACGGGGAGCTGGAAGAACTGTACGGCTTTTTAAACCCGTTTTACCGCCAGGGGCTGGACGCGGTGATCGTGCAGGACTTTGGCGTGCTGTCCTATGTGCGGGACATGTTCCCTAAAATGGATATTCACGCCAGCACGCAGATGGGGATCACCGGCGCACCCGGGGCGGCCTTTTTAAAGGAATGTGGGGCTTCCCGCGTTGTGACAGCCAGGGAGCTGTCCCTGGAAGAAATACGGAAGATCCACGAACAGGTTCCGATCGAGATAGAATGCTTTGTACACGGGGCCCTCTGCTTTTGCTACTCCGGCCAGTGCCTGTTCAGCAGCATGATCGGCGGGCGGAGCGGAAACCGCGGGCGCTGCGCACAGCCCTGCAGGCTTCCGTACCGGATACTGGAGCTGGGGGAAAGGCAGGCGCCCGGAAGCTACCTGCTGAGCCCGAAGGATCTGTGCACGCTGGAGCTGCTCCCGCGGATCCTGGACGCGGGGGTATTTTCGCTGAAGATAGAAGGGCGCATGAAAAACCCGGAGTATGCGGCAGGTGTGACGCGCATATACCGGAACTGCCTGGATCGTATTCTGGACGGAAATGGGGCGTACGCCCACACGGCGGAGGAGGAAAAGGAACTGCTGGATCTGTACAACCGGGGCGGCTTCACGAAAGGCTATTTTATCCAGCACAACGGGCCGCGGATGATGTCCTTTGCGCGCCCGAACCACAGTGGCACCAGGGCGGCCAGGATCACGGGAGAAGAAAACGGCATGACAGTCCTGCAGGCGCTGGAACCGATCCACGCGGGGGATGTGCTGGAATATCGCGGGGAAGATCTGGAGGAACAGAAGAAGCGCGGAAGAAATACAGAGAAACAGAAAGATCGCGGAATGTATGCGGAAAAACAGGATCACCGCGGGAAACAGGAAAAAGATGCGCCGGAATACTGCGGGGGACACGCGGAGGTTGTCATGAAAGAAGATGTGCCGCCGATGCAGACATTTCGGCTGCCCCGCACCATACCGTGCATCAAAGGAGCGCAGGTTTGGCGCACGCGCGACCAGGCGCTGCTGGCGAAGCTGCGGGAGACGTATCTTCTGGCGGAAGATCCGGTAAAAATTAATGGGAAATTAAGACTTTCCGCCTCGAAAACTGCTATACTGGAAGTGTCCTGCAAAAATGTCTCCGCGGAAGTGACAGGACCGGTGCCGCAAAAGGCGGAAAACCGCCCGCTGCAGGAGTCGGACGTCCGAAAACAGATGGAGAAGACCGGGGGCAGCGGATTCTGCTTTGAAAATCTAGACATTGAGATGGAGGACGGTCTGTTCCTGCCCCTCGGCGAGCTGAACCGGATGCGGCGCGATGGGATAGAGGCGCTCAGGCAGTGTATGCAAAAAGAGCAGGAGCGCCCGGACGGCGCCTGGCGCGCCCCGCGGCGGTCGGATGACGGCAGATGCAGTTCTGCGCCCGCCCGGTTGGTACCTACATTGTCCGCGTCTTTTGAGGACATGGCGTGTTTTTCGGAGCTGTGCGCCGTGCCGGAGATCGATACGCTGTATGTCGACTGCACCGCCTTTTCCGGACGGGAGGATTTCATCGGCCGCTCGGCCGCGCTGGCAGACGAAAGCCGCCGCTGCGGCAAGCGCTGTATGTATATCCTGCCGTGGATCTTCCGGGAGAAGGCGCTCGGATACTATGACGGACGGGATGCGCTTGATGCATTGGAAACGTACGATGGCCTGCTTCTTCGTGACCCCGGGGAATACCAGTTTCTAAAGACAGCCGGCTATGGCGGTACACTGGCGGCAGACTGGAACCTGTACACCTTCAACGGGGAGGCGCACAGATTCTGGATGGAGGCCGGCCTTTCCTACGACACGATCTCTCCGGAACTGAACCGGCAGGAGATCAGCCGGCGCGGCTGCCGGGACAGCGAACTGATCGTATACGGATATCAGCCGCTTATGGTCTCCGCACAGTGTCAGGTGAAAAATACCATGGGATGCACCCGCACGCCGGGCACATGGCACCTGGAAGACCGGAAGAAAAAATGCTTTGCGGTGCGGAATCACTGCGCGTTTTGCTATAATACCATCTACAACAGCGCTCCGCTGGAACTGATCGACCGGGCGGGAGAGATCGGCGGCCTTAGTCCGCGCGGCGTGCGCCTGCAGTTCACCATAGAACCGGCGCAAGATGTCCGAAAGATCGCAGAGAGATACGCGGCGGCTTTTGCGCGGACGGAAAATTCAGCGAAATACAGGGATGCAAAGACGACAGCCGACCGTGCGAAGTGGTTCACAAGGGGCCATTACACCCGCGGGGTGGAGTGATCAGGGCGCCATGATGCGCAGAGTGATGCACAGAGGGCGCAAACAGCGGGCTGTGATATGTAAAATGGAGTAAATAAGGGAGATTCACATGGACAGTTTGATCATTCAGTTTTCCAGATATGCGATCCTATTTTTGATGACGATCTACACGCTGCAGAGCTATCTGGTGTTTGGACGGCGGGAAGATGACGACCGGGAATTTATTTTCCTGCGTCAGAATCTGATGATGTTTATGATGCATTTTATCGCGTTCGTGATCATGTTTCTGGAGACGCGGAACAGGGATATCCTGTTCCTCTACGGCGCGCAGTTCATCTATCTTGCCGCGACACTGGTATTTTACCGCAACCTGTATCCCCGGGCGTCCAAACTGATCGTGAACCATATGTGCATGCTCATCAGCATCGGTCTGGTCATGGTCACGCGGCTTTCTCTTTCCGCGGACAGGATAGACGCATACCGGCATTTTGAGATCGCGGCGGCAGCCACGGCCCTGGCGCTGATCGTGCCGGTGATCATACGAAAAGTGCGCGTGCTCACAAAGTGGACCTGGCTTTACGCGGCGGTGGGAATCGGTCTTCTGGGGCTGGTGGCGGTCGGCGCGTCGGAGACCTACGGCGCAAAGCTGGCGTTTACTGTCGCGGGGATCACGGTGCAGCCATCGGAATTTGTAAAGATCATTTTCGTGTTCTGTATCGCGGGCCTTCTGGGGCGCGCAAAAACGTTCCGGGATATTGTGGTGGCCACCGCGGTGGCAGCGGTACACGTGCTGATCCTGGTGTGCTCCACTGACCTGGGCGGGGCGCTGATCTTTTTCATCACCTACCTGATCATGCTTTATGTGGCCACAAGAAACATCTTTTACCTGGCGGCGGGCTTCGGTTCCGGCGCGCTGGCGGCCACGGCGGCGTATTTTCTGTTTTCCCATGTGCGCGTGCGCGTACAGATCTGGCAGGATCCCTTCGCGGACTACGCGGGCAGCGGCTATCAGGTAGCGCAGTCTATGTTTTCCATGGCGGCGGGCGGCTGGTTCGGCACGGGGCTTATGCAGGGCACGCCGGAAAATATCCCCATCGTGGAGCAGGATTTTATGTTTTCGGCCATCACCGAGGAACTGGGCGGGGCGTATGCCATCTGCCTGATCCTGATCTGCATGAGCTGCTATATTATGTTTGTGAATATCGCCATGCGCCTCTCCAACCGCTTTTACAGGCTGGTCGCTTTGGGGCTGGGAACGATGTACGGCGTGCAAGTGTTTCTCACGGTGGGCGGCGCCATGAAATTCATTCCCATGACGGGCGTCACGCTTCCGCTCATCAGCTACGGCGGAAGCTCCATGCTCAGCACGGTTCTGATGTTTGCCATTATACAGGGGCTATATATTCTGAGAGAAGACGAGGAGGAGCAAATTGAAAGGCAGAGGGAAAGGGAACTTGCCGCCCGGAGATTTTTCTGAGCGTCAGATAGAGATTCCAGAGTTTGTCACCGAGAGGGAGCAGCCGGTGCGCAGGGCGAAGCCGCCCGGGAAGCCGGCGTCCAAAAAGCAGCGCAACAAGGTGTACGGGAGAGTGGCGTACCTGTTTTCCGCCATGTTCCTGGCGCTGGCGGGATATCTGGTGTATTTTAATATATCGCTTGCGGAGCAGATGCGCGCGAATCCCAACAATCATAAAATGGAAGAACAGAAACAGTATGTGGTGCGGGGCAGCATCTACTCGGCGGACGGGGAGATCCTGGCCGGGACCAACATCAATGAAAACGGGAACGAGACGCGCATCTATCCGTTCGGGAATGTGTTCGCCCATGCGGTGGGATATACCACCAACGGCAAGGCGGGGGTGGAGGCCGCGTACAACACGGCGCTGCTCACCTCAAACACCTCGCTGGTGGAGCAGGTGGAAAAGGGCGTCAAAAATGAAAAGGTGCGTGGGGACAGCCTGATCCTCACGCTGGATTCCAGGCTTCAGCAGACGGCCTGCGCTGCCCTCGGGGCTTACCGGGGCGCAGTGGTGGTGATGGAGCCCTCCACGGGGCGCATCCTGGCCATGGTGTCGAAGCCGGATTTCGACCCGAACCGGATGGGGGAGGACTGGGAATACCTGATCGCGGAGGACGCGGGCAGTCCGCTTATGAACCGGGCGCTTCAGGGGCTTTACCCGCCGGGATCCACGTTTAAGATCCTCACCGCGCTTGCCTATATCCGGCAGAACGCCGCGGGAAACGCCTATGAAGCCTACCGGTACGACTGCAGCGGCTCCATCACGAACCACGATGTGACCATCCAGTGCTTCGACGGGGAGGCGCACGGGAGCGAGGATCTGCAGACTTCTTTCCAACATTCCTGCAATACTTCGTTCGCCAACATCGGGCTGGGCCTGGATCTGAACGCGTTTGCCGATCTGTGTGAAGACTTTTTGTTTAATCAGGATCTGCCCACGCTGCTTCCCTACAGCAGCAGCCAGTTTAAGCTGAACAGCCGATCTTCCTACGGGGATATTATGACCACTTCCATCGGGCAGGGCGATACGCTGGTGACGCCGTTTCACATGGCTCTGGTCACATGCGCCGTGGCCAATGACGGGGTGCTGATGAAGCCCTATATCCTGGAGCGCATAGAAAATTCCCAGCAGACGGAAGTGCAGGAGACCAAAGCCACAGCATACAAGCGGCTTATGTCCGTGCAGGAGGCGGAGGTGCTGCAAAGCTATATGCGAAGCGTGGTGGAGGGAGGCACGGGCTCCTCGCTGTGGAACGACTGGTACACGGTGGCCGGAAAGACGGGTTCCGCGGAGTACGAGGTGGACGGAAATACCGGCCTGGAGGAAAATTTCTCCACCCATTCCTGGTTCGTGGGATTCTCCAATGTGGAGGATCCGGATATTGTGGTGAGCGTGATCGCGGAGGACGGCGGCACCGGAAGCTCGGCCGCTGTGCCTATTGCAAAAGCCGTTTTTGACGCCTATTACTCCGAAAACGGATACGCCGTCTGGTGATGAAAATTCCCCGGTCTGCGCGAAAAAGAGATCCTATTTGTAAAAAGAGTTGCGATTTAAAAGAAAAGGCGGTATACTAAGAGCAGTGACTGAACACAACGCGCAACAGGAGGAATTGCAATGATTGAGGCAACGAGCTGTGGCGGTGTGGTGATATTTCGTGGCAAGATCCTGCTCTTGTTTAAAAATTATAAGAACAAATATGAGGGCTGGGTGCTGCCGAAGGGAACGGTTGAGGCCGGCGAGGAATACAGGGATACGGCGCTTCGCGAGGTTTTGGAAGAAACCGGCGTGAAGGCGAGTATCGTGAAGTATATTGGAAAAAGCCAGTATTCTTTTAATGTGCCGGAAGATGTGGTGGAGAAAGACGTCCACTGGTATCTTATGCGTTCTGAGAGCTATTATAGTAAACCACAGCGCGAAGAACACTTTACGGACTCCGGGTATTATAAATACCACGAAGCCTACCATCTTTTAAAATTTGCGAACGAGAGAACCATGCTGGAGCGGGCTTACGAAGAATATCTGGCATTAAAAAAAGCAAATTTATGGGGAACGAAAAAACACTTTTGAAAGCAGAGTGGGGTTGCCGCAGAATGTTTGCGACAATCCCTTTCTTCACGGAGCGGAACATGTCCGGGAGCTGTTTAAAGAGGAAAAAAATGGCAAGGATATAGCTATGAAGTGGTATCGCGATCTATATTTGGACAAAAAGATCAGACAGGACAAAGAGAAACTGATCAAAAAGCTGGAGACAAACACTGGCGTGCCGGGCCTGTATCTGGTTACGCTGGCCGCAAACGAGAGAGATCTGTTTGATATTTTTTCATCGGATCTTCTGCTTCAGCCGGTTCTGCACGGGCACTGTCCGCTGATCGTCGGTCTGGCCCGGGGATACAGCGCGGCGGTATCGCTGGCAACCGGGATCGCGATGGAGACGTACCGGGAGAACGGAGATTTTGATGTGCAAAAATTTCTGCAGAGCCGGATACCGGACGGAGAAGATATGGTTTATGAGTACCCCATGGAGCATTTAAAAAAGAGGAAGCGATCTCGGTTTAAAAAGTAGGCGGCAGGTGGGAAAATGCTACATATTTTTTTAACGATATTGAAAATACCGTTTCTTTTGCTGGCAGTCCTTCTGCTGCTTGTGCTGATCCTGCTTGCCCTGATCCTCTTTGTGCCGGTGCGGTACCAGGCGCTGGCTCAGAAACAGGAGGGGCTTAGCGTACACGCAAAAGTGCACTGGCTGTGCCGGATCCTTACGGTAAAGGCAGATTTTGAGGAAAAACAATTCTCCCTCTGCGTCAAAATCCTGGGGATCCCGGTGGTGGGCGGAGAAAAGAAAAACAGCGCAGCGCAGCCATCGCTGGAAGAAGACAGTGAGCAGAGCGCACAGCAGGAAGAAACTTTGCAGAGCGACATCGCGCAGATGCTGACGGAAGAAGAAGACGAAAAACAGGAAAACAGCCCTGTGCAGACTTTAACGGAAGAAGACAGCGGACAGAGCGCACAGCCGGAAGAAAGCCTGCAGAGCGACAGTATACAGACGCCGTTAGAAAAAGGCATTGAAGAACAGAAAAGCGACCCTGCGCATGCTTTGCCGGAGAAAGACAGCACGGGCGATAGGCAAGCTGTACATCCAATGCGCCCGGGGCTCCTGCAGAGGATCCGCGGCGTGGCGCAAAAAATCCGAAATACGGCAGCCGGCTTTCTGGAAAAAATACGCGCGGTGAGAAACAATCTATCTAATCTTCGCGCGAAGCTGGTGAGTTATCGAGATCTGTGGTACGATGAGAGCACGCAGCACGCATACCGCCATGTAAAAAAAGAACTGCGGTATCTGCTGCGGCATTACCTTCCGGGAAAAGCGGAGGGGCAGGTTCTGTTCGGGACAGGCGACCCGGCCGTCACCGGGCAGATTCTGGGAATCTGCAGCATCCTGCAGGTGTGGACGGAAAACCGTCTGGAGTTTGCGGCGGATTTCGAAGAAAAAGTTCTGGAGGCGGACGGGCAGCTGCGCGGGCACATAAGGCTGTGCCATCTGCTGAAATCCGGGCTGGGGCTGCTGTTAGACCGGCATGTTCGCCGGACGGTGGGCTGCATCCGAAGGATGATACAGACATAAAGCAGCGGTTTGGAAAAGGCAAGGAGATACTTCAAAAAATAAGGAGGGAACAAAATGGCATCAGAAAACAATTTCCAGTCAAAGGTAGAATCATTATTTAAAGGCATGGACGGCTATATCCATTCCAAAACCGTGGTGGGGGATGCCGTGACAGTGGGCGACACCATCATACTGCCGCTTATTGATGTATCTTTTGGCGTGGCGGCGGCAGCCATCGAGGGAAAAGAAAACAACCGCCAGAAAAATAACGGCGGCGGCGGAATGGGCTGCAAGATGACGCCCAGCGCTGTGCTGGTGATCCAGAACGGAACATCCAGGCTGGTGAACGTGCGCAACCAGGATGGCCTGACCAAGGTGCTGGATATGGTGCCGGATTTTGTGAACCGATTCACTTCCGGGAACAACAGCGCAAAGGAGACAGAGACGGAGGAAAAGGCAGAGACGCAGGAAGACTGACTTGATCAGATGTGCAGGAAAAGAAGCGTCTGTTCGTGCAAAAAATATGCGGTGCCCGGAACATATCTAACGGGTGCCGCATAAGATATAGAAAGTATCTTTTTCGAGGATCGTGCCATGAAACGTATTGCCGGATACACCATGTTCTGGATTGCGGTGGGTATGCTGGCCGCATTGTTCATATCCAATACATTCTGGACGGTCCTTCTGATCTTTGTGCTGCTTCTGGCGGGATACAATTTATTTATGTGCTAGGAATTACAGATGGAGTTTGCGGATGCGCCGGATGATCATGTTATCCATCTGTGCAAAAAAGGGCGACCGGCCCAAAAGAGTGCCTGCCGGAAAAATGGCCGGCAGAGAAAAGCTGTGCGAAAAAGTTGTGCGAAAAGCGAAAAAAAAAGGAATCCTGCGATGCAGGATCCCACTTTTTTATGCCCGTTCTACTTTGCCGGATTTCAGGCAGGACGTACACACGTACATCTTCTTTGCCGCTCCGTTTACTTTCACTCTTACAGACTTAATATTTGACTTCCACATCCTGTTGGACCTTCTATGGGAGTGGCTCACATTATTTCCAAAGTGAGCGGCTTTATCGCAAATTGCACATCTGGCCATGACAGCACCTCCTTATACTCCATATTCATCCGTACCAATATGTACAGACTGACAACACTCGTATTTTATCAGAAATATTGGGAATTTGCAAGTAGAAAATAAAAAAAGATATTTCCTTTTTGAGAAAAACTTGGTATACTGTTAATATCTGTGAAATAAACCAGACTGGAGGGATGAATATGAACGGTCGTATGAACAGCAAACTGGGAACCATCTCCATTGATAAAGATGTCATTGCCACATACGCGGGCAGTGTTGCCGTGGAATGTTTTGGTATTGTGGGCATGGCGGCGGTCAGTGTGAAAGACGGCCTGGTGCGCCTCTTAAAGCGGGACAGCCTGAAGCACGGCATTAACGTAACCGTCAGCGAAGACAACAAGATTTCTCTGAATTTTCATGTGATCGTCTCTTACGGCGTCAGCATCTCCGCGGTTGCTCAGAATCTTGTCAGCAACGTAAAATATCGCGTGGAAGAATTTACCGGTATGGAGATCGACAAAATAAATATTGTGGTAGAAGGCGTGAGGGCCATTGATTAAGGAGGATCTCAGAAAGTGTGTAAAAATACGATAGACGCGCAGTTGTGTGCAAAAATGTTCCTTGCGGGCGCCGCAAACCTGGAGGCGAACAAGGAATGGATCAATGAACTGAATGTATTTCCGGTTCCGGACGGAGACACCGGCACAAACATGACGCTCACCATCATGGCGGCCGCAAAAGAGGTGGCCTCCCTGGAAGACCTTTCCATGGAGACGCTGGCAAAGGCCATTTCCTCCGGGTCCCTGCGCGGGGCAAGGGGCAATTCAGGCGTCATTCTCTCGCAGCTTTTGCGCGGGTTTACAAAAACCATCAAATATATGGAACAGATCGACACGCAGATCCTGGCGGAAGCGCTGCAAAAAGCGGTGGCCACGGCGTACAAGGCAGTCATGAAGCCCAAAGAGGGAACCATCCTCACCGTGGCAAAGGGCTTTTCCGACAAGGCGTCGGAGCTGGTGGAAAACGGTGCCTCCATGCAGGAGACGCTGGAGGGCGCGCTCGCCTATGCAGAGGAAGTGCTGCAGAAGACGCCGGAGATGCTGCCTGTGCTGAAAGAGGCTGGGGTTGTGGATTCCGGCGGGCAGGGCCTGATCCAGGTCTTAAAGGGCGCGTTTGATGTCTACATGGGAAAAGAGGTAGACTATCAGATCCAAAAAGAAGAAACGCCCGCAAAGACGGCCGGAACAGCTTCCGCGGAAACCGCCGACATAAAATATGGATACTGCACGGAATTTATCATCAAGCATACGATGAAGACCATGGAGGAGAGGGAAGAACTGGCTTTCAAGGCGTTCCTGGAGAGCATCGGAGACTCCATTGTGGTGGTGGCGGACGACGACATCGTGAAAGTGCATGTGCACACCAACGAGCCGGGTGTGGCGCTCACGAAGGCGCTCACCTACGGCGAACTTTCCAGAATAAAGATCGACAATATGCGGGAGGAGCACCAGGAAAAACTCCTGCGGGAAATGACGGCAGGCGATGCCGCCGAAGCGGCGGAGGAGAAGCCGCAGATGCCCCACAAGGAAGTGGGCTTTATATCCGTGTCCATCGGCGAGGGCATCGGCGAGATCTTCCGCGGCCTGGGTGTGGACTATCTGATCGAGGGCGGGCAGACCATGAACCCCAGCACTGAGGATATGCTGAACGCCATAGACCAGGTGAACGCAGACATTATCTATATCCTGCCGAACAACAAGAATATCATCCTGGCGGCCAATCAGGCGCAGGCGCTCACAAAAGACAAGACAGTCTGCGTGATCCCCACAAAGACGGTTCCCCAGGGAATCGCGGCCATCATCAGCTACGAGCCGTCAAAATCGGTGGAGCAGAATATGGAAGCGATGAAGGAGGGCATGGCGCAGATCCGCACCGGTCAGGTGACGTACGCTGTGCGTGACACACACATCGATGAAAAAGAGATCAAAGAGGGCGACATCATGGGGATCGGCGACCACAGTATCCTGTCTGTTGGAAAAGATATCCCTGCGGTGACAAAAGAGATGATCGGTCTTATGATGGATGAGGACTCCGAACTGATCAGCGTTTATTACGGCGCGGATGTAACGGAGGAGGACGCCGGCAGGCTGGGAGAAGAACTGCGGGAAGCATACCCGGAATGTGAAGTGGAAGTGTATCCGGGCGGGCAGCCGATCTATTACTATGTGGTATCTGTGGAGTAGAGGACGAGCGTATGAATCGGGAAACACCCATTGATCATTTAAAAGGGATCGGGGAAAAGACGAAAACTATATTTGAGAAAGTAGGCATCCGCACGGTGGATGACCTGCTTTCTTATTATCCGCGCACGTACCATCGCTTTGACGAGATCCAAAAGATCCCCGACGCAAAGGAGGGGGAGACCATTGCGGTGTACGGAACGATTGAAAAACCGCTGAGCCTTCAGTATGCGGAGCGGATCCGCATACTGTCTTCCGTGCTGTGCGATGGCGAGGGCCGCATCCCGGTGCGCTGGTACAATATGACTTATCTGCGCAGCACTGTGAAGCCGGGGGCGTATTATGTATTTTGCGGGAAAGTGGTAAAAAAAGGAAACCGGACATACCTGGCCCAGCCCGCGTTCTACGCGCTGGAACAGTACCGTGAACTGCAGAAGACCCTGCAGCCGGTCTATGCGCTCACCAAGGGGCTGTCCAGCCAGATGATCGCCAAAACGGTGCGGCAGGCTCTGGAAAATGTGGAATTGCCGCGGGATACTTTAAGTGAAGACCTCCGGGAAAAATACCAGCTTGCCCAGTACAGCTACGCGCTGGAGGAGATCCATTTTCCAAAAGACGAGCACCATCTGATGCTTGCCCGCAGGCGGCTGGTGTTTGAGGAGTTTTTCTTCTTCATCCTGGCGCTGCGGCAGTTTAAAGAAAAACGCACGGTTTCTGCAAGCCGCTATCCGATAAAAAGAGTGCCGGTCACAGACCAGGTGATCCAAAACCTGGGATATGTGCTCACCAATGCGCAGCGGCGCGTGTGGGAGGAGATCCAGGCAGATATGACCGGAGGATATGTCATGGCGCGGCTGATCCAGGGGGATGTGGGCTCCGGGAAAACGATCCTGGCGTTTCTCGCCATGCTGATGGCGGCGGGAAACGGGCTGCAGAGCAGCCTGATGGTTCCCACGGAGGTGCTTGCCAGACAGCACTACGACTCTCTGTGCGATCTGCTTTTGCGGCAGCACCTGGCGTTTGTGCCGCTGCTGCTCACCGGCTCCATGACCGAGAAGGAAAAAAGAGAAGCGTACCGGAAGATCGCCTCCGGCGAGGTGGACATGATCATCGGCACCCACGCGCTGATCCAGGAAAAAGTGCAGTACCACCGGCTGGGACTTGTGATCACAGACGAGCAGCACCGCTTCGGGGTGCGCCAG
>CANRKY010000050.1 GCA_947631355.1 uncultured Marvinbryantia sp.
GTGGCTGTCCGCGTCCGAGGTGGAAGCGCCCGCAAAGAATCCCGCGCTGGTGACGGCTCCGGGGCCGGTGCAGACATCTGTGAACACCCTGCTACTAAAGAGTGATCTGGGTGAGATGGAGGTTGTGCAGGGCGCAGACGGCGTATACCGCGATGATCTTGGCCTTGCATACTGGCCGGAAGGCGCAGGACAGTGGGTGGACGAAAACGGCAACAAATACCATATGGAATAATATGGCGCAGATGTCCGGATCATTCACCTGAAAAATGAGGAAGGATTTGTGGGCCCGTTTCCGGCTGCGGAAGCGGGCCTGTTATTTTTTGTCGGGACGTTACAGCGGAACTGTTTGCAGCGTGCCCGCAGAGAGGGAAAACGCTTTACTTTTCCACGCGGGTTTTGTTATAATAAAAGTTAAGATTTTGCAGAAAAGGAGAGGGTGGAAAATGATCCTCAAAGTGGATTTTGACAGCGTGAAAGCAGAGGCGGAAAAAAGGGCGGAGCAGATGCTGAAAAACGAGATGTACGACCGCTTCAGAGAAAACTACGCCACCCGGCTGGAGCACGCGATGATCGGATGTATGGGAGAGATCGCGTTTGAAGGGCTGCTCGCTTATTACAATATGCCTTACGAGACGGACCGGGAGGGGTTTGAGAACCGGAACGCGGATGAATTTGATTTTCAGATGAACGGCTACAAAGTGGATATCAAGGTGGCCAAAACAGATTATACGCCCAAAGACAGCTGGACTTACGGCTATCCCCAGGAGCAGAGCGGCATGGTCAAAGACCTTGTGGTGGTGGGCTGGGTGAGTGAAAAGAGAAAATGCATCGGGATGTACGGGTGGATCCCATTCTCGGAGATCCAGAAATACCCGCTGCTGGAAAGAAATTCCTTTGCCGGCTACAAGTATAAGACGCCAAACTATGAATTTCCGTGGGGCGACCTGAACAAGAACTTCGGACAATTTTTTGATCTGGTGTACCACCGAAACGGCAGGGGATAGACATGGAGAAAATGGAGATGAAGTCTGCGGATCTTGCCGGGGAAAACATTGCACGGCTGTTGGAACTGTTTCCCATGTGTGCCCTGGAGCAGAGGGACAGCCTAGGAAATCTGCAGAAAAAAATTGACTTTGAAAAATTAAAACTGCTGTTGGGCGAGGCGGTCGCGGACGACGGCGAGCGCTATGAATTTACCTGGGCAGGCAAGCGGGAAGCCTACCTGCAGGCGGCCGCGGGGAGTACAAAGACCCTGCGCCCGGCAAGGGAGGACAGCGTAAACTGGGACAGTACACAGAACCTGTACCTGGAGGGCGACAATCTGGAAGTGCTGAAACTCCTCCAGAAAAGTTACCTGGGAAAGGTTAAGATGATCTACATAGACCCGCCCTACAACACCGGATCCGACCTCATTTACGACGATGATTTCCGCGTGTCCGCAAAAGCGTATGCCGTGCGAAATGGCGCGCGGAGCGATCAGGGGATGCGCCTGCGCGCAAATACGCAGTCCGGCGGAAGGTTCCACTCCGACTGGTGCAGCATGATCTACCCCAGGCTGCTGCTGGCGCGCAATCTGCTGGCGGACGATGGGGCCATTTTCATTTCCATTGACGACAACGAGGTGGAGAACCTGAAAAAGATCGGGCACGAGGTGTTCGGGGAGGCGAACTTCATCGGCCAGTGGAACTGGTACAAAAGCGCCACGCCGCCCAATCTCTCCAAAAAGATCAAGAAAAATATTGAATATATCCTGTGCTATGAGAAAAAACACAATTCCTTTAAATACCGCGGCATCCGCAAAAGCAGCCCCAGCAGCAACGGCCTTTTGAACCAGACAAACAGGGAGGGCATCCTGGCGTTTCCGGCGGGCGCGGTGGAGGCCGGGCTGGCGGACGGCCTGTACAGAGCGGGCATGTACGGAACGGATCGCTACCGGATCGAGCTGCTGGACGATGTACACGTAAAAAACGGCCTCTTTTCGGACAGGTTCCGTCTGCGTTCCCGCTTCAAGTGGAGCCAGGAAAAGCTGGAAAACGAGCTGGCAAATGGTACAAAGATCGCCATCCGCACGGCGTCCTTCTCACCGTCCTACGAAAAAACGGAGTACGATCCGGAAGTGCCGCCCAACCTGATCGACAAGTCCGTGTACGTGGACACCACCGAGCAGGCGGGCCGGATGCTGGCGGCGCTGTTTGACAACCAGAAAGTGTTCGACTATCCAAAGCCGGTGGATCTGATCGTCTATCTGATGGACTTCCTGTGCGGCGAGGAAGACCTGGTGATGGACTTTTTCAGCGGCTCCGCCACCACGGCGCACGCGGTGCTGCAGGAAAACGCGCGGCGGGGGCTTCGCCGGAAATTCATCCTTGTGCAGATACCGGAGGCAGTGGACGGGCACAGCGAGGCGGCCCGCGCGGGCTACACGGATATCTGCGAGATCGGCAGGGAGCGCATCCGCAGGGCCATCCGCAAGATCAAAGAAGAAACGCCGGACACCGGCGCGGATCTGGGGTTCCGGGTGTTCCGCGCGGACGAGTCCAACATGAAAGAAACTTTTTTTACGCCAAAGGAATACACCCAGATGCAGCTTGCCGGGCTGGAGTCTGGCATCAAGCCGGATCGCACGGAGCTGGATCTGCTGTTTGGCTGCGCGTTGGACTGGGGGCTTCCCCTGTCGCTGCCCTATGAGGCGAAAACAGTGGATGGCTGCACGCTGCACCTGTATGGGAACGGAAAGCTGGCCGCCTGTTTTGCGGAGCATATCCCGGAAAGCGCGGTGCGGGCCATGGCCCTGCTCCATCCCCAGAGGGCGGTGTTCCGGGATGACGGGTTTTCTGAGAGCTGTGAAAAACTCAACGTGGAGGAAATCTTTCATACACTTGCCCCGGAGTGCAGGATAAAAGTGATATAGGAGATATGGCAGATGGACAAGATGCGCATGGAGTCTATGGATCTTGCAAAGATTGGCGCGGAAAAGATCGGGCAGCTTTTCCCAAACTGCGTCACAGAGACGCGGGACGCGCAGGGAAACTGGAAAAAAACGGTGAACCTGGAAATGCTCCGGCAGATGCTGGCGGAAGAAGCGGCGGAGGGGCCTGAGACCTACGAATTTACGTGGCCCGGCAAGCGGGCGGCCATCGCAAAGGCCAACGCGCCCACCAGGAAAACCCTGCGGCCCGCGCCGGAAAAGAGCGTCCGCTGGGAGGGCACCAAAAACCTCTACCTGGAGGGGGACAATGTGGACGCCCTGAAACTGCTGCAAAAGGGGTACATGGGGAAGGTGCAGGTGATCTACATCGATCCGCCCTACAACACGGGGAACGACAGCTTTGTCTATCCGGACGATTTCTCCGAAAGTCAAAGAGAGCACGAACGGGCGGCGGGCGTGCGGGATATGGAGGAAAACCGGGTATTTACGGAAAACCCTGGCACCCATCCCCGGTTTCACTCCAGATGGTGCTCCATGATCTTTGAGAGACTGCTGCTGGCGCGGAATCTGCTGGCGGATGACGGCGTGATCTTTCTCAGCATAGATGACAATGAAAAGACCAACCTGATGAAAATATGCGATGAGGTGTTCGGGGAAAACCAGTTCGTGGCGGTGTTCCCGCGGCTGACTACCAAAAGCGGAAAGACGCCGCTCACCTACATGGTCTCCCACGACTACGTGCTGTGCTATGTGAAGCTGCGAAAAGATATTTTTGTGGGCAAAACCTATGCCGACGACAGCTACAAATACGAGGACGAATTTGTGGCAGAGCGGGGAAAGTATAACCTAAAACAGCCCCTGGACTGTAATTCCATCAGCTATGCGGGTTCACTGGATTACCCCATCGAACATGAGGGCGTGACCTACTATCCGGGGTCAGACCCGGAAAAATATCGGGAGCGCAAAAGCGGAAAACACGCAGGCCGGGACTATGCCTGGAGGTGGTCGAAGGAGCTGTACGAATTTGGCCTCGCCAACGGCTGGATCGTGTTCCAGAACGGCCGGATCTATACCAAGGGCTATCTGAACGCGGCCATCGAAAAAAATCCGGCGGGCGGCTACCAGATCGTTTACCGGGAAAAGACCAGGAAAATGTCCACCATCGACTTTATCGACAACGCTTACTCCAACGATGCGGCCAAAAAGCAGCTTGCCGCTTACCAGATCCCGGTGCGATTTGACTACCCGAAGCCCACAGAGCTGATCGAGGAACTGCTGGCTTCTTATTACGATAAAAACGCGCTGGTCATGGACTTTTTCAGCGGATCCGCCACGGCGGCGGACGCGGTGATCCGGCAGAACGCGCGGGACGGCGGAGAGCGGACTTTCCTTTTGGTGCAGTACCCGGAGGAGACAGGGAGCGCGGCATTTCCCACGATCTGCGACATGGCGCAGGAGCGGATCCGGCGGGCCGGAGGCGATTTCCGTGTGTTCCGGGTGGACGCCTCCAACATGAAGGAGACCTATTTTCTTCCGCAGGAATACTCGTTTGAGCGGCTGCAGGGCCTGGAGGCCAATATCAAGGAAGACCGCACGGCCATGGATCTGTTGTTTGGCTGCGTGCTGGACTGGGGCCTTCCCCTCACGATCTCTCATCAGGAGCAGATCATAGACGGATGCACGGTTCACATCTGCGGCGGGCGGGAACTAATTGCGTGCTTTGATGAAAACATCCCGGAGGAAGTGATCGCCAAAATGGCGCAGGGCAGGCCGCGGTGCGCGGTCTTTCGGGACGGATGCTTTCTGGGGAGCCCGGAGAAGATCAACGTTGAGGAGATTTTCCGGCGCCTCTCTCCGGGTACCAGGATCAAAGTGATTTAAAAGAGGAGAAACCGGCGGATGAAGTTACAGTTCAAATACCAGAAATTTCAGGCGGACGCCGCGAGCGCGGTGGCAGATGTGTTTGCCGGGCAGCCGTGCCAGATGCTGCCCTACGCCATCGACCGGGGCAGGGGCTATCAGCAGGCCGGCCTCACAGACGATGCGGATTTTGCGGGCTGGGCCAACGCGAAGATCGCGCCCTGGCTCACGGACGGGCAGATCCTGGAAAATCTGCGCAGGGTGCAAAAGGCGAACCAGCTTCCGCCGTCTCCCGCGCTGGAGGGCCGGTTTAACCTCACGGTGGAGATGGAGACAGGCGTGGGGAAAACCTACACGTACATCAAAACCATGTACGAGCTGAATAAGCGGTACGGGTGGAGCAAATTCATCATTGTGGTTCCCAGCATTGCCATCCGCGAGGGCGTGTACCGGTCGTTTGAGATGACGCGGGAGCATTTCACGGAAGAATACGGGAAACCGGTGTGGGCGTTCATCTACAATTCCGCGCAGCTCTCCCAGATCGACCGCTTTGCCTCCGACAGTTCCATCTGCGCCATGATCATCAACGCCCAGGCGTTTAACGCAAAGGGAAAGGACGCACGGCGGATCTACATGGAGCTGGACGGGTTTCGCAGCCGCAGGCCCATCGATGTGATCGCGCGCACAAATCCGATCCTGATCATCGATGAGCCCCAGTCTGTGGAGGGCAGGCAGACGAAAGAAAATCTGCAAAAATTCTGTCCCCTGATGACCCTGCGGTATTCGGCCACCCACAAAAAGGACAGCATATACAACATGGTGTACCGGCTGGACGCCGTGGACGCGTACAACCAGCGCCTGGTAAAAAAAATCGCGGTGAAGGGCATCACAGAGACGGGCACCACCGCCACGGAAAGCTGCGTGTACCTGGAAAGCGTCAACCTGTCTTTGAAGGCGCCGACGGCCACGCTGCAGTTTGACTGCAGGAGCGCTTCCGGCGTGCGCCCGTGCAGCCGCAAAGCGGGAGTCGGCTTCGACCTGTACGAAAAGTCCGGCCATCTGGCGGAATACCGGGACGGTTTCATCGTAAAAGAGATCGACGGCCGGGACGACTCAGTGGAGTTTTTAAACGGCATCAAACTGTACGCGGGCGATGTGACCGGCAAAGTGAGCGAGGAGCAGCTGCGCCGCATCCAGATCCGGGAGACCATTCTCTCCCACATCGAGAGAGAGCGCAGGCTCTTTTACAGAGGGATCAAAGTGCTCTCCCTGTTTTTCATCGATGAGGTGGCGCATTACAGGCAGTACGATGAAAAGGGCCAGCCGCAGAACGGCCTTTTTGCCCGCATGTTCGAGGAGGAGTACCGGGAGATTGTGGGCAGCCTGCAGAGGGAGATGGGGGACGAGGCGTACATCCAATATCTGGAGGCCATCCCGGTGTCCAGGACCCACGCCGGGTATTTCTCCATCGACAAGCGGGGCCATATGGTAAACAGCAAGGTGGGCCCAAAGGAGACCACGGCGGAAGATATGGACGCCTACGACCTGATCATGAAGAACAAGGAATTGCTGCTGGATCTGGATCCCGTGCGGTCCCCGGCCAGGTTTCTGTTTTCCCACTCCGCCCTGCGCGAGGGCTGGGACAATCCCAATGTGTTCCAGATCTGCACCTTAAAGCAGAGCGCCAGCGATGTGCGAAAGCGCCAGGAGGTGGGGCGCGGGCTGCGCCTCTGCGTGAATCAGGACGGAGAGCGCATGGACGCCAATGCGCTGGGGGAGGATGTGCACGATGTGAACGTGCTGACCGTGATCGCCAGCGAGAGCTACGACAGCTTTGCGAAGGGCCTGCAGACCGAGATGGCGGAGGCGATGGGCACATTGGACGATGCTTCCAATGTTGGAGTCCTGAGGCCGATGAACGCCCGCGGGGCGGATGTGGAGCTGAAGATCGACCGGAAAAAGCTGGAAAGCCCGGAATTTCAGGCCCTGTGGGAACAGATCAGCCAAAAGTCCGTGTACCTGGTGGATTTCGACACCGACAAACTGGTGCGAAGCGCCATCCAGGCGTTAAATACCAGGCTGCGCGTGTCCAGGATCTATTACAGGATCGAGTATGGGCAGATGGAGGAGATTCGCTCCCGCCAGGAGCTTCTGGCCGGGGAGGCCATGCGGAAAAAGACGCAGGGCTATCATGAAAAAGAAAAGGCCCCGTCGGACAGCGGCGTAAAATACGATCTGATCGGGCGTCTGGTGGACGAGACCGCCCTGACGCGCCGGGCGGTGATCAGCATTTTGACCGGAATGGAAAAAACAGTGTTCGCACAGTTCGCGGACAATCCGGAGGAGTTCATCCAGAAAGCGGCCGCGCTGATCAACGAGCAGAAAGCCCAGGCCATCATGGAGCACATCACTTATAAAGCCATCGATGAGCGAATGGATACCGGCGTGCTCACCAGGGCGTGCATCCGCGGCAAGCTTGGGGTGAACGCGATGAAGACCGAAAAACATCTGTATGACCATCTGGTCTACGATTCCGAGAAAGAGCGGGCCTTCGCGGAAGAACTGGAGGCGGCGCGGGAAGTGGAACTGTATGTGAAACTCCCCAGGGGATTTTTCATTTCCACGCCCATGGGGCGCTACAGCCCGGACTGGGCCATTGTGTTCCGGGATAACGGGGCGTGCCCGTTTTTCGTGGCGGAGACAAAGGGCACGCTGGAATACAGCCAGTATCGGCTGACCGAGGCGGCCAAGATCCACTGCGCGCGCCGGCACTTTCGCGCAGTCTGTTCAGACCGGGTGCGCTATGATGTGGTGGACAGCTTCGCGGCCCTGATACAGAGCAGAGATGCGCACATGATGTGAAGCTGGGGCGCGTGCGATGTAAAGCCGGGGCGCGTGCACGGTGTAAAGCCGGGGTGCCATGCGCTGTGAAGCTGGGGCGCTCACACGATGACATACAATGGGAAGCCGAAATGCGCGCATTGAAGCCGGATCGCGCGATGGGAAGCAGATACGCCGTGCACGGATACTGTGCGGGATAAGGAGTTCGGACATGGAATATGATATTTTCATCAGCTACCGCCGGGCAGGCGGCGACAGCCTTGCACAATTGATCTTCGACCGCCTGGAGGAGCGGGGCTTTTCCGTGTTCCTGGATGTGGAGACCGCCCATTCCGGAAAATTTGATGAGCGGCTTCTGTCGGTGATCGAGGAATGTAGGGATCTGGTTCTGATCCTGTCGCCGGGCGCGCTGGAGCGCTGTGTAAATCCGGACGGCACCGCCTGCACGGAGGACTGGCTATATCTGGAAATCTCTCACGCCATGGCGTGCGGGAAAAACATCATCCCGGTGATGATGAAAGGATTCGAGTGGCCGGACTGGCTGCCGGAGCCGATCACGGATCTGCCGAGGCACAACGGGGTGGAGGACAACAAAGAATACTTTGACGCGGAGATTGAGAAAATCTGCAGCTTTCTTCATACCAGCACATCAGCGGTGGGAAGGTTTTTTCAGCACATGCGCAGAAGACTTCGGAAGAAGAAGCTCCGGCAGAGCAGCGCGCAAAAGCGGAAGCGGCTGCTGACATATGCGGCTTTTGCCCTTGTGGCTGCGGGGGCGCTTGGCCTGTATATCTTTTCCAATGTGGAGCAGGAAAAGTGGGAGGATTCTCTTGTGCAGGTGCGCGTCACGCCTCCGGGGGACATGACCGTACAGGCGTACAACGACGCTGCAGAGATCCTGGAGGAACGGGCGAAGATCTTCTGCGCCGGAAAGCGCTTCCGCTTTGACGTATACGAGGAATGTATCGAGATGCAGATCCCAAACGATGCGTTTCAGGGGATTGATATCGACACCGTGCTGCGGTGCTATCTGTGCGGCTGCTCGCAGCTGTACATCACCGATGAAGACGTCCTGAAATGGATCACTTTAGAGAATGAGGATATAGCAGGTCTGTCATCTGCCACGGGAAGTTTGGATTTTCTGGATCCGGCAAACTATGGCTTGGAGGGGGCCGAGACATACACCTACACGGAACTGGAGCTGTCCGATGCGGCGTTTACAAAATTGGAGGATGAGCTGGGCACCATACCGGAGTATCTCTGCCTGCATCAGGATGACGTGGGATATTATGATCTGACCTATCCGGGGAATGGGCAGAAATTTTACTATCTGGACAAGTACCAGTGCGACAATATACAGAAAGTGATGGAATACAACTTCACCGGCGGGGAACTGCCGCAGGCGATGAATTTTGCCGCGCTGGATGCGGTGATATGGGAAGAAACAGGGATGGGCAGCACTGCGCAGATCGGAAAATATCAGTGCGGACGCGAAAAACTCTCCGGAGATGTGATCGTCGCGCAGTACGGGTACGACCTGCACGGCTGGGATGGCGAGGCAATGCAGCAGGGCATATACAGCGACACCGTCGCAGTGGTGAAAAACCGCCTGGACGCTCTGGGGCTTCCATACGCGTTCGGCACATCCTACACAGGCGAGAATATGTTTTTCATCGGCACACAGTCGGACAAAATGGGAAGGATGCTGCTGGATATGCTCTTTTCCCAAAAGGAGGATCTTACGCTGCAAAACAGGCTGGCAGGGAGCGTGTTCATCGAAGCGGATAAGATCCGGCTGACAAAACAAGACGGAAAGACGGTTCTGGAGCTTGTATACGGATCCGGGAACTATTCTGAGACAAGGCTGCAGGATCTGTGCGAGCAGGTGGAAACAAACGCCGGGCAAAAAGAACTTTCTCTGTGTTACAAGGAGACGCAGATCGCCTCCTGCGCTGTGGCGGATGTACAGAGCACGGCAGAGGGCACCGTGGTGTCTTTTGACAATCTGTGCGGCTGGGGCATAGAGGAGGTAGGGACGGAGCACAGCTATCTGATGGATTGCATCCTGGAGATCCTGACAGGGCCGGATCTGCCGGAATACAGAGGGAACGCAGGCTATGAGATGATGGGCTGCATCCTCTGGGGACGGGATGACCGCGTGGGCGCCTATGGGATCCGGCAGGAAGACAGAGAGAAACGCATGGAGACCATGCGCGGCATATGCCGGGAGATCGACCCGGACGCGCGGATCTATGCAAATGATACAAGGATAGGTTATCAAAATATATATGGCGATGTCACGCTGCCTGACGCGGAAACGTTCGCGAAGGACACCCAAAATTTGCTGCGGGAGATCGTCCGTGCCTGCAATTTCAATGATGGGGTATTTGATATCATCCTCTCTATCGACCTGCCGGGCGGAACGTCAGGCGATGACATGCTGATCTCATATAGGCCGTCCCTTTATCAGCATAAGATGGTATGTTCCATTTTGGGTGAGGAAGCACAGAAGGAGGAGATCCAAAAATTGATGGCTGAGGACGCGTTTTTTGCGGATGTGCAGCTGGGAGAATAAAGAAAAGATATTTCCGAGAGGATAATGGAGAAGGCGCTCGCAAAAAGAGTGCCTTCTTCGTTGATTTTCTAAAAGGAACTTGCTATAATGAGCAAAATGAAAAAACAACTGCTATTTTGGAGGTATCGATAAGATGAGCAATACAATGACTCCTTACAAACATACGGTTCAATATTATGAAACGGATCGGATGGGGATCACACACCATTCGAACTATATACGCTGGATGGAAGAAGCGCGCATCGATTTTTTCGACCGGCTTGGCTGGAGCTACAAAAAGCTGGAGGATGAGGGGATCATCTCCCCGGTGATAGCGGTGGAGTGCAGCTACAAACACAGCACAACATTTCCGGACGATGTGTTCATCACAATTACGGTACTGGAATTTCGCGGGGTGTGCTGGAAACTGGGCTACACCATGACAGACAGTGCAGGAACAGTTGTCTGCAAAGCCACCTCCGAGCATTGCTTCCTCGACAAAGACGGCAAGATCGTCCGGATCAGAAAGGTGTATCCGGGATTTGGGGAAGTGCTCACAAAGATGATGCAGGAAGAATAGAGACAATGGAAAGTGGTGAAAATGCCGGAGGTAGTTAAACATGGAGAAAATTGTAATAAATAAATTAGGCCCAATTACGCATTGCAATTTGAAGATAAATGATTTCATGATTTTTACAGGCCCGCAGGCATCGGGAAAAAGTACGATCGCAAAAAGTATTTTTTTCTTTAAGAATATCAAAAATCTGTTGCTCATGCAGATGAATAAGCGGCTTTTTGGTGAAAGCGGTACCACTCGACTTTCCACAGGAAATTGCTTAAAAAAAGAAATACGCTCAAATTTTTTACAGACTTTCGGACCGACGTGGTGCATGGATAATGATATGTCCCTGGAATATGAGTATGCCAAAGATGTCTATATAAAAATCTGTTTAACAGAGGATTCCTTATCGCCGGATCATATACGGATTGATTTCAGCAATCCATTAATTGGTTTTCTGGATGGATATAACAGCCCTCTCGCAAAGCAGGATGCTCTGAACAATATATACAGAACCGAAGATATAAAGAAAAAAATTGATACTTTTTTTGACAGTAGTGAAGAAATCGTTTACATTCCTGCCGGCAGAAGTATGATGACATTGTTCAGCTCTCAATTAATGTTTATGTATAGTGTGATGAATGATGATCAGAAGCGAAGCCTGGATTACTGTACGCAAAATTATCTTGAGAGGATCATACAGTTGAAGCCTCTTTTTTCAAATGGTGTTCGTACATTAATAAATAACAAAATGGAACTGACGGATCTCGAAATAAACAGAGGGAAATTACAGCAATGTGCGGATCTGATGAACCAGATTTTGCGTGGAGACTATAGATATGTTGACGGGGAAGAAAGACTGCAGGTGTCGAAAGACAGATATGTAAAAATTAATTTTGCATCATCTGGCCAGCAGGAAGCAGTATGGATCTTGAATGTAGTCTTTTACTACTTGCTTAATAATAAAAAAACCTATTTTATTATCGAAGAACCGGAATCGCATCTATTTCCGAATACACAGAAACTAATCGCGGAGTTTATTTCGCTGGCCAAAAATGATGGTAATAGAGTACTTCTGACAACGCATAGTCCTTATATTTTAGGAAGTTTAAATAATATGCTGTATGCGAACAGAATTTCAAAAAACGTTGATAAGGTATTATTGGGAGAAATTATCAATCCTTTAAAATGGCTGGATTATAAAAAATTATCAGCTTATTATGTGGAGGACGGAGAAATTCGCTCTTGCCTTGATGAGGAATCCGAATCGATTGATAATGGGGTCATTGATGGTGCTTCGGATGAGATAAATATGGACTATGAAAAAATGGTAGATCTGCGATATGAGAACGGGATGGAGGTGAAGTAATATGCTTCTCACTCCGGAAAGTTCTTTGTGTGATAAAAATCAAGCCATTGTTGTTTCAAGGGACAGAGGAGAACAAAGGGAACATCGCGCGAAGAATCCACAGGGACAATTCGATTTAAGACAGTATAAACTCGACGGGGGACTATTTCAGCAGACGACATGTTGTGATTATCTGCTTGTCAATGACAGTAGGAAAAAGGCATATTTCATTGAATTGAAGGGTAAGAACATAGACGATGCTGTAGAGCAGTTAGAAGCCGGGGAAGAAAAGTGCAAAGCAGAGTTGGAAGGATATTTGTTTTTTTATCGGATCGTATGCAGTAAGGTCAGGACACATAAGGTTCAAAGTGTTAAGTTCCGAAAGTTTAAGGAAAAATGTGCTGCACGATTAAAAATGAAAGAACACTGTCTGGAGGAGACTCTGGATTAGTTGGATCATGAATGTGTCAAATTACTAATTTTATGGATACGATGACAGAAAGAGGAATTTTATGAAAGTTATCTTACAGAACCTTACCAAGGTATTTCCGGGGCGCTCCCGAAAAAATAAGGCGGATGTGATAGCCGTAAAGGACTTCAATTTTGAGATCCCGGACGGCGAACTGATCGGGCTTTTGGGGCCTTCCGGCTGCGGAAAGAGCACGGCTTTGAACCTGCTGTGCGGCCTGCTGCAGCCCACTGCCGGAAAAATATTTTTCGGGGAGGACGATGTGACCGAGCTTCCGGCGGAAAACCGCGGGGTGGGCATGGTGTTCCAAAACTACGCGCTCTACCCGCATCTTACGGTGAAACAGAACATCTTGTTCCCGCTGGAAAATCGCAAGGGCGCGCAGCGGCTGTCCAAAGAGGAGATGCTGCAAAAGGCCCAGGAGGCCGCGAAACTGGTGCAGATCGACGAGCTGATGGACCGAAAGCCGGGCGAGCTGTCCGGCGGGCAGCAGCAGCGCGTGGCCATTGCGCGGGCATTGGTGAAGATGCCCCGCATCCTGCTGATGGACGAGCCGCTTTCCAACCTGGACGCCCGTCTGCGTCTGCAGACCAGGGAGGAGATACGCAGGATCCAGAGAGAGACAAAGATCACCACCGTATTTGTGACCCACGACCAGGAGGAGGCCATGAGTATCTCCGACCGCATCGTGGTGATGAAAGACGGGGAAGTGCAGCAGATCGGCCGGCCGCAGGAAGTGTATGATGACCCGGTGAACCTGTTTGTGGCAAAATTCCTGGGAACCCCGCCCATCAACGTATTTTCCGGGCGCGCGAGCTCCGGGAAGATCTACATCGGAAAGGACGCAGTCCTTGAGGCGGGCCATGTGCCGGATCAGGAACTCTATGTGGCCATCCGCCCGGAAGGCTTTGTGCTGAAAAAAGACGGGGCGCTGGGCTGCCGCCTTGGCAGGGTGGAAGTGATGGGGCGCGACATCAGCGTGGTTTCCACAAATGACGCGTGCACGGAAGCGTCCATACGATCCATCATCAGCGCAGAGAGCGTGGTAGATACGAAATCCCCGGAAGTACGCTTTGACATCAAGCCGGGCAAGATCTTCCTGTTCGCGAAGGACACGCAGGAGCGCATCCGCTAAATGTAAACCCTCGGCGCAGCGTGATCGGCGCAGCGGATATTGCCAATGAAATCTTGCGCGGCGCGGCGAAAGCGGCGGATGGCAAACTTGCGGCAGAACGTGCGCAATATGGCGCGGCTGCGTGGCCAGCGGAAAGATCACCGTGAGGGTGCGCAGTCAGTGGAAGATGTGGAGATAAGGAGAAAAAATATGGAGAAAAAGAGCATGAAAGGCTGGCTGTACCTGCTGCCGGCCATCCTGTTCCTGGTTTTTTTTATGGTCTACCCCCTGGTGGATGTGTTTATCTACTCCGTGGAGGAGGGGTATAATTTCGCCTCCCAGACCTATCGCGGCGTGGGCGGGTACAATTATTCCTATGTGCTGCATGACCCGTATTTTCTGCAGGCAGTGAAAAACACGTTTATCCTGGTGGTCATCACCGTGCCGTTGTCCACGGGGATCGCGCTTTTGATCTCGGTGGGCTTAAATTCCATCAAGCCCTTGAAGGAGCTGTATCAGACCATCTATTTCCTGCCGTATGTCACCAACACGCTGGCG
>CANRKY010000051.1 GCA_947631355.1 uncultured Marvinbryantia sp.
CCGTGGTGGGAAACACCTGCGGCACCGTGCGCTCGTACAGTTCCGGGATGGACGGGTTATCGTAGAAGAAGTAGCGGCTCATGTACTCGCCCTCTCCTTTTCGCGCACGCACCGCCCACTCGTGGTCTTCCGATGTGTGGTTCATCACAAAGTCCATGCACACGCTCATACCGTGCTTTCGGCACGCCTTCGTCAGCTCCCTGAGGTCTTCCACCGTGCCCAGCTCCGGCTGCACCTGCCGGAAATCCGACACCGCGTATCCCCCGTCGGAGCGCCCTTTCGGGCTTTTTAAAAACGGCATTAAATGTACATAATTTACATTGCACTCCCGCAGATACGGCAGCTTCTTTTTCACGCCTTTCAGATTCTCCGCAAAATTGTCCACATACAGCATCATCCCCAGCATATCGTTCTGCTTGTACCACTGGGGCTGGCTTTCCCTTGCGCGGTCCAGCTCTTTCAGCGCTTCATCCCGCTCCTCATAAAAGCGGTGCATTTCCCGGCACAGTTCGTCAAACATCCAGTCGTTCTGGTAAAGTTCGGTATACAGCCATTTCAGCTCATCCAGATGTTTTTGAAAGCGCCGCTGATATTCGTTGGGATTATCGTAAACAGGGCTCATGAATACCTCCTTATGGCCGCCAGATAAAAAGTTTCGCCTGGTTTTGGCAGCCCCTGATCGCAATTTTTCCTTTTAGATCATCCAGGTCTGTCTCATAATAGACATTCCGGGTCCCGCTGTTCGCATATATCTCCAGGATCCCCCGGTCTATCAGGATATGGATATCCTCTATGCCCTCCGGGATCACTGTTCTCTCGGTTCTGTAAAAAATCACATTCTCACGGATCTGCATCTCATGGGAAAAGAAACGGATGGTGATCACTTCCCCCTCGCACGGACGAAGCGCGATCTCCGCTGCGGCCTCCTCCGCCAGATACGCCGCCTGCTCCTTTCCTGTCTGTTCCTCCAATGGCCGTTCATTCAATGGCTGTCCGTCCAACGGCCGCTCGTCCAACGGCTGTCCGTCCAACGGCCGTTCATTCAACGGCTGTCCGTCCAACGCCTGCTCCTCCAATGGATAGCTCTGTTTTGCCTGTTCATACTCGCGCACGGGAAGCAGGGTAAGCAAGATTTCGCTCCCCCGCCGCACAAGCCCCAGCTCCCTTGGCAGACCCATCATACCTGTATACAGTTTTCCTGTATTATGTGTGCGCAGCCACGGCACGGCGATCACGCGGTCCCCCGTCCCGCTGTAGGTCTGGGCCGCATAGGGGAGCCCGGTCATATAGGCGCGCCGCTGCACGCCGTCCGTGTGGAACGTATAGCCGTCAAAGTCCCCCAGAAAATAAAACCCGTCCGCGCTCATAAACACCCATATGTTCTTCCCGTCCAGAGCAAGCGGAAACAGGTCCGGGCACTCCCAGGCGTCTTTCAGCACAATGCGGCTGCTTTCCGCCCAGTCTTTCAGATTCTCGGAACGGAAGATCCCAAATTCATTCCCCTGTATCCAGAGAACCATCACATAAGCGTTTGTCTCCTCATGCCAGAAGATCTTCGGGTCTCTGGAATCCATGGCGATCTTTTTCAGCACCGGCTCCGGCACCTTCACTAGGGTTTCCCCGCCGTCCGTGCTGTAGGCAAGGCGCTGGGTAAAATCCGCGTCTTTGCTCCAGGGATCGTTTCCGCCCGCCGCTGTGTAGAAAAACAGCAGCGCGTCTTTGGGAAGCCCCAGAAGTCCCCGCTCGTTTACGAGGCCGCACCCCGAGTACGCCGCGCCGTTTTCATCCGGGTAGAGCACTTCCCCTTTGTATGCAAAATGCAGAAGGTCGCGGCTTACCGCATGGCCCCAGGACATATTCTGCCATGCTGTATTCATGGGGTTATACTGATAATACAGCTGGTACACTCCATCGTGATAGACCAGTCCGTTCGGATCGTTTATCCAGCCTCTCGGGGCCGTGTAGTGAAGCAGGGGCCGGGCGATCGGCCGCTCATCCCTCTCTGTGCTTGTGCAGATCTGTTCAAAAAAGCGCTGAGGAAAGTTTCCCCTGAACAAGATTGTCTGCCCTATGGCATCGTTTACGTTCAGGTAACTGTAATAGTCACATTCCCCATCTTCGTCCCCGCACAGCGGGACCCGGAACTCAAACCGCTTTTCTCCTGCGATAAAAATTTCAAGGCTTTCTTCCTGCCTGCCGGCCCAGACGGGTATTTTCAGGTACTTGTCGCTAGCAGTGATCTTATATTCCATGTCGTCCCTCCAAGTTGTTTTTATATGCAACTTTCGTTTCCCTTATACCGTCATTTTATCATAAAACAAAACGCAGCGGGAAAGCAACCTGCTTTTCCCGCCGCGCCATAAAATTTTTATCCTTTTACCGCACCGGATGTCACGCCCTCCACAATGTATCTCTGTAAGAACAGATACAGGATCAGGATGGGCAGCATCGCCAAAAGCAGGGCGGCCATTACAAGGCCCATATCGGTGGAGTAAGCTCCGTAAAATACCTGCGTAGCAATGGGGATGGTGTACAGCTCTTTGCGCCCCAGCACCAGACTCGGCAGCAGGTAATCGTTCCAGAACGCCATAGCGTCAATGATAGCCACTGTGGCAATGGTGGGCTTCAGCAGCGGGAACACGATCTTCCAGTATGTCTGCCACCGGGTACATCCATCTATGTACGCCGCCTCCTCCAGCTCCAGCGGGATGTTGGTGTGAATGGCCCCGTGGAACATGAAGGTTGCCATGGAAAGGGAGAATCCCACGTGCATCAGGATCAGCGTCACGCGGTGGTTCAGCACTCCGAACACGCCGCCGTACAGCGACACCAGCGGGATCATCAATACCTGGAACGGGATGACCATGGAAGCGATCATGCCGGAAAACAGCAGCGTACAGGCCAGCCATTTATTGCGCACGATCACAAATGCAGCCATGGCCGCGATCAGCAGCGTGAGCACTGTGGACGTCACCGTGACGATCAGGGAGTTGCCGAACGCGCCCCAGAAGCCCATGCTTTTCATCGCGTTGGGGAAGTTCTGCAGGGTGAAGCCGTGGGCGCCGATCAGCGCCAGCGGATCGGATGTGATATCGCCCATGTTTTTAAATACGTTGATGAGCACCAGAATAAACGGAAAGATGAAGATCACGAACAGAACAATAAGGAGCGCCATCATAAATCCGTGTGCGACCACTTTTTTCCGGGCTGCTTTCTTATTCTCATCCATTACGCTTCCACCTCCCCTTTCTTACCAATGTATACCTGTGTCACACCTACGACTGCACATACCACAAACAGGATCAGCGCCTCCGCCTGGCCCGTGCCGTAGTTGCGGTAGGTAAACGCCTGATTGTATACATGCATGGCCGCCATAACGGAAGAACCGAAAGGCTCGCCTTTTGTCAGGGAAAGGTTCACATCGTACACCATAAAGCATCTTGTGATGGATAAAAACAGGCACTGTACAAAGGACGCCCGCATCAGCGGAACCGTTACATTGATGGTTGCCTGGGTTTTGGTACATCCATCGATCTGCGCCGCTTCCATAAGGCTCTTGGAAACGCTCATGAAACCCGCCACATAGATCAGCATCATGTATCCTGCGTACTGCCACACCGAAACGATGATCAGGCACGCCATGGCGCCGTTGGGCGTGGACAGCCACGGGATGGAAAGTGAGCTGATGGAAAGAGCTCTCCCGATGGAAGTGATCGCGCGGTTGAACACGAACTGCCATACGTAGCCGAGTACGATACCGCCGATCAGGTTAGGAATGAAGAAGCCCGCGCGGAAGAAGTTCTGTCCCTTGATGCCGCTCGTCACCAGATAAGCCAGCAAAAATGCCACCACGTTGACCATGATCACGGCGATGGCCGAATAGATGAACGTTCTTCCCAGCGCCTGCCAGAACGCGGCGTCTTTAAATGCCGCTATGTAATTTGCAATACCTACAAACGGTCTCTGGGTGGAAACGCCGTCCCAGCTGGTGAACGTCAGATAGAGACCATAGATCAGCGGAATGATCACCACGGCCAGGAACAATACGGTTGCCAGGCCGGCAAACATGACATACTGCTGTATCTTATATGACATGGTATTTCTTTTCATACCTCTTTACCTCCTCTCCAGATATCCTGCCGCGGAAACTGTCTGTTATGCTCGTTCTTCCGCGGCATCCCCGCACGGCATGTGCCGCGCGGGAATGTCCGAACACATTCTTTTGTGCTTAGTGTTCAACCGGAGTTGTGGAAGCCCAGTATGCCTCTACTTCACTTGCGAAGCCTGCGCGGTCGATCTGGCCTGCCAGATATTTCTGGAAGGAAGCGCCGCAGCGGGAATAGTGATCATCCGGCAGATAGTTGTAGTTGGGGATCAGGTTGCCCGCATCGGAGTATGCTTTCACAGACTGACCCAGCGGATCGGAAACTTCCAGCGTATTGTTGGAGAACGCCGGAACCAGTGCGCAGTCGTTTACCACGAAGGACTGACCTGCCTCGTCATATACCAGCCAGTTCAGGAAGTCTTTTGCCGCCTGACGCTGTGCATCGGATGTATTATCGGAAGAATCGATGAAGAAATATTTGGAACCGCCGCCCACCAGTTTGGTGTTCGTGCCGTCTTCTGTGTTCTGCGGAACCGGCATCATGCCCATGTTCTCGCTGTAGTCATACTGATTGATAACGGACCAGTCCCAGTTGCCGCCGAACATAAAGGCAATCTGACCTTCCGCCAGCATCTGCTCGGTCACGTTGCGCTCCGCGGCGATCGCGTAATCTTTTGCGTAGTTGTTCGCCATCAGGACATCAAAGGTATCCATCTTCGCGTTGAATTTTGCGTTGTTCGCCAGGTCTGCCGTGCCATCATAAAGAGTCGCCACAAAGGCGTCTACATCTTCCTGCTCCTCGTAGATCTCCGGCAGGAAATGTCCGGCCAGGGACCAGTCTTCTTTCATAATGCCGACCGGTGTTGTCATGCCGCCCGCAACCAGCTCATCCAGAAGTCCCTTGAACGCATCCAGCGTCGCATAGTCTGTGGGAACGAACTCTTTGCCTGTGGTCGCCTCGATGGCGTCTTTGTTGTAGATGATGCCGCGCGCCTCTACGCAAACCGGGAAGCCCAGCACCTTTCCGTCCACCTCGATGGCGTGTACGGTGTCTTTTACCCAATCCTGATCGCTCAGGTCGATCGCGTGATCCGGTCCCAGGGAGTAGATGTCTTTTGCGTCTACCATGGAAAGGGTGTACGGATCATTGGACGCGTATCTCGTTCCCATATGTGCCGCCACTGTGTCGTTGGAGTAGTATACCTGCACATCCACTCCTTTTTCTGCCGAGTACTCTGCCGCTTTGCTTTCCAGCACTGTCTGGATCTCCATCTTAGAGTTGAAGATGGTGATCGCTACATTTTCTTCCGCCATGACCGGTGCGGAAACAGTCATAACAGACGCTGCCATTGCTGCTGCCATTGCTAATGAAACTTTCTTTTTCATACTTTGTATCCTCCTTCATTTTTCGGTTTCTTTTAAGGTAGCTGTATCATATCACAGTCATTCTGATATGTCAACCGGTTGTTATATTCTTTTTGTCATTATTCCATGATTTTGGTATGTTTTTATGAATTTTGCGCGCGACTTTTGGCTATTATTACTATGTAATATTCTGTTTTTATATTCTTTTGTCTCTATTTTCATGTTTATTTGTGTTTATCGTTTGTTATATGTAAAATACGTGTTATGGGAAAACGCGTACCATTCCGCTTTCACAGCGCAAAAAACTGCCGCAGCAGAAATCCGATGCGGTTTCTCTCTCGTACATCCCATCGTTTTTCTCTGCGGCAGCCTATCTGTCTTTCCTTTTTATGGCAGCTTATCTGTCTTTCCTTTTTATGGCGGCTTATCTGTCTTTCCTTTTTATAGCGGCTTATCCGTCTTTTCTTTTTTGTGACAGCTTAATCCGCCTTTTCTTTTTATGGCAGCTTATCTGTCTTTTCTTTTATAGCAGCTTTTCTGTGATCTGTTTTTTATGGCAGTCTTCCCATCAAATTTTTCCGGTATCTTACGTGCCAGTTTTCTCGCGAACCGCTTATCGCGATGCCTCCGGCTTTCCGTTTCCTGTGCTTCCCCTCTCTACCAGCGTGACCGGGAACATGCTGGTGGCCGGAACCATGTCTCCTTTGGCCGCTTTCACGGCAAGGGTCACAGCCGCCTCCGCCATTTCCTTGACCGGCTGGCGGATGGTAGTGATGCCCGGCGTGGTGAGCGCCGCCACGTTCACATCATCGAACCCCACCACTTTCATTTGTTCCGGCACGCGGATTCCTTTCCTGGCGCATACCTGGATCACCTGCGCCGCGATCAGATCGGAACTGGCAAAGATCCCGTCTGTCTGGGGATATTGCTCCAGGGTCTGGCAGATCACCGGATAATAGTGCATATCATCATAATACGCCTGCCCCGGCTCCACCTCTTTATACTCCACGCCGTTCTTGCGGCAGACATCCTCAAACCCCTGTTTCCTTTTATCCGCGGGCATCGGCAGCCCGCTCACGCCGCCGATGTGGAGAATGTGGCGGCAGCCCCTGCTGATCAGGTGTTCCGCAGCCAGCACGCCGCCCCGGTAATTATCGCACTCGATCCCCGCAACGCCCTCATCCAGAAAGCGCTCGATCGTGATCAGGGGAAAATCCAGTTTCCGGAACTGCTCGGTGTGAAAGGAGCCGCTGCAGAGAATGACCGCAGCCACGCGGTTGCTCTTGCACATCTCGATGTATTCCCCTTCTTTTTCTTCTTTTCCCTTGGAATTAAAGAGAAGTATCTTATATTTCAGCTCATAAGCCGCCTGCTCCAGATTGCTGATCAGCTTCGCAAAATACGGATGCACGATGTGGGGCACGATCACTCCGATGGTGTTGCTCTTTTGTTTGGAGAGGGAGCGGGCCATTTCGTTGGGCTGATAATTCAGCTCCCTCATGACAGCATATACTTTCTCGCGCGTCTCATCGCTGATATATCCTCTGTTGTTCAACACCCGCGAAACAGTCCCCACCGTCAGTCCGGACTCGCGGGCGACATCTTTTAATGTAGCCATTTTCTTTTCTCCCGATTGCATTTTAAAGCTGCAGACCTGCTGTTTCAAGCTATGGATCTCTCTGCTATCTCATACTATACCATTTTTTCTCATTATATGTCAATCGGTAAACATTTTTGGGTTCGCGCGTTTTCGTACGGTTCACGCATAAGCATCTATAGATTGGCTGCACACGCATATAAAAAGCCCTGCCGCAGGCGTCCTTCGGAAACCGAATTTTTGCCCGCGGCAGGGTTTTATGATCTCATTTGTACCTGATGTGTTATTCTGCATCCTGAATCAATGCAACAATTTCTTCTACTGTTTTGCCGCTTTTCGCTGCAGCTTCCAGAATCTTTTTCTGGTCTGCTTCTGATTTTAAAGCGCCCAGCTGTTTGAGTTCCGCTTTTTTGGATTTTACCTGCTCCTGCAGGGCTTCGATCTCAGCAGTAACCGCGGCAATGCGCTCATCGATCGTGAGTGCTGTGGTTTTGTTTTTAGAACCTTTTGTGCGTGGCATTGCGATCTCCCTCCTATCTAACTGATAAAATCAGTATAACGTAACATGGAAATTTTTTCAATAGAATTTTATAGAACTTAAAGTCTCACCATAACTAAAAACTATATCATTAAAAAATGTATGGCAAACATGTAATTAAAAATTCATTCCGTTTTTTATTTCTTTATATTTCAGTCCCGCCAGATGCGGATCAGCACCCCGGTTTCGGTCCCGTCCACGGTTCCGTGCAGTGCGGCATGCTCCATCCAGCGCAGAGAATCGCTGTCTGTGACGATCTTTGGAATGGTGTGCATTTTTCCATCGATCTCTTTACCGCTGTTATCCAGAAATAATCGGCAGGGTTTTCCTGCGTCATCCGTTCCTTCTAATATATAGCGCGCGGAGAGCGCGGCCGGTTTGCCTTTTTCGTATGTCTGGGTATCGATCCCGCCCGGCAGGGTTTTCCCTTGAAAATACGGGCCGTCCGCCACGCCGGAAAACGCCACCATACACACGGTTTTTTCCGCGCCCTCCACCATATCCGTGCGGTTCACTGTCACATGTACTCTCAAAACCTCATCCATGTCTGCGTCCTTTCCAAATATGCTTTCCATATGCTTTTCATATGCTTTCCATGTGTGTTATATATGATATGTTTTTACGATATGAGCTTATCCTATGCGCTTATGCGAAAAGGATCCAGATATAAATTTTGCCGATCTTGCTGCAGTAATTTCTTCGCGTGTTTTTTATATTCTACCACACCTCCTGATTTCCGCACAACTTCTATATGTCAAAATTTATGCCTCAAAATTTATTTCTTTTCATATCCCGGAAAGACTCATCTTGATTCCCGCACTGCTTCTATGTGTCAAAAGTCATTCCAGAATTTCAATCATTCATTTCTTTATCATATCCCGGAAAGACTCATCCTGATTCCCGCACTGCTTCCATGTGCCAAAAGTCATTCCAGAATTTCATTTCCATATCCCGGAAAAACTTTTTCGATCACCTGTGTGATGTGTGTTACCGGAATTACCTCGCAGGAGAACTGCCCCAGTTTTTCTTTGTCCAGGTGCTCGTAGTTCTGCGCAGGGACGAATACCGCGCGGCAGCCGGAGTCGCAGGCGGCCTGTATTTTTTCATATACTCCGCCAACGGCAAACACGCCTCCTGTCAGCGAGATCTCTCCGGTATAGGCGATATCATAGTCTTTCTCGATCTTCAGCGGCTTCCCGATTGCCGCGCTGAAGATGCTCATAAAGAGCGCCACCCCGGCCGACGGGCCATCCTTTGGAACGGAACCCTCCCCGAAATGTACATGGATGTGTTTTCCTCTGAGCAGTTCTGGGAACATCTTCTTCATGCAGGTAACGGCGATCTTCACTGAGTCTGTGGCCGACTCTTTCGGAAGGCCGGTCATCTCCAGCGTCTCATCCCCATCAACCAGAACTGTCTCTATGGCAAATGCGCTTCCCATGTTTCCGTTGCTCACCGCCAGCGCTTTGGAAATGCCCGGCTGATTTCCGTCCACCGGGAAGTTGCCCCGGGGAATGGGTTCCTCGCCGAGGAATCTTCTCACATCCTCCCGGTTGATGTGGACGATCGCGGCGTTTTCTTTTCCCACCTGCTCCAGCAGTTTGTTGCTCACGATCCTCTGCATCGCCTTTTCGGCGTCCCTCACCCCAAAGGACGGGCAATAGGTTTCCAGCAGGTATGTGCGGGCGCTGTCCTCAATGGATACGGAAACGCTGCTCACCGCGTATCCTTTCTCAATCCGGGGGATGATATAGTCGGACACGATCTCCGCTTTTTCCGCGCGGCTGTACCCGTCCACATGGACAACGATGAATCGATCCCTGATCACTGCCGGCACGTTTTCCCACTCGTTCGCGGTAGCGATAAAGATGGATTCGCCAAAATCCACCGGGACGTTCAGAAAGCTGTCTGTAAATTCGCGGTCCAGAAGATCCAGGAGAGCCGCCGCGACTTCCGGTTTGACCTTATCCAGCTCGTCCAGCTGAAATAAGGTCTTGAGGGTTTTCGCTTTCTTGACCCCTTTCATAATGACGCCTGGCTCGCTCCCAACGTACGTGATGGGAAAGCCTCTCAGCTCCCTCACGTCATCGATCCCATTCATGGAAATCTTCACAAAATGATACCCCATGGCCTCCGCGATCTCCCTGGCGATGGCCGTCTTTCCGATCCCATACCCGCCGCACAGCGCCAGATTTGAGTTGAGGATCGTTCCCTGGAGCGATGCTGTGTAGTAGAAAAGCGTTGCCTCTCTGATCACCCTGTCCATGCCGTACAGGTTTTCGTGAAGCCTGTCTGAGAAATGCACCGGATCAAACCCTTCCTGGAACACTCCTTTTTCATTTCTGCAGGAGAGCAGGTACTCCAGGCGCTGTTTTTTCTTGTCCTCCCTCTGAATGTCTTCGTCTGTTTTTATGTTCTCCTTCAGGTCAACCAGGCTGCGCCTGATCTCCTCGGCGACCGCCCCGGAATATTCATCGCGATGGCGGTTAAAGAAAATGGCCTGAGTTTCCCCCACCAGGGGCGAGAGGATCTCGTCTGCCATTGCGATGGTAACTTCTCTGTATGTTTTCAGGTCTTCGGAGCTGATCGCTCTGCGGATGATCCTCTCCATGTTGTTCCGAAGATCCCGCGCGCCGCCGTCCTCGCAGAAGTTTGTAATGATGTGGCAAAGCACCTCGTCGCTGAAGCGGATCTCCCCGTCCTGCAGTTCGAAATTTTTCAGCAGCTGCGGGATAAGAAACTCCCTCGCGATGACCAGCTTGTCCTCCGCGGAATAATCTTCCAGCGTGATGATGGCGTGGAACCTGTTCTTGATCGGATCCGGGATCCCCTCCACGCTGTTCGCCGTGCCGATAAAAATGGTGTTTTCCGTGGAGATGCCGCAGGAGAGGAACTTATCCTCGTGCTCTCCCAGAAGCATCCGGTAAAGAACATTCATCGGATCGCCTTCCTTGGAATGTCTGTCCATCTTGTCAAATTCATCGAGGCCGATCAGCATCTCAGAAGTGCCGTGGGATGCAAACACCCTGATCAGTCTTCCCGCATCCGCGTTGTCGTATCCGGAATCCAGCCCCTCCAGCTCGAGCGGGCAGGACAGCCCGTTGAGGGGGATGATCTCAGACGGAATGTTGCGCGCCTCCGCAACTGCTTTCATAAGCGATGTCTTCCCAACGCCGGGCCCCCCGACCAGAAGAATATTAAACCCCCTCCTGTCCGCTCTCTCGTTGGAGACAAGGACATCGATCAGCTGCTGCTTTGCCAGATCCATCTTGTAAAATCGGTCGTCCAGGAATTTTTTCAGTCCTTCTTTCGACACCGGCTTTCTGTCCTTGTAAGTGGGGGCGATCCGGGAAAGGTAATCCAGCCTCTGATCCGTCTTGTGCTTGATCGGGTTCGGATCGCGGAACAGCGCTTCATATGCCCGCTGCGTCTCATACGGATAGGTCTCTTTGCTCAGCGCATACTTGAGCATCTGCTCCTGCCGGGAGTCAAAGAAAATGTCCTCGCCGGCATCGTACCTGCCATATTTTGCACCGCGGAGCTGGTTTAATATGTATTCCTGTTTGCCCGGAGTGTCTTTAAACAGGCGGAAAAAATTCTTGATCGCGTTGGCGCGGCCGTAAAGGCTCTTTACCTGCGCAAAGATCCACTTCTCATCGCTGCGGATGATGGTCACGGCGATGCTTACCGCGCGGGACTCCGCCTTTACCCCGATGATGCTCAAGGAATCGCCGATCTGGATCGCTCCGCCTTCCTCCGCCTCTGCAGAGATGGAGCTGCTGTATACGGTGTTCTGCACCGGCATAACGGACGCGATGCCGTCCTGAGTCCGAAGGGCGATCGTGCCCTTCGCCTCGTCATAGTCCTCATAGACTCCGTCTATCTCTACGATATGATCCCGGATCTCCCTCGGCGCCGGGATTTCGTAAACATTGCCCGATCTGCCGCGCGCAGCCGTGAGCGGACTCATCATCGTGCCGATGTTAAACTGGCTTTCGACCATTTTCTTTGCTGTTTCCACCGTCATCCTTGTCTTATTCATCCTCGTCCCCTCCCTCTGCTTCCGTTTTTTTGCCGCTGTTCTTTCTGGCAAACATGGAGAGCACATCCTTGTGTCCCCCGAACGGGATCTCCGATTCTTCTTCCGCCTTCCCCTGCCTCATTTCCATCGATATGCGCATGAAATCATCTAAACTGAAAGGCCTGTTTTCCCGGATTCTCCGCAAAAAGCCCGGTTCCATGCTTCTGATCTCCGTGTCGGGATCTTCGTCTTCATCGCTGTCATCGCCGTCTTCATCTTCGCTGTCATCGTTTTCATCGTCATCCTCATCTTCGCTGTCATCGTTTTCATCGTCATCTTTGTCTTCGCTGTCTTCGTCTTCATCGTCTTCTTCATCTTCGCTGTCTTCGTCTTCATCGTTGTCATCATCTTCTTCGTCATCTTCATAATCATCGTCTTCACCGCTGTCTTCGTCATCTTCGTAAATGTCTGCCTCGTCATCATCTTCATCTTCGTCATCGTCGTCATCATCGTCAAAGGGCATCAGATCCGCAAGATCCGTGCGCCATTTGGGTTCCGGTTCCTCATCCATGTCTGTTATCCCATAACCCACATGGTCGTCATCGAACTCCCCGTTCAAGGTCTCCAGCGCCATGGTCAGAAGTTTCTTGTACTGTTCTTTTTTCTTGTGCGATACGATCCCCACCGTCAGGCGCAGCACGTCCGTATAGATTTCCCGCGCCGGATAAATAACTGACATGAGATGTGCCAGGAAGTGCCGCTCACTGAACTGCGCGGGATCTTCCAGTATGTAGGAATACTGCATGGTCACCTCCCCGTCCTCCGGGTCAAGGCTCAAATGGGCAAACGGTTTTTTATCATTAAACTCCGCCATGAATAAGCACATGAGCGGAAACGCGTTGGTCTGCACCTTGAAAGGAAAGTTGAGCCAGAAAATGATCTGGGTGTCCTGGAGAATGATATCCATGCTGAAGGACTGGCCCTGCAGCTGAAACCGGAGTCTGAGATGCTTCGGCTCGTCCTCATCAAACGTATATTTGAGCTTGTGCTCCTCCAGAGCATGCCGGATCTTCTCCATGATCATCTCCTCCTCGGGAGTACAATTCTGAATCTTATCCAGAATCTTCTTTTTTTCCTCGGCAGCTTCCTTCACATACTGGAGCAATTCTTTGATCTGCTCTTTCACTTCTTCTATTGCTGCTTCCCGTCTCGCATCATCTTTCATAACTGTCATCCTCCTTTTTGTATTCCTGTTAAGATCATTTCGGCAGAACCTCGAACCTCTGCTCTGCCCTGTGCTTCACTGATATTCGGCTGCTATTCTGATAACGATGAAGCCGGAGGATTCTCCACAATTATTTTTATTTTTTGTTAAAAATTTTTCTGTTTCCCGCTGCCGGACGGATCGAAGGATTTTTCTACGACTTTATTCTTGTGTTTTCCTACCATTGAGCGGATCAAGGGAGTTTCCCACGAGAACTGCGCCATGGCATAAAAAATTCTCCGCAAAGATTTTCATCTTCACGGAGATTCCTTCCGAAATCTGTCGTTCGCCTAACTGCTGACTGCCGGGCCGCCGATTGCTGTGCTCCCGGTCGCTGTGCCATCAGCTGCTGTTCCATCGATCCCTGTTCCCTGCAATGCTGTTCGCCTAGCTGCCGATCGCCGGACTGCCGTTCGCAATGTCTTCGGCCGCAGGATCCGGCAATACGCTCACCTGCCGGTAGATCTGCTGGAGCCTTATTTTTACTTCTTCCGCTGTCCCCTTGCTCTCTAAGACCAGGATCTGTACCTCCCGCATAGCCTTATGGATTTCTTCGTCAAACGCCCACCGGTGCGCCAGCGCGCACTCTACAAAGCTGTCCACGCACTCCTCTGCCCGGCCTTCTTCATAGCTCTTGTCAAAGGCTTTTATAACCTCCTCGCCGATCTCTTTTTTTATGACTTCCTGCAGACGATCCACAATGGAAAAGCGGATGGGCAGGATTGACAGGATCTTTCGAATATAGGGCTGTTTTTTTCTATCGGGCAGTTCCGCTCTGCACCGGTCCGCTATGAGATCCCAGTGACCTGCCGTATCGTCAAAGTACTCTGCAAGCGCCATATCTCTCAGCGCCGTGCTCACCGCTCTGACCGACAAAATGTGCGGGGAGCTTATGCAGTCGGCCAGGCCGCGCATGATGTCTTCCGTGATCCTGCACTCATATTCCGTAAACTTCGTCACGATATGATTGTATCTGCACCAGGCAATCATGCAGATCATGTAAACGCCCAATATGCGCCCAGTGTCATCGCCATCTGTCAGTAGACATCCGGCGTCATCGCCATCTGTCAGCAGGCGCCCGGCATACTGCATCGGATCAATGTGATCCCGGACGCATTTTTCCGCCCGGATCACCGCGCAGGCATACGGAAACATCGCCGTATCCGTACGGGTGCTTTCTTCAAATCCCTGTTCGATGTATGCAATGAATTCGCCGGGGAGGGAATCGTTGTCCACGCCGAATTCATTGCATACATCGAACAGGGAT
>CANRKY010000052.1 GCA_947631355.1 uncultured Marvinbryantia sp.
TGGAGAAAAAAGGCCTCCTGCACTTTGAGGGTGCAGGAGGACATGGCTTTTGGGTAATTGATAAGGAACTGGATGATACATGATGCTCTGAAAGAAGATAGTCTGCCCAAAATGCGGACGGCAACTGCCTTTTGTAAAGCGATATCCTGGGGCTGTTTTGTCAGACAATTTGAAAGCATATAATATGATCGCAGAATAGAAAAATGCAACAAATCACAAAAATCTATTCTAGAATTTGATTGTACTTTTTTAGGGGATCTTGTATAATAGAAACGTAAAAAATCCCTTTGTAAAGAGGTGATATTCATGTGCAAGCTGATTGGCATAAAAATCGGAGGACGAGAAATAAAAGTAGCAGAAGTAAAAAAAGAGTCCATTGAAAATATTATTCATAGTGCATATCTTTGCGATCAAATAGAGAAGATCGTATTATTTGGCTCATCGCTGGAGGAAAGATGTACAGAAAACTCAGACGTGGATATAGCCGTTTTTGGAAGATATCCCAAGAGCAGGATGTTTCGCCTGAAAAGCTATCAGGATTTTATTAAGGCAGTGGTAACTTTTGGCAAATGGCAGGATTATGATGTTCTGTATTTTGATGCCTCTAGAGAACATACGGATAACATCATTCGTGAGATTGATAAAGGCGAGATTCTTTACGAGAGGGTGTAGATGGCATGGACTTATCAATGAACTTGATAAAAGCAGATTTGATTATGGCAAAACAGGGGATGGAGCAGTACCGAAGCCATGAGATTAAGCAGATAAAAAATCTGGCAGCCTATCATTTACAGCAGGCCGTTGAGAAACTGATTAAAATACAAATATACAGATCAGGTGTTCCCTATGAAAACAGAGAAGTTTATGTACATGATCTTACCAGACTGATTCACTATGCAGATACTTTAGAATTTGGTGTGAGTATTCCTGCGATTGTCAGAGATCAGGCAATCATGATTACAGATTGGGAGGCAAACGGACGTTATGATATTCATTTTTCAGTCCGAATATCAACACTTGAAAAAATATTTGCAGTGGTAGATACCTGGTATCAGGAATTGAAGAAAAAAGGGTTTCATTAATATCAATATTTGTCAAAAGACGCAGAAGATGCGTCTTTTGGCCATTTTTGGGAGGATATTCACTTTATCATTTGGCCGCGCCAGCTCTTTACCTAATGATACAAACAGAGTTTATTTAAAAATCCAATTTGCCCGGAAAAAGAGAGTGCTGTCTTATATAAAGGAAAATCCGCGGATTACGGCAAAAGAGATCGCTAAAAAGGAAGGAATGAGCCTGTCTGGTGTCAATTCCAGTATTGCCAGAATGGAGAAAAAAGGCCTCCTGCACTTTGAGGGTGCAGGAGGACATGGCTTTTGGGTAATTGATAAGGAACTGGATGATGCATGAATGGTTTCTGTAAAAGCTTTGTTCCCTATGACCGTTCTTTGTGGAACCGGCTGAAAAGCCGGATAAGAACGGGTGCGCCTGCCGAGATGTAAAGGATCAGCACAAACTGCTCCAGCGCTTTGCCGACTCCGCCTGCAACCACTCCTGTGATCAGCGGTGTCGCGTATGTCTTTAAAAGTTCGTAGACCGCGATGCAGACAACATAGCGGAGTACTCGGAAGTACCATTCTCCGTCTGTCTCAAACTTTATGAATCTTCTCTCTAAGAACCATCCCACAATGAAGCCGAGTCCCATGCCGGCATTTTTGAAAGAATCGATCGGCATTTTGGCTGGATCCACGATCACATTGCCCGCTGCGTCATAATCCACCGGATATCCCTTCAGGGAGGCATAGACGACGAGCAGAACACAAAGCGCCACGCCCGCGAGAAGAACAATCCAGTCTTTATCCGGATTTTCCTCCACCCAGACGAGCAGTCGGCGAAACGCAAATAACAGCGCGGCCGCCAGAATGATGGAAACGATCACATCCTGCGGCGTGTGCACGCCAAGATAATTGCGGGAAAATCCGACCAGCAGAACAAGGACGACCATAAGGACGCGGAAAGCTTTCGGGTTCTTTTTGTTATAAGCAAGACCGCCAAAAAAGCTGGCGGCGTTTGCGGAATGCCCGCTCGGAAAAGAATAACCTGTGGCATCCGCCATTGCCTCAGGAACAGGCAGCACGCGCGAATCTCGGATCCATGGCCGGTACACGCAGGCAGTGATCTTTAAAAAGCCGTTGATCACGCGGTTATAGTAGAATGTCAGCATCAGGAAGATACCCTCGCGCTTATCAACACACCAGTACACGAACGCTACCAGAAGCGTGACGATCGATGCCTCGCCTAGCTTTGTGATCAACTCGAACGCTCCATTCAGCACGCCACCCGTTGCCTCGCGCAGGTTCTGCAATAACAGTAAATATTGTATGTCCATTTTCTTAGCCTCCTTTTCTACACCATTATAGCAAAACAGGATCAAATGTAAACGGTTTAGTCTGAAAATTTTTCAATATGATCACAGAATAGAAAAATGCAACAAATCACAAAAATCTATTCTAAAAAGCGGATGAACTTTTTGGCTTATATAGAAAAGAAGGGTAGCCAATCTGACTACCCCATTAAAACGATTTCTATAAAAGTATTCCTGGTATGCAGGAATCGCCGACCGCTAGCTTACCACGGATATTTGCCCTGTTTGCTGTACGGGAGAAGCTTGCCGCTCCACGTTATGACGACTCTGTCACCGTGCGGGTCTTTTTCTATATCGACATCAATGCCGAAATCAATGGCGCTCATGATCGCGTTTCCGCCTTTCTCGTGAATAAGTTCCTTAATGGCGGGACCATATGTATCCAAAACCTCATGCAGACGATAAAGGACAGGGTCGGTATTTCCTTTATAGGGATGCTCGCATAAACATAAGGTGGCTTCTTTTTCGATGCCAAGTATTTCCGCCAGTTTTTCGCAATATTCTTCAGGCACGTATTGCTGGCCTTTAATGGCGCTGGTCAGCCAGACTTTGTTAACGCCCATTTTATCAGCAATTTCTGTGTAAGTCAGGCCACTGGCCTTTTTTGCTGCTTCGATGGCGGACAACTCTTCAGCAAATTTTACTCGTTCCAGATAATCAAAATTGTTCATCGGTGTCATGCTCATAATAGATTCCTCCTCATAATGATATTTCACTTGTTGTAAGCACAAAAAAGACACAACTGCATTTTCACGCCGTTGTGTCTTCGGCTTTCATTATAGCAGTTTGCATTTTCAAATGCAAGAAAAAATTTTTTGTGGTGGGATGGAATTTTTTATGGTGGGATGGAATTTGTTTTTTGGTGCTATGGAAAGAGGATTTTCAGTTGATAATTCATAGGAAGCAGGTTATACTTATGGCAAATGAGAAAACAGTATGAAAAAATGCGCAGTTTGGGAGCATTTAGGTGATGAATCGTATGAATAGCCGTAAAATGGAACCGAAAACTTATGAGATCATGCATAGCGAAAAGCTGGTTGCGACAATTAACACCAGTGGAAAAGCGGTCGTATACAATGAGGAGTTTTTCCCGTATGACCTTTATCTGGAAGAGGGACAGGACATTGATGTCCGGATCGGAAATCTGGATAATTTTTATCACTGGTGCGCGGCAAGAGTGCTGTCCCTCGACCGGGTATATGCGAAAGAGATCCTGAACAGCATTGGTATGGCACAGGCGGTCACGGACAGGGACCGCGCAGCAATCGCCCTGTCTTATCACTGCGTTTCTCTGACGGATATTTACTGGGTGAAAAGTCAGGGAGAGGCTGTTTCATACCGGGAGAGCAATTTATACGATAACTCACTGAGCAATGCGTTTGTGGCCATACCCTTACGCGGAAAACAGATGAGCGCCACGAATCGGGAACTGGCGCGGGATCTGTCGACCAACGGCTGTTTCCCGAAAGCCTGGGTCAGGGATGGAGGAGGCTTCTTCCTTCTGAAGGATGGAGGACGGGAGGCGGTGAAGCGTGAGCTTTTTGCCAGCAGGATCTGCCGGTGTTTTGACTTTCCACAGGTTCTCTACGAGGCAGATCGCTTTGACGGGGAGCCGGTGAGCAAGAGCCGGATCGTCACATCGAAAGAGCGTTCGCTTGTCTCTAAAATGGCCTTTGATATTTACGCCGCAAACCATGGCCTTGACACGCTGGAGGAATGTCTGCGGATTGATAAAAAGACCTATTGCGGGATGAATATCATAGATTATCTGGTCGGGAATACGGACAGGCATCCGGAAAACTGGGGGTTCCTGGTCGATAACAGGACAAATGCTTACCTTTCCCTTTATCCACTGATGGATTTTAACCAGAGCTTCTACAGTTATGATTCGATGGAGGGGGCGAATTGCCAGACAGTTTATCCGCGGAAAATGACGCAGCGCGAGGCGGCGGTGGAGGCGGTCAGGCAGATCGGTCTGAATCAGATACAGGAAGTAGAACCGATAATCTTTGAAGATGAAGACGAGTGGAGAAACATGTTCTATAAAAGGCTGGATGTGTTGAGACAGATCGTTTGATCATGGGAGAGGCAGGAGGAATTACCAAAATACTGGATATTCTTTTTATCATTTCCCCGCGCTAGTTCTTCAAACTAGACTGGGTGCTGATGAGCATCGTGCTCCTGTGCATCATTGCCATGGTGCTGTACGGGGCAGTGGGACTGGCAGAAAAATGGTATCGGAGAAGAATATGAAAAAGTGGGACGGCGGATGTCGTCCCGCTTTTATTTTCTGATTGTACTCCTTAGGCATATTTTGTATAATAAAAGCATCAAAACAGCACCGGAAAAACATAAAATCATTTAGGACATCTAAAAAATGTCAAAAACGTCAAAACATCTAAAAAAACGGAAAAACATCTAAAAAGAGAGGGGTGCGGTAAATGTCTTTACTTTCGGAATATGAACAGAGAACAGCCTGGAAATACGAGCCGATCCGAGGCTCTTTTCACACGGCGCAGGGCCTGGCCAAAAAAGTGGATCCGGATGGGAACTATCAGCCTTTTCCGGGAACCACCGTTGTTTTTCGACCGGAAAGCATATGCTCCCAGACCGTTGCAATGATGCAGAGGGTCTTATACCATCGGCTGGAAGGCAGCGGGATGCTGGCATCGGCGCTGCCGGTGTCCACCATTCATATGACGCTGCATGACCTGGTATCTCCGGAAAAATGTATTTCGGATCCAATGGATCCGGGCGCGTATCATCGGGAGATGGCGGAGAGCCTCGGCAGAGCGGCAGACATCACAGAGAAGATCCAGAGTGATTTTGCGGGGCAGAAAATTACCATGGTTGCGGACCGGATCGTGAATATGGTATCGAAATCTCTGGTGCTTTTGCTGAAGCCGCAGACGGAACAGGATTATGAGCGGCTGCTTCAAATGTACAGGCAGTTTAACGACATTGTGGAGCTGCCTTATCCGCTTACACCGCATATCACGCTGGCATACTTCCGGCCCGGGATGCTGGACGGAGACAGGCTTGGAGAGGCGGTAGAGTTCGCGCAGATCAACCCGGAATGTACGCCGGTATTTGATTTTTACCCGGAAGGTCTTACGGCGCAAAGGTTTTTGGATATGCAGCATTATCTGGATGATCCCATGCGGATCTGCTTTTGCTGTGACGGCGGCATGAACCGCAGCGTGATGGCTGCGCAGATCCTGAATCATATGGCCGCGGAGAGGAAACTGCCGATCGTGGGCGAGGCCAGAGCCGCGTTCCCGGACACTGAAGGCGAGCCGATTCCGGCAGAGGTGTGGAGGACGCTGGAAGAACACGGGATAAAGACAGTGCGCGAAAACAGCACCGCGGTGTACCTGGACACATCACAGGTGCCGCGCTTCAGCCGCTTTGCGGTGATATCGGAGGGCGCGCGGGATCGTGTTTCCATGCTGGGCCTGCCGCGGGAACAGTTTGAGCAGGAGAGCAGTTTCTTTTATGGCGTGCGGGATCCGCAGTACAGAGAAGTGACGCACGAACAGGCGTTTCAGGATATCTGCGGCCGGATGACCCGGTTCCTGGATTCCTATGAAGAAGCGATGCGGGAAGTGTAGCTCGATGAACGTCAGGCGTGGATGCCCGCGGCAAATTTCCAGAAATCCGCGGCGTCCCGATAATCGGTGATATAGACATCGGCGTATTGTATAACGGCTGCCTGATCTTTCTCATAGCGGTCGTAGACCGCAGCGGTAGGAAAGCCGTCCTGCCGTGCCGTCTTTATAGCGTGGGCGGCGTCCTCAAATACAACCGTGGCGGATTTTTCGGTTTTCAGATGGCGTAAGGCTTCCCGGTAGATAACGGGCTCGTCTTTTCCGCAGCCCATGGAGGTGCAGGTGAGAACCGTGGAAAAATATTTCTCCAGATCCCATTTGGAGAGCACCGCCGTTACAAGAGCGTCATCATTTGCGGTGGCAATGCACATTTTAACACCGCGTTTCCAAAGCTGCTCCAAAAACGGGATGGCGCCGGGCTTTGGCTGTGCGGTCTCCATATAATATTTTTCCACCATAGCGCACACACCGTCCATGATATCCTGCACGGATAAAGTGATGTGATAGATTTCCCGGTAATAACATGCGGCCTGGTACAGACTGAAATTCTGGAAGGTTTTTTTTAGGTTTTCTTCCGGCTCGACTCCCAGCGTGCGCAGATAGTTTTCACCGATGTTCTCCCAGATCGCCATGGAATCGAAAAGTGTGCCGTCAAAATCAAAGATCGCGCCTTCTATCATTTTCTGCTCCTTTTCTGTTGCGTACAGATTATAGGGAGATTGTAACACAGGCCGCGGAAAAATGGAAGAAACAGATGATGCTGAGGATTATTTTATGAGAATTGCAACGTGGAACGTTGAAAGACTGAAACACAAAAAGAATCTGGATAAAATAATTGCTTGCTGTGAAGATGCAAAGGCAGACATTCTGGTCCTGACCGAGACAGATCAGAGGATCAGATTGCCGTATCCGTATCGTATTGAGACACTTCCGGCACAAGATGCATGTCCCGGCTCGTACCGTCATTCAGAAAATAGGGTAACCATATATTCAAAATATGAGCTTGTCAAAGTGTATCCGACTTACGATAAGTATACGGCAGTTTGTGCGGAACTTAAAACGGAACGGGGAAGTCTGATTGTATATGGGACCATAATGGGGATTTTGGGGAATCGAGAAGCATCTTATCAGCAGGATTTAAGAGAACAGATCCGCGATATCAGATATTTGTCCGGCCGGGGAAACGTGTGCGTGGCTGGGGACTATAATTGCAGCTTTTCTGATAACTATTATTTTACAAAAGAAGGTAGAAACATATTGAACACGTGCTTTCAGGAGGAAAAAATGACTGTTTTAACAGCAGACACAGAAGAATGTATCGATCACATTGCCATTTCGGATAGCTTTATACAGAATGGGCGTATTGCAGTCGAGGAATGGAATTTTGATAAAAGCCTGTCCGACCACAAAGGAATCGCAGTGACAATTTGACAGGTAATCACATCCTGATCACAGCCTATATGTTGACAAACTCTGTCTGAAATGTTATATTATATTAAATAGTTAATATTTTTGTAATAAATTGGAGAGGAAACGGGTGAAAATGCGCAAAAAACCAGGGATGCTGATCCTGCTGTTTTTTCTTGCCATGCTTCTTGCGGTTCCGGTATCGGCGGCGGGCACAAAGTCATCGGCTTCCGCCGCTGCGGCCGGCGTAAAAAAATGGAAAACGCTTTCCAATGGCAAAATTCGATACTACAATACCAGCACGAAGAAGTATGTAAAGAACAAATGGAAAAAAATTGACGGCAAATGGTACTATTTTGACAAAAACGGCTATCTGCAGCTGAACCGCTTTAAAGTGGGCGCGAATTATTACTATGCAACATTTAAGGCGGGCAGATATACCAACCGGCGGGCCGGCAACTATTATTACGGTTCAAATGGGGCCATGGTGAAAAACTGCTGGCAGAAGATCAGCGGTAAATACTACTATTTCGGCGCGAACGGCAAGGTGAGATTCGGCCAGTTCCAGGTGGGGAAGAAAACCTATTATTGCACAAAGGCAGCCGGGCGCGTGACCAACACCCGCGTGGGGGATTATTATTACAACGCGAAGGGCTTGATGGTCCGAAACGCGTGGGTCGGCAATTTTTATTACGGCAATGACGGAAAAGCGGTGTACGGCCCGCTGGTTTTGAAGGGCAAAACCTACTACATAAAAAAGAAAACCGGAAAGGTGAAAAATACCTGGTATAAAAACCGCTATCTGGACGAAGACGGCGTGATGGCCACCAACCAGTGGCTCGCAAAAGACGGCGGTATTGTTTATGTGAACGGCAAGGGCAAGATCACGAAAGTAAACAAGGATATGAGGGAGCCGCCCACGGAAGAAAACATCCGCCTTTTGGCCGCGCTGGTCTATTATGAGTCTGGAAATCAGCCGTATGAGGGGAAACTTGCGGTGGCAAGCGTGGTGATCAACCGCTTAAATGACGATCGGTTCCCCAACACGCTGTATGAGGTCATTTATCAGAGCGGCCAGTTCACCCCGGCCATGAACGGCTCTGTGACCTGGCTTAATGCCAGCGGACAAAAGATCCAGGCGGACTGCGTGAAGGCCGCAAAGGAGGTTATGACAGGCGGAACAAAATATCCGGATTACTATTATTTTAATAATACTTATATTTACGGGTGGGACATGCAGATAGGCGATCATTATTTCAGCAAAGTGTACGGCTGATGCGGTTTTGCGCTGCGGGAAAATTCTGCGGCGCCGCAGATAAAGGATGGTTCTGTAGATATAGTTGTATAGAGAAGTGCCTGGGAGCAGGCAGAGGAGGTGTGCGATGAAAAAAAAGAGTTTGTTCGGGGTGCTGGCGTTTTTGGCGCTGCTGCTGTGCCTGTCGGTGAGTGCCGGCGCCGCCACTTATCAGTGGAAGGCAGTGGGAAACGGCAATTACCGCTGCTACAAGAACGGAAAACTGGTGAAAAACCAGTGGGTTGGAAAGCGGCATTTAAACGCCAGCGGCTACATGGACCGCAACAAATGGGTGGCCCGCACGGCAAACGGCAAGACGAAAACCTATTTTGTGCGGGACGACGGCAAGGCCGTGGTGAATTTTAAGGCCGGATGGCAGAAGATCGGAAAGAAGTATTATTACTACACCTCCGCCGGAGTCCTTGTGAAGAACAAGTGGATCACCATCAAAAATGATGGAAAATATTATGTGGACAGCACGGGGGCCAGAGTCACGGGGCTGGTGAAGTTCACGGACGGCTACCGGTATTTTGACGCCAACGGCAGGGCGAAGACCGGCAAGCAGAAGATCAACGGCAAATATTATTATTTTCAGTCCGGCTCCCTGCTGGCGCTCACAAACGGATTCTACAAGATCGGGGGCAAGATATACTGCTTTGACAAAAAAGGCGTGCTGCGGACCGGCTGGATAAAAAGAAGCGGCAAGTGGTACTACTTCAAGAGTTATATGGGGCAGAACCGCTGGCTGACCGTCAAAGGGAAAAAATACTATCTGACGGCCAGCGGCGCCCGGGCCGAGGGCCTGGTTACCCTGAAAGGAAAACTGTATTATTTTGACGAGAGCACCGGCGCGCTGAAGACCAACACCATATTCATCGCGGACAGAAAGCGCTACAGCGCGGATAAAAACGGTGTGTGCACCCGCGTTTCCCACCTGGGGACTCCCTTAAAGGCAGTCAACGTTGCGTGCGCGTCCCCGGAGGCGTTTATCAAGAAGGTGGCGGAACTGTGCAAGGATGACTGGAAGAATTATAAGATCCTTCCCTCCATGTCCATCGCGCAGGCCTGCCTGGAAACCGGTTACGGCACCAGCGATCTGTACATATATGCCAACGCGCTGTACGGGATCAAGGCGACCGGATGGTCTGGAGAAATCTTCCGCACCTATTCCCCGGAAGTGATCAACGGGAAAACCGAATATCTGGAATCTGATTTCCGCAAGTACAATAGCCTTGCGGAGTCGGTGGCAGATCACGGGAAACTGCTGCAGGGCGCGAACTATAAAGCGGTGGTGGGAAAGAAAAGTTTCAAAAAGGCGGTGCTTGCGCTTCAGGCGGCGGGCTATGCCACCTCTCCGACCTACGCAAAAACCCTGTGGAATATATACAAAACCTACAACCTGGGACAGTATGACAAACAGTAGCAGTGTATGCTTGTCCGCGGGATGGGCGGGCGATGCTGTAAATAAGCACAGCTGGCCACGCTGCTGATAGGAGCGGCAGACCATTCCGCGGATATTAGGGAGAAAGAGCGATGCTGCAGTACAGAGGAGGAGACAGGAAATGAAAAAAAGGGGTATGCTGATAATACTTTTTATGTTGATGGCGCTTGTAGTCTGCCTTCCCGTGCGCGCTGAGGCGTCCGGCTACAAATGGAAGTCTGTGGGGAACGGCAATTACCAGCTCTATAAAGATGGCAAGCTGGTGCGGAACCAGTGGGTGAAGTCGCGCCACGCGAACGCCAGCGGCTACATGGACCGGAACAAGTGGGTCCCGCGCACGGTGCAGGGCAAGACCACTACCTATTTTGTGCGTGACGATGGGAAAGCCGTTCTCAACTTCAAGGCCGGCTGGCAGAAGATCGGAAAAAAATATTATTATTATACGGCTTCCGGCGTTATGGTGAAAAACAAGTGGATCACCATCGGCAAAAAAGACAAATATTATGTGGGAAGCAATGGCGCAAGGGCGACCGGCCTGGTGAAGTTCAACGACGGATACCGCTATTTTGCGTCCGACGGCAAAAGCCAGACGGGCTGGGTAAAGATAAAAGGAAAGTACTATTATTTTCAGCCGGATTCCCGCCTCGCCCTCACAAATGGCTTCCACAAAGTGGGGAAAAAGACCTACTGCTTTGACGCCAACGGCGTGCTGCAAACCGGCTGGGTGGAAAAGGACGGCAAATGGTATTACTTTAAAAAATACATGGGCGTGAACCGCTGGTTTACATTAAATTCGAAAAAGTATTATCTCACGGCCAGCGGCGCCCGCGCGGAAGGCCTGGTGACGATCGGCGGAAAAATGTACTATTTTGATCCGTCCACCGGAGTTCTTCAGGTGGACAAGGCAATTTTGGCCGATGATGGGAAGGAATACCTTGCCGATAAAAACGGGGTGTGCACAGTGATCACGCACACGCCAGTGCAGGCCCCATCGGCGGATATGCTGTTTTTCCTGGTGTTTGAGTCCGGGTCGGAAGCTTATCGCCAGACGGGCGGCGACAACGGATGCGCGTGCGGCGCATATCAGTTTGATTACCGCTACTCTTTGCTGGAGTTTGTGCAGTGGGCGTACAAACAGGATCCGATCGTGTGCAGTCAGTTTAAGAAATTTGCGAAGTGCACAAGCGGCGCGAGCCTGAAATCCAACACAAAATTTTACAAGGCATGGCAGGCCATCTACGATGCGCACCCGAAGGAGTTTTCCGCCATGCAGGATCAGTTCGCAAAAGAAAACTACTATGATCCGGCGGAGGCCGCCCTCGCAAAGGCGGGGATCGATCTCTCCGGGCGCCCGGATGTAGTAAAGGGCGCTGTGTACAGCTATTCTATCCAAAGCGGCTCACTGGAGGCCGTGAACGCGGTAAAGAAATGTAAACCGACGGATGAGATGTCCAATGAAGTCCTGCTGAAAAGGCTGTACAAGCTTCGCATCAAGGCGCATCCGGCTTATCAGGAAAGATACGTCGCAGAGTACAAGATGGCGCTCACCAGGCTGCCGTAGACGGTTTCTTAAAAGCAGCAGCGTATAGGCGGCCTTTGAAAAGCAGCGATGTATGTGCGGCCATAGATTGGCTGTATTAAAAAATTTAAAACAGAGTCCGATATCCGGCAGGTCATTTTTGCAGCCTTTGCGTTGACATGACCTGTCGGATTTTTTATAATAGGGGAAGATATTCTGACAGGAAAGAGGAGCGGAAAAGTGGAAAAATGGCTGGAAAATCATAAGATCAGGCCGCTGGATGCGGGCGCAATGGACATCTGCCGAAAAAAATGGGACAGCATTGCAAAGCCGCTGCACAGTCTGGGTGTGATGGAAGATGATATTATCCGGATCGCGGGGATCACGGGGAAACCAGAGGTCTCGCTGGACAAAAAGGGACTGATCATCATGTGTGCGGATAACGGCGTGGTGGAGGAAGGGATCACGCAGTCCGGGCAGGAAGTGACAGCGCTGGTGGCGGAAAACTTTCTTTCTGGCCAGGCTACCGCGGCTATTCTCTGCAAAAAGACGGGGGCGGATCTGTTCCCGGTGGATATCGGCGTGGCAGTGGACACCAGCCTGATCAACCGCAAGATCGCCTACGGCACCCGCAACCTGGCAAAGGAGACGGCTATGACCCGGGCCCAGGCGCTGCGCGCCCTGCAGGTCGGCACGGAGCTGGTGGGGGAACTGTGCAAAAAGGGGTATAAGATCATCGCCACCGGCGAGATGGGCATCGGGAACACCACCACCAGCAGTGCGCTGGCCTGCGCGTTTCTGCACAGAGAGCCGGCGGAAATGACCGGGCGGGGCGCCGGGCTTTCCACACCGGGCCTTCAGAAAAAGATACAGGTCATCCAGAGCGCTCTGGCTCTGCATCTGCCGAACTGCCGGGACGCGCTGGATGTGCTGGCCGCCGTGGGCGGCTTTGATATTGCAGGGCTCGCGGGCGTCTTTCTGGGAGGCGCCGTTTACGGCATCCCCATTGTGATAGACGGCTTTATCTCATCGGTGGCGGCGCTCACGGCCAAAATGCTGAGAAAAGAATGTGCGGATTATATGCTGGCCTCCCATGTCTCGAAGGAGCCCGCCTCCGGGATCGTGATGGAAGCTCTGGGCCTGCGCGCGCCATTGCACGCGGATATGTGCCTGGGGGAGGGGACGGGTGCGCTCACGCTGTTCCCGTTTTTGGATCTGGCCTGCGAGGTCTACACAAAAATGAGTACCTTTGAGGATATTTCGCTGGAGGCGTACCAGCCTCTGACATGACAGGAGAAAGCGAAGAATGTCTGTGATAATGACGGGCGGGAGAAAAGAATGTTTGTGATGGTGACGGGCGGGAGCGGGAGCGGAAAATCGGCTTACGCGGAAAAACTGATACTGGATCGCGGAGAGCGGAAACGCTATTATATCGCCACAATGCAGTGCCGGGATGAGGAGTCCCGGATGCGGATCAAACGGCACCGGATGATGCGGGCCAATAAGCAGTTTGAGACGCTGGAATGTGCCGTGGGGCTGGAAGACGTCCGGGTGGAACCGGGCAGCGCGGTGCTCCTGGAGTGTATGTCAAATCTGACGGCAAACGAATTTTTCAGCGGCGAAGGGCACGCGCCCCGGGAAGTGGCGGATAAGATCCTGCAGGGCCTCTGGCGGCTGAGAGAGCAGTGCGATCTCCTGGTGGTGGTGACGAACGAGATCTTTTCCGACGGCGTGGAGTACGATGTGCAGACGCGGCAGTACCTGGAATGTCTCGGGCACATTAACTGCGCCATGGCCGGGGCGGCGGATCAGGTGACCGAGGTGGTCTTCGGGATCCCGCTGGATCATAAAAAGAGATGCTCATAAAGAGATGCAGATGCTCATAAAAAGAAATGCTCATAAAGAAATATAGATATTCATAAAAGAGATGCGAGGGATAAAAGATGACATTGATCTATGCCTGTATGATAGCGTTTTCCATGTATTCCAGGCTGCCGGTCCCCAAGGTGGAGTGGACAAAAGAAAATATGCGCTACGCCCTTTGCTTTTTTCCGCTGATCGGCGCGGTGATCGGCCTTTGCATGGCGCTGTGGGTGCGGTACGGAGCCCTGCTTACGGGAAAGGGCGGATTATACACAGGCGTTCTGATGGTGCTCCCCATACTGATCACAGGCGGGATCCATATGGACGGATTCCTGGATACCATGGATGCGCTGAGTTCTTATAAACCCATGGAACAGAAGCTGGAGATCCTGAAAGATTCCCACGCCGGCGCGTTCGCGGTGATCTCCGGCGCCTGCTATTTTGTGCTCAG
>CANRKY010000053.1 GCA_947631355.1 uncultured Marvinbryantia sp.
TGTGATCCACTATCCTCGGCGCGTGTTTTACGCGGGACGGCTGGATAAGGATTCGGAAGGGCTCCTTCTGATGACGAACGATGGGATGCTGCAGGACCGGCTGATGCGGGCGGCGAATTTCCATGAGAAAGAATACCTGGTGACGGTGGATCAGACCATCACAGATGAATTTTTAAAGAAAATGGCCGCGGGCGTGTACCTGCAGGAACTGGAAGTGACCACCAGGCCCTGCCGGGTGGAGAAGATAAACGGCCACCGGTTCCGGATCGTGCTGACGCAGGGGCTGAATCGGCAGATTCGGCGCATGTGCCGGGAACTGGGCTATCACGCCGTAAAGATCCGGCGGGTGCGCATTATGAATATCTGCCTGGGGGATCTGGAGAGCGGCGCGTACCGCGAAGTGACGGACGCGGAGATGAAGGAACTTTACCGGCTGCTGAACAATTCTGAAAGCAGCGAGCGAAAGAAACCGGGAGGCACCGGGCAGAATAAATCGGAAAACAGCGGGGCGGAACAGTCTGGGAAGCGCTGAGCAGGATAAATCGGAAAACAGCGGGGCAGAACAGTCTGGGAAGCGCTGAGCAGGATAAATCGGAAAACAGCGAGGCGGAACAGGCCGGGAAGCGCCGGACAGAATAAATTGGAAAACGGAGGCGGGGATAAAAGTGGAAGACGCAAAGCAAAAAATTGACGCGCTCAAAGAAAAATTAAATTATCATATCGACCGGTATTACAATCAGGACGACCCGGTGATCTCCGACTATGAATACGACCAGATGATGCTGGAGCTGAAGGCGCTGGAGAAAGAGCATCCGGAGCTTATCACGGCGGACTCCCCCACACAGCGGGTGGGCGGCACGGCAAAGCGGGAGGCCGGGGTGCTGGTGAAGCACCGCGTTCCCATGCTGAGCCTGCAGGATGTGTTCTCTCGGGAGGAAGTGGACGCCTTTGTGCTGGACATGCAGCAGCAGTTTGACCATCCGGAATTTGTGGTGGAGACGAAGATTGACGGGCTTTCCCTGGCTCTGCGCTACACAGACGGCGTGCTGACCACGGCCATCACCAGAGGGGACGGCGTGGTGCAGGGGGAGGACGTGACAGAAAACGCCCGAGTGATCAAAGATGTGAAGACGAAGCTTTTGTACCCCATCCCTTATCTGGAGATCCGCGGGGAAGTGTATATGACCAATGCGGCCTTTGACAGAGTAAATGAAAAGCAGGAGCTTCTGGGGAAAAAGGTGTTTGCCAACCCGCGCAACTGTGCCGCCGGAACCCTGCGCCAGCTGGACAGCGGCATCACAAAAGAGCGGGAGCTGTCCATGTTTGTGTTTAACATCCAGGAGGCGCAGGGGCGCACCTTTGCCACGCACCTGGAAGGGTATGAATATCTGAAAAAGAACGGCGTCCGGGTGATCGACCACAGCATCCTCTGCCGCACGGCGGACGAAGTGTGGGAGGCCATCCAGAAGATCGGCAGCCTGCGCGGAGAGCTGGGGTACGACATCGACGGGGCCGTGGTGAAACTGAATAATCTGGCGGACCGGGAGGTGGTGGGAGCCACATCCAAGGTGCCGCGGTGGGCCGTGGCGTACAAATATCCGCCGGAGGAGAAAGAGAGCGTGCTGCTGGATGTGGAGCTCTCTGTGGGAAGAACGGGGCGCATCACCCCCACGGCGGTCTTTGAGCCTGTGCGGCTCTGCGGGACCAGCGTTTCCAGGGCCACGCTGCATAATCAGGATTTTATAGACGACCTGGACATCTGCATCGGGGATACCATTGTGGTGTATAAATCCGGCGAGATCATCCCGAAGGTCCGGCGGGTGGTAAAGGAAAAGCGGCCGGCCGGCGCCGTGCGCTTCCGCATCCCGGATAGATGCCCGGTCTGCGGGGCACCTGCGGTGCGGGAAAAAGACACAGCGGATATCCGGTGCACAGGGAGCAACTGCCCCTCGCAGCTGGAGCGGCATATCATAAATTTTGTGGGCCGCGACGCCATGGACATCAAGGGATTCGGGGCCAGCTACATCATAGAGCTGGTGCGGCTGGGGTATCTGAAAAATGTGGCGGATATCTTTTTCCTGAAGGATCACAGAGACGAGCTGATCGAGCAGGGGATCATCGGGAAAGAAAAAAATACGGATAAGCTCTTAAAAGCAATCGAGGACGCAAAGGCAAACCAGCCGGACGGGCTGCTTGCGGGCCTGGGGATCCAGGGCGTGGGGAAAGCCACCGCGCGCTCCCTGATGCGCGCCTTCGGGACGATCGAAAAGCTGGCGGAGGCTTCTGCGGAGGAACTGGAACAGGTGTCGGATATCGGCGCGGTGAGCGCGATGTCTATCCGGCAGTTCTTTGAGGACGCGCAGAACCGGAAGATCCTGGAGACTTTAAAAGCGGCCGGGGTGAATATGGAGGCTGACCAGGAGGACGCGGGCAATGCGTTTCAGGGCATGACGTTTGTGGTCACCGGAACCCTACCCACCATGGGCCGGGCGGAGGCCACAGAGCTGATCCAGAAGCTGGGCGGAAAGGCGGCTGGCTCCGTATCCAAAAAGACCAGTTACGTGCTGGCGGGGGAAAACGCCGGGAGCAAGCTGACAAAGGCGCAGCAGCTGGGGATCCCCGTCATCAGCGAGGAAGAATTTTTGAGGATGGCCGGTCAGCAATAGAGGCGTGGATATGGAAAAAGAGAAACAACTGTTAATGAAACCAAAAGAAAAGCTGAAACAGGGCAAGCACGGCCTGATGCGGGTGGTGTTCGGGCGCACCGGCATTGTGATCCTGCTGGTTCTGATACAGATCGGCATTTTATTTGTCGGATTCAAGCTGATCCGGGATTACCTGTTTGCCACTTACTGGGCAACGGTATTTCTGGGACTGTGGCTGGTGGTGCTGATCATCAGCCGCAAGGGAAACCCGGCTTTTCAGATCGCGTGGATCGTGCCGATTCTCATCGTTCCGGTGTTTGGCGCGCTGTTTTATCTGTATTTATATACCCAGATCGGAAGCCGCAGGTTCAACAGGCAGATCCTGGACGAGGCCGCGGGCACATCTTCCCTGGTGCGCCAGAAGCCGGGGGTGGCAGAAAAGCTGCGGGAAGAATCGGAACATATGGCGAACCTTGCGGACTACCTGCGCAAAGTGGACGGGTGCGCTGTGCACCAGCACACCTCCGCGCGGTACTTCACCTGCGGGGAGGAGCTGATCGAGCCGCTGCTGGCGGAACTGCGCAGGGCGCGGCGGTTCATTTTTCTGGAATATTTCATTGTGGCTCCTGGGTATATGTGGGAGTCTGTGCTGGAAATTTTGAAGGTGAAAGTCAAAGAGGGCGTGGAAGTGCGCATGCTGTATGACGGGATGTGCGATCTGTTCCATTTCCCGAAGGACTACCCCAAAACGCTGGAGCAGTACGGGATAAAGTGCAAAGTGTTTGCGCCCATTGTCCCGGCGCTGTCCACGGTGCAGAACAACCGCGACCACCGGAAGATCCTGGTGATCGACGGGAACACGGCCTTTACCGGCGGCATCAATCTGGCGGATGAGTACATCAACCGCAAAGAGCGGTTCGGCTACTGGAAAGATTCCGCCATTATGATCAAGGGGGAAGCGGTGAGCAGCTTCACTTTGATGTTCCTGCGCATGTGGAAGGTGATCAACGGGACGAAAGTGCCGGAGAGCTACGGAAAATTTATCGACGTCCACGCAAAGCGGGAAATGGAGGACAGCGCGGGGTATGTGATCCCCTTTGACGACAACCCGCTGGACGGCGAGCAGACCAGCGAGATGGTGTTCATGGATATCCTGTATTCCGCAAAGGACTATGTGCATATCATGACGCCATATCTGGTGCTGGATCATGAGATGATCGTGGCCCTTACCTTTGCCGCGAAGCGCGGCGTGGACGTGCAGATCATGATGCCCCACATACCGGATAAAAAGTACGCGTTTATTCTCGCGCGGACTTACTATAACGAACTGCTGGAGGCGGGCGTAAAAATTTATGAGTTTGAGCCTGGATTCCTGCACACGAAAGCCATCATCTCGGACGATGAAAAAGCCGTGGTGGGAAGCATCAACATGGATTTTCGCAGCTTCTATCTGAGCTTTGAGTGCGGGGTGCTGCTGTACCGGAACGCGGTGATCGCGCAGATTGAGGGCGATTACCTGGAGACTCGGAAAAAGTGCCTCACAGTGACGCCGGGGGTTTATAACCAGCAGCCGCTTCCTGTGCGCGTGGCGGGCCGCATCCTGCGGCTGTTCGCGCCGCTTCTGTAGATCAGAAGGCAAAAAGCCGGGCGGCGAAAAATAAATAGAGCGCGGATGCGCACAAAAGCTGCTTTTGGAGAGCAGTGCCTGTGCCTATCTGTGCAAGAAAAAATCGAGGGAGAGAACAATGCCGATTCGAGTGAAGGGCGAACTGCCCGCAAAAGAGATACTGGAGAGAGAAAATATTTTTGTGATGGACGAGAACCGGGCCGTGCACCAGGATATCCGTCCCATCGAGATCGCTATATTAAACCTGATGCCCATCAAAGAAGACACGGAGCTGCAGCTTCTGCGTTCGCTTTCTAACACGCCGCTGCAGATCAACATCACATTTATGATGGTGTCCAGCCATGTGGCAAAAAATACCTCCACCAGCCACTTAAACCAGTTTTATGTGCCTTTTAGCGATGTGAAGAAGCAAATGTATGACGGCATGATCATCACCGGGGCGCCGCTGGAGCAGATGCCCTTTGAGGAAGTGGATTTCTGGGATGAGATGGTGGAGATCATGGACTGGACAAAGACCCACGTGACCAGCACCATCCATCTGTGCTGGGGCGCGCAGGCGGCCCTTTACCACCATTACGGCATGGAAAAGCGGCCATTGGATAAGAAAATGTTCGGCCTGTTCTGGCACAGGGTGGCCAACCGCAAGATCCCCCTGGTGCGCGGCTTCGACGATATATTTCTGGCGCCGCACTCCCGCCACACAGAGGTGGCCGCGGCGGACATCCACGCCTGCGAGGATCTGATGGTGCTTGCGGAATCCGAGGAGGCGGGGGTATTCCTCGCCATGACGAAGGACGGCAGACAGATTTTTGTGATGGGCCATCCGGAGTACGACCGCGTGACACTGGACGGGGAGTATAAGCGCGACCTGGGGAAGGGGCTGCCCATTGAGGTTCCCCGCAATTATTACCGGGAAGATGACCCGGCAAACCCGCCGCTTCTGATGTGGCGCTCCCACGCCAACAACCTGTACACCAACTGGCTGAACTACTACGTGTATCAGGTGACGCCCTATAACCTGATGGGGACGCCGGACTTCCGCTGAGCCATGTTACGGAAGCGCGGCTTATAAAAGGCCGCGCTTTTTGTACACGTGCTTTTCCAGCGCCCGGAAGATCAGCCGGTCGATGAGGATCCCCACCAGCACGATGACGATCATCACCAGCATTACCTGGTTGATATCCGCCAGATTCCGCCCGGTGATCAATGTCTGCCCAAGGCCGATGCAGGTGGTCATTACCTCGCCGGACATCAGCGCGCGCCAGGCGAAGGACCAGCCCTGTTTCAGCCCGGAGATCAGTTCCGGCAGGCTGGCGGGCAATATTACTTTCCAGTAGATCTGTTTCTGAGTGGCCCCCATGGTGAGGGCCGCTTTTTTATAAATGGGCGGCACATTGGCGATGGCGTTGTCCGCCGCCATGGCCATGCTGAAGGCGGAACCCATGACCACCACAAAGAGGATGGCCTGCTGCGTGAGCCCGAACCAGAGGATGGAAAACGGCACCCAGCACACGCTGGGGAGCGTCTGTATCCCCATGACCAGGGGCCGCAGGTTGTTGTGCAGAAATGGAAAATGATTCATCAGAAATCCCAGCAGCCCGCCCAGCAGGATGGAGATGGCATAGCCCGTCACGCCGCGCAGCAGGCTGTTTCCCGTTGCCTGAAGCAGGGAGCCGTCGCCCAAAAGGCGGCAGAAGCTGGAAAACACCCCGGCGGGGGAGGGCATGGCGTAAGACTTCCAGACATGGAGCAGATCCACCCCCACCAGACAGACAATCTGCCAGAGCGCTACAATTCCCGCAAGGAAGAAAAGCTGCTGCAATATACGTGGCATCCTGTTCTTTTTCATCCCTTATCCTCCTGTACTTCCTCCAAGATCTGGCGCCGGTATTCGATAAAGGCCTCGTCATAGACGTGGCGCGGGCGCGGCAGTTCAATGGGCACGATCTCTGCGATCCCTTTTTTGGCGGCGGAGAGCACCACCACCCGGTCGGCCAGATACACGGCTTCCTCCACGCTGTGGGTGATAAAAAACACCGTGCGCCTTGTCTGCATACAGATGTCCTGCAGCTCCGCGCGCAGGCGGTTTGACGTCTGTTTGTCCAGGGCGGAAAAAGGCTCGTCCATAAGCAGGATTCTGGAATCCATGGTGAGCGACCGGGCCAGGTTCACCCTCTGGCGCATACCGCCGGAGAGCTGGTGAATGTAATAGTCCTTATAGTCCGAGAGCTGCATAAGCTCCAGGTAGCGCAGGGCAGTTTCCTCACGCTGCTTTTTTGGCACGCCGGCAAGCTGCATGCCGAAAGCCACGTTTTCCATCACGTTCAGCCAGGGATACAGGGCGTGCTCCTGGAACATCACCACCCGGTCGGCGCCGGGGGCGGTGACGGGCTTTCCGTCCAGCAGGATCTCCCCCTCCGTGGGCATTTCCAGACCGGCAATGAGGTTCAGCAGCGTGCTCTTTCCGCACCCGCTTTTTCCCACCACGCAGAGAAATTCCCCGTCCGCTATGGACAGATTGATATGTTTCAGCGTGGCGTGTTCGGAATCCGCAAATATTTTTGATACATTGCTGAGGGTTAATGGCATGGGCTTATCCTTCCTCCAATGTAGTGAAAAGCGTCTGATAGTCTTCGCTGATAAATCCCTGTTCCAGGGAAATGTCCGCAAACTCGCGCATGGCTTCCTCGCTGACTTCCGTGGAAAACAGGATACGGGAAAAAGCTTTGCTCAAAATGGCGGGCTCCAGGGATTTGCCGGTGGCCTGGTTGATCTCCTGGTTGATCACGGACGCGGCCTCCTGCGTGTCCTTTGAGAGCAGGGCGGTGGTTTCCTCGTGTTCTTCCAGGAAAGTTTTTACAATGTCGGGGTGCTCCTGCAGAAATTCATTGCGCACCACTACCACAGCCACGGGGTAATCGCCGCCCCGGTAAACTTCGTCGTAGTCCAGCACGATCTGTGCGCCCTTTGATTCCAGCGTGGCGCCCCAGGGCTCCGGCACCAGGGCCGCGTCAATGTTTCCCTGATCCATCATATTCATCACGTCCGCGTTTTCCACAGCCGTCACGGTGACGGTGCCGCCCTTGTCCACAGGGGCCAGGCCGTTGTCTTCCAGCAGTTTCAGCAGGCACAGATGCTGGGTGTTCCCAATCTGGGGGATGGCCACGGTCTTCCCGTCCAGATCAGCCGGTGTGCGGATGTCCGCGGATGCGGATCTCACCAGCACGGCCCCGGCCTTTGTGGCGCCGGAGAGCACAGTCACATCCCCTTTGGACTTTACGTTCGCCGTGATGGCCGGCACGGGGCCGATATATCCGATGTCGATATCGCCGGAAAACAGCGCCTCCACTTCCGCGGGACCGGCGTTAAAAGAAGTCCAGCTCACGGTCGCGTCCTCGTTTAAAGCGGATTCCAGAAGGCCCTCCGCCTTCATATAAAGCGCCTGAGCGTGGGTCACATTGTTGAAATACCCGATGTTTACATTTGCTGCCTCCTCTTTCTTTCCGCATCCGGCAAGCGCTGCCATCAGCGATGCAGTGAAAAGAAGAACAACCCCTTTGTGTTTCATTTGCCACACATCCTTTCTATAAAGTTCTCTGCTTTTTTGTAAAATCTTCTATTTTCTGTGAAGAAGTTTGTACATTTCAGATCGGTATATACGATAGCAGCGTTTTATTCGTTTATTATTTGTGCATTTCAGATCAGCATATACGATAGCTGGGTTTTACTCGTTTATTATAAGATATGAAGAACTTCCCTGACAACAGAAATTGTGAAAACGATAACAGTGCAAAAAGAAGTTGAAATAAAAAGAAAAAGGCATATAATGAAAATATATATAGAAAAACATATTCAAAATTTGTGATAACGTTTTCAAAGAGCAGGATTTTCAAAAGATAGCATTTTCAAAGAATGATTCGGGCGTCAAAAGCGATTACGGATTGTTACGCTGCTTCGCAGCTCCCACAATCCTACCCAACATTCGGAATCCATGGGGCCCCTGCCCCACTTCTTCCTCATGTTGGGGCGCGTCATAAAGCCTCTCATCCACCGGTATGCAAGCATACCGTGGATTCGGGCTTTTGACGCTGTAATCATAGCATTTTCAAAGAATAAAATTTACAAAGGAGGAACGGATGTCTTTAAAAGAAATCGCCAGAAATTGCGGCACGTCTGTGGCCACGGTGTCGCGGGTTTTAAATCAGCCGGATTATCGGTGCGCGGATCCCGCCCTGCAGGAGCGCATCTGGGAGATGGCGGAAAAGCTGCGGTACATGCCGAACACCGCGGCGCGCCAGCTGAAGAACGGGAAAACGGATGCGGCAGCGGGGGATACCTATACGGTGGATGTGCTGCTCACCCGGTTCCAGTCGCTGGAGGACGACTGTTTTTTTAAGGAACTGTACGGCATCCTGCGGGAAGAACTGCTGGCGCAGAGGTGCCATATGGGTGCGCTGCTCTCCCTGACGGATATGCTTGCCCGATCCCGCCACCTGGAGAGCCAGAGCCGTCTGGCCCAAAATCCGGACGGGCTGATCCTGCTGGGAAAGTGTCCGCCGGATCTGCTTCCTTTTTTAAAGAAGCAATACGCGCACATCATCGGGATCGACCGCAACCCCACAGGGTTTGATTACGATGAGGTATTCTGCGATGGCCAGAGGGCCGCGGAGACAGTGATGGAATACCTGATCTCTCTGGGGCATAAGCGGATCGCCTATATCGGAGACTGCTCGTATGAGGCCCGGTATATCGGCTATCACCAGTCCCTGCTGGCCCACAAGCTCCCCCTCAACTACGCCATGGTCTATCAGACCGGGCAGACCCGCAGGGAGGGGAGCCTGGCCACGCGGCGGATCCTGGAGGAGACGGTGCGCCCGACGGCCATTTTCTGCGCGAACGACAGCACGGCCCTGGGCGTGCTGGATGAACTGAAGGCGGGGCGCAGGAAAAAATACAGGCCGTCCGTGATCTCCATCGACAATATCCGCGAGGCGCAGGAGTGCACGCCGCTGCTTACCACCATGGACATCCCAAAGCGGGAGATGGCGCACTACGCGGTGCTGGTTCTTTTAGACCGCATCCGCGGGGGCCACAGGGAACATGTGCGCATAGAACTGCCAGGAAAGCTGATCGTGCGGGAGAGCTGCGGCTACTGCGCGGAATGAAGGCATTTACAGCATAATGGAAGCAGCATTTACAAAATGAGAAAGAATATCGTTTGCAAAACGGATTGTATTTTTATTCCATTTATTGTAATATGAATGATGCCGGAGCGGGCCATGAAATATGGTGCCATAAAACAGGATGCCCGGCGCGGGATGCGCGGGAGATATTCCCGCCCCGACAGGAAAATATGTGATGTGAGGAGTGAAGAAACATGAACTGGATCATTTGCGTGGGCTGCCGCATTTTTCAGACCGTTATGAAGTACGCCATGTATGTGATGCCCTGGAGAACCCCGGAGCTGATCGAGGGCGAGGACGGCCTTGCGCGGCTGGCGCAGAAACTAAAAAGCGAAAATTACCGCTGCGTGCTGGTGGTCACGGACCAGGGGCTCGCAAAGATCGGCCTGCACAAAAAGCTGACGGATGTGCTGGAGATAAACGGCGTGCCCTATGCGCTCTATGAGAAGACCATACCGAATCCCACCATCGCCAACGTGGAGGAGGCCCTGGAGATTTATAAGAAAGCCGGCTGCGACGCGATCGTGGCCATAGGCGGAGGCTCCGCCATGGACTGCGCGAAGACCGTGGGCGCCCGCGTGGCAAAGCCCCGGCAGAGCGTGGAAAAGATGCGGGGCATTTTGAAGGTTCACCGGAAAACGCCGCCGTTTTACGCCATTCCCACCACGGCGGGCACGGGAAGCGAGACCACGCTGGCCGCGGTGATCACAGACCAGAAGACAAGACACAAATATCCCATCAACGATTTCGTGCTGATCCCGGATTACGCGGTGCTGGATCCGCACCTCACAGAAGAACTGCCGCAGAATATCACCGCCACCACCGGCATGGACGCGCTCACCCATGCGGTGGAAGCCTATATTGGCCACAGCAATACCAAAAAAACGGCGGAGAGCGCAAAATGCGCGGTGCGCCTGGTGTTCGACTATCTGTACCGCGCCTATGAGGACGGGCATGACATGGAAGCCAGAGAGTACATGCAGGAGGCGGCGTTTCAGGCGGGAGCGGCGTTTACCCGCGCGTACGTGGGAAACGTGCACGCCATGGCCCACGCGCTGGGCGGCGCCTACCGGGTGCCCCACGGCCTGGCAAACGCGGTGATCCTGCCCTATGTGTTGGATCGCTATGGAAAGGCGGCCTATAAAAGGCTGGCGGAGCTGGCCGAGGTGGCCGGGATCGCCCAAAAGGACGCCTCGCAGGAAGAAAACGCTAAATTATTTATAGACGAGATCCGGGCTATGAACCGGAAGATGGGCATCCCGGACAAGATCAGCGGCATCCGCAAAAAAGACATCCCGGTGCTGGCGGTGTGGGCCTCAAAGGAGGCGAACCCGCTGTATCCGGTGCCGGTAGTCTTCGGGAGAAAAGATTTCCGCAGGCTGTTTGAAGAAATTATGGAGGAAGAAGCATGAATGATGTGATCTTGCAGACGCTCGACCGGCAGAGGGAGAATTTCGCCAAAGGGGTTACCCGCAGCTACGAGTTTCGCGCGGAACAGTTAAAAAAGATCCCGAAGTGGATCCACAAACATGAAAAACAGATCTATGACGCACTCTATGCGGATCTGAACAAGGCGCCCTTTGAGTGCTACGCCACAGAGATCGGCATTGTGCTGGACGAGGTGCACTATGCCCTGAAACATCTGCGCGGGTGGATGCGGCCGATGCGGGCAAAGACACCCATCACCCAGTTTCCGTCCCGGTGTTACCGCGTCAGCGAGCCCTACGGCGTGGTGCTGATCATGGCCCCGTGGAACTATCCGTTCCAGCTTGCCCTGGCGCCCCTTGTGGGTGCGCTGGCGGCGGGGAACTGCTGCATGATCAAGCCGTCCGCCTACGCGCCGCACACCTCGGCGCTGCTTGCCCAGATGATTCGGGAGATCTATCCGGACTGGCTTGTGGCCGTGGTGGAGGGCGGCAGAGAAGAAAACACGGAGCTGCTTTCCCAGCGGTTCGACTATATTTTCTTTACGGGCGGCGTGACCGTGGGCAAGACCGTGATGAAGGCCGCGGCGGAGCATCTCACGCCGGTCACCCTGGAGCTGGGCGGCAAGAGCCCCTGCATTGTGGATGAGACGGCGGACATCAAGCTGACGGCAAGAAGGCTGGTCTGGGGAAAATTTTTGAACGCGGGGCAGACCTGCGTGGCGCCGGACTATCTTCTGGTGCAGGACAATGTGAAAGACCTGCTGGTCGCCGCCATGAAAAAAGAGATCCGCAGGCAGTTCGGGAAAGATCCTCTGGAGAACAGGGATTACCCGAAGATCATCAATGAGAAGCATTACCAGAGGCTAAAGAACCTGATGACGGATGCGGAGATCCTGTCGGGCGGCCACACCTCCGACACAAAGCTGAAGATCGAGCCCACCCTGCTGGATCGCCTGCACGGGGCGCACCCGGTGATGCGCGAGGAGATCTTCGGGCCCATCCTCCCCATCCTGACCTTTAACAAAATAGAGGAGGCCGTTACCTTTGTGCGGAGACGGGAAAAGCCGCTGGCGCTGTACCTTTTCACAAAGAACCCGGAGAACGAGCGCATGGTGCTGGAGCGCACATCCAGCGGGGGATGCTGCGTGAACGATGTGGTGGTGCACATGGCCACTTCAAATATGCCCTTCGGGGGCGTGGGGAACAGCGGCATGGGCAGCTATCACGGGGCACAGAGCTTTCGCACCTTCTCCCACCAGAAAAGCGTCATGAAAAAAGCCCTCTGGCTGGACATTCCCCTGCGCTATCCGCCCTACGGCAGGATGTCTCTCTCCCTGCTGAAGAAAATACAGAAATAAAGCGCGATTCGCAGTTGAAAATTGGAAATAATATGGTAAAATGGAAGAAGTAAATCATTCAGAAAGGAGTCAAAGAATCATGGGATTTATTGACGTAATCAAAGAACAGGCAAGAAAAAATAAGAAGACGATCGTGCTTCCGGAGACAGAGGACCGCAGAACGTATGAGGCGGTGGCGCAGATCCTGAAAGAGGGCACTGCGAATATTATCCTTGTGGGCAGCGAAGAAGCGGTGAAGAAGGGCAGCGAGGGCCTGGACATCACCGGGGCTGCTGTGGTGGATCCGGCTACATCCGAGAAGACACAGAGCTACATAGACAAGCTGGTGGAGCTGCGCTCCAAAAAGGGCATGACCCCGGAGCAGGCAAAAGATATCCTCCTGAAAAACTATCTCTACTATGGCGTCATGATGGTGAAAATGGGCGATGCGGACGGCATGGTATCCGGCGCCTGCCATTCCACGGCGGACACATTGAGGCCCTGCCTGCAGATCCTGAAGACAAAACCGGGCACCAAACTGGTTTCCGCGTTCTTCCTGATGATCGTTCCCGACTGCGAGTACGGTGCGGACGGCACCTTTGTATTCTCAGACTGCGGGCTGGTGCAGGATCCCACTCCGGAAGAACTGGCCGCCATCGCGGCATCCAGCGCGGATTCCTTCCGTCAGCTGGTTGGGAAGGAGCCCATCGTGGCCATGCTTTCCCACTCCTCCATGGGCAGCGCGAAGCATGCGCTGGTAGACAAAGTGGCAGAGGCCACAAAGATCGCAAAAGAGCAGAATCCGGATCTGAAACTGGACGGCGAGCTGCAGCTTGACGCGGCCATCGTTCCCAGCGTGGGTTCCTCCAAAGCGCCCGGCAGCGAGGTGGCGGGCAAGGCGAACGTGCTGATCTTCCCGAACCTGGATGCCGGCAACATCGGGTACAAGCTGGTGCAGAGACTCGCAAAGGCAGAGGCGTACGGCCCGATAACCCAGGGTATCGCAAAACCGGTCAACGACCTTTCCAGAGGATGCTCCGCGGAAGATATCGTGGGTGTTGTGGCGATCACAGCGGTACAGTGCCAGGCCGAGAACTAAACAGATAAGGAGAAGAAAAAAATGAATGTATTAGTGATTAACTGCGGGAGTTCCTCTCTGAAATATCAGCTCATCAATTCCGACACCGAGGCGGTGCTCGCCAAAGGGCTCTGCGAGCGGATCGGCATCGACGGCAGGCTGGTGTACCAGAAAGCGGGCCTGGACAAAGAGATCACCGAGGCGGCTATGCCCACACACAAACAGGCCATTCAGATGGTGCTGGACGCGCTGGTAAACGAAAAGACAGGCGCGATTAAATCCTTAAGCGAAGTGCAGGCAGTGGGACACAGAGTGGTGCACGGCGGCGAGAAGTTCGCCAGCTCTGTGGTGATCAACGAGGAAGTGTTAAAAGCCATCGAGGAGTGCAACGACCTGGCGCCGCTGCACAACCCGGCAAACCTGATCGGCATTAACGCCTGCGCGGAGCTGATGCCTGGGGTTCCCATGGTGGCGGTATTCGACACCGCTTTCCATCAGACCATGCCGGAGAAGGCTTATCTGTACGGCCTTCCCTATGAATATTATGAAAAATACGCGGTGCGGCGCTATGGCTTCCACGGCACCTCCCACAGCTTTGTATCAAAGCACGCGGCAGAGTTCCTGGGGCTGGATCTGAAAAACTCCA
>CANRKY010000054.1 GCA_947631355.1 uncultured Marvinbryantia sp.
AAAGCTCCGGCGCGTCCTTTGCGCTGTCAAAAAGCATGCGGCGGGCGGACTGTACGCTGGAAGATGCGATCTCCTCCTCAATCTCCCGGATGCGGGGGAACTCGCTGTATATTTTCTGTATGTGTTCCTCCCTCAGATGGCGGTGCGCCATCTGCCGGCGGCTGTAATCCCGCATGATCGCCTCAAATTGTGAGTTTGTCAGTGCCACGTTGCGCGTTCCTCCTTAAATCGGACGGATTTAACAGTCAAGCAGTTTCTTCTCCAGCTGGTCGAAATTGTAATCCCGCTGGGGAAAATCATTGAATTTATTTTTCGAAGAACCGGAATTGCCGGAAGCGGGTTTCTCCGGTTTTGCGGAAGGCTTGTCCAGCAGGGCGATGTCTTCCATATGCTTTACGCCGCTTTGCTTCCAGCTTTCCAGGATCTTATCCGCGTAAGGGAAGTTTGGCTTGCTGGTGCGGCTGATGGTGCGCCGGCAGGCCTCCAGGATGATATCCAGGGAAAAGCCGTACTCGGAAAACCAGCGGGTCATCAGTTCTGCCTCCACCTGGGCGGGGCCACGGTCTTTAATCCCGAACGCGTTCATGACGGCATAAAAATCCTTATTGTGCAGACGCGAGTCTTCCTTTGCTTCCTCCACGGTGGTGATCCCGCGGGCAGCCCACTCTAGGGCAACGGCGCGGATATAGTTGATGCTGCGCTTCCCTTTGGACACACAGTACCCGAACAGATAATCCATCAGATCTTCTGAAAAATGCAGTTCATCATAAAAATAAAGGATATTGGTCACTTCTGTGCTGCTGAGTTTCTTGTGGAGGTACTGCTCGGCGATGAAAATGATCCGCTGCACCTCCTCCTGCCCGGCCAGCTCTTTTTTCCGCGCGGCGGAGATAGAGATCTTTTCCGGCGCATGCACGGGGACATCGGGTGCGGGAGCACTCTGCATATCCGATATATGAGAGGCGTAACTCTCCAGCCGTGTTGCGGGCTCCCTGGAAGCGGGCGGCATGCCGTCGCTGAGGATGATGTCTGTGAGGGCGCCGTCCTTATCATAGGCCAGACGTAAAAGACCGCGCTTTTCCCAGTAGACCAGCGCGCGCTTGATATCACTTTCCGTATGGTTAAAGGCGTCCGCAATGGAGGACAGAGAAAGCTCGCGCTCCGCAGAGGAGCAGCGCAGGAGATAGAGATAGATCTTCACAAATTCGCCGTTGGAGTCGATCATATATTCATCGAGAAAGCGGTTGTGCACCAGCGTGAAATCGCTGGCTTTGTATTTGTGTAAGGTCATTTTTTTCACCTGCCTTTCTCTGAAAAATTCCGCAGCGCGGGGAACTCTGATCCTGTCTTATCATAGCATAGCTTTTGAAAAAAGAAAACAGCCACTTATACCATCGCCGCGGATGAAAAGCGGGTGTGGATACTGTGGATAATGTGGAGAGTCTCCCTTAAAAAAATGTTTCCGCAAGGCGCGAAAAGGCCGGGCCGGGCGGGAAACTGTCGAATTTTGCCGCGGGCTTTCACAGGCAGGGCGGGCGGGAAGAAAAATCCACATGTTATGCGGAAAAAATCTGTGCATAATCATGTGGATTGTGTGGAAAATTACTTTCCAAGAAGCCGGTGCCCCACTTTTACAATGTCTCCGGCCCCCATGGTTATCAACAGGTCGCCGGGTGAACAATTTTCCAGTAAAAAATTTTCAATCTCGTCAAAGGACGGAAAATAATAAACGTCTTTTCCCAGGGCTGCCGTTTTATCCCGGAGGGTTTGGGAACTGATGCCCAGGTTGTCGGTCTCCCGCGCGGCGTAGATATCCGCCAGCACCACCGCGTCCGCCAGGGACAGGGCTGCGGCGAAATCGTCCATCAGCGCTTTGGTGCGGGAGTACGTGTGGGGCTGGAACACGCACCACAGCTTTTTGTGGGGGTAGAGCTGCGCGGTGGTCAGCGTGGCCCGGATTTCCGTGGGATGATGGGCGTAGTCATCCACGACCGTGACGCCTCCCACTTCCCCCAGAACCTGGAACCTGCGCGCTGTGCCGGAAAATTCCAGAAAGCCTCTGCGCATGGCCTCGGCGGGAAGCTGCAGCAGATGCCCCAGGGCGAGCACAGCCAGCGCGTTGCCCACGTTGTGCTGCCCGGGAACCTTCAGCTCATAATGCCCCAGCGGCTCATCGCCATATTTCAGATCAAAGGATGCGCGCGCCAAGGTGTCGAAAGTGACATTTTCCGCGCGGTACCCGTGATGAGGGCCATCGCCGTAGTAGATCACGCGGCACTTCAAGCCATCGGTGATGTCCTCCACGCCGGGAATGGCGTCGTTGATGATCAGCGCGCCGTCCTCTGGGAGAAGCTCCGCAAATTTGCGGAAAGAATTGCGGATATGGAGGAGATCCCGGAAATAGTCCAGATGATCGGCATCGATATTTAAAATGATGCTGATCTTTGGAAACAGCTCCAGAAAACTGTCTGTGTACTCACAGGCCTCCGCGAGAAATACTTTGTCTCCCCCCACGCGGATGTTTCCGTTGATCGCGGGAAGCATGCCGCCCACCGAGATGGTGGGATCCTTGTCCGCCGCCAGCAGGATGTGAGCGGCCATGGAGGTGGCGGTGGTTTTGCCGTGAGTCCCGGCAACCGCTATGGGAAGCTGGTAATTGCTCATAAGCTGCCCCAGAAGCTGCGCCCGGCTGAGCATGGGAATACCGGCGGCCACAGCGGCCGCGTACTCCGGATTGTCGGGATGGATCGCTGCCGTGTAGACTACGGCGTCTATGTCCGGGGTGATATTGGCGGCGCACTGGTTTTCCGATACCTTCACGCCGATGCCCTTCAGCTTTTCCGTCAGCTCGGACGCGCCGCGGTCTGAGCCGGAAACCTGAAACCCGCGATCCACCAGCACAGCGGCAAGACCGCTCATGCTGATGCCGCCCACGCCGATGAAATGTACGCGTCCCGGCTTGGTAAAATCTATCTTATACATAGGGATTCTCCTTTTCGCCGCAGGCGGCGAAGCCTGTGCCCGCGGCCTGCAGTATTGTCTGCACGTTTTTTGTGCCCATATATTATACTCCAAATATGAAAAAAAAGGAAGTACGACCAATCAAATAGTGACTATTTCACAAAGTTTTAACGATTTTTTTCGATAAAATTGGACAAATTAAAATGTATATAAAGGCCGTCTGGATATTTTTTGTAAAAACTGCGTAAAAAGTGTTCACTATTTTAAAAAGCTGTGTTATAATAATCAATAAAATGTAAGACGTAAGAGGTGGTAACGGTGATAAAGAAAGAAATGATTGCTATGCTGCTTGCAGGTGGACAAGGCAGCCGTCTTGGCGTGCTGACATCAAAAGTGGCGAAACCGGCAGTTACCTTTGGAGGAAAGTACCGCATCATTGATTTTCCCCTGAGCAACTGCATAAATTCCGGTGTTGATACCGTAGGCGTACTGACCCAGTATCAGCCGCTGCGTTTAAATACTCACATTGGTATCGGTATTCCGTGGGATCTGGACAGAAATATCGGCGGTGTGAGCATCCTGCCTCCCTATGAGAAAAGCACGGATACGGAATGGTATACGGGCACGGCAAACGCGATTTACCAGAACCTGACCTACATGGAAATGTTTCACCCGGAGTATGTCCTGATACTCGGGGGTGATCACATTTACAAAATGGACTACGAAGTTATGCTTGATTTCCATAAGGCCAGCGGGGCATCGGTGAGTCTTGCGGTGATGCCGGTTCCATGGGAGGAGGCCAGCCGTTTTGGGGTTGTTGTGGCAGATGACAACAGCCGCATAACGGAATTTCAGGAAAAACCGAAAGAGCCAAAGAGCAATCTGGCGTCCATGGGAATCTACATATTCACATGGGAAGTGCTTCGCGACGCACTGATCGCCAACGCGGATGTTCCGGGATGCGATTTCGGCAAACACGTTCTTCCGTACTGTTTCGACAAAGGCGAGAAAATGGTGGCATACGAGTACAACGGGTACTGGAAGGATGTGGGAACCCTGAGTTCCTATTGGGAGGCGAACATGGAGCTGATAGACATCATTCCGGAATTCAATCTGTATGAAGAATTCTGGAAGATCTATACGTCCAGTGAGATCATCCCGCCGCAGTATATCTCTGCGGAGGCAAAGATTGAACGCAGCATCATCGGTGACGGTACAGAAATATTCGGAGAAGTGAACAGCTCAGTGATCGGAGCGGGCGTTACGATCGGAAAAGGGGCTGTTGTAAAAGACTCCATCATCATGAAAGGAACATCCATCGGAGAGAACGCGGTGATCGACCGGGCAATTATTGCGGAAAACGTTCAGGTCGGAGCGGGCGTTGTGATGGGTGCAGGCGAGGAAGTACCGAACAAATTCAAACCGGGAGTATACGCGGGCGGTCTTGTTACCGTCGGTGAGTACAGCACCATTCCTGACAACGTGACGATCGGCAAAAACACCGCTATTTCGGGTATGACCACATCTGAAGATTATCCGAACGGCGTATTGGAGAGCGGTGAATCTATTATTAAGGATGGTGACAGGGCATGAGAGCAGTAGGTATCATTTTAGCAGGCGGCAACAGTCACAAAATGAGGGAGTTGTCCAATAAAAGAGCAGTTGCAGCCATGCCGGTTGCAGGAAGTTTCCGCAGTATTGATTTTGCACTCAGCAACATGACGAATTCGGGTATCCAGAAAGTAGCTGTGCTCACACAGTACAATTCCAGATCTCTGCACGAGCACCTGAGTTCATCAAAATGGTGGGATTTCGGAAGAAAACAGGGTGGGCTGTTTGTCTTTACCCCAACGATTACCGCAGGCAACAATTTCTGGTATCGCGGGACGGCGGATTCCATCGCACAGAATTTAGATTTTCTAAAGAGGAGCCATGAACCGTATGTGGTGATCGCATCGGGGGACGGAATCTACAAGCTGGACTATAATAAGGTACTGGAGTACCATATCGACAAAAAGGCAGACATCACTGTTGTGTGCGCGGATGTTCCGGATGGAGACGACATCAGCAGATTCGGCGTAGTGCGCATCAACGACGATGGCCGTGTAGAAAGCTTTGAAGAGAAACCGATGGCGACTTCGGAAAACGCGGTTTCTACCGGTATTTATGTAATCAGGAGACGACAGCTCATCGAGATGATCGAGAAAGCTGCTTCTGAGGATCGATTTGATTTCGTAAATGATATTTTGGTCCGTTATAAGAACGCAAAACGAATCTATGCGTATAAAATGGATTCGTACTGGGCAAATATCTCTACGGTAGACGCTTATTACAAGACGAACATGGATTTTCTGAAGCCGGACGTGCGGGATTATTTCTTCCGCCAGTATCCGGATGTGTACTCCAAGATTGAGGACATGCCGCCCGCAAAATACAACCCGGGCGCGGATGTGAAAAACAGCCTGGTATCGGCGGGATGCATCATCAACGGAGTGGTGGAAAATTCGATATTGTTCAAGAAAGTATTTGTCGGACAAAACTGCGTCATTAAAAACTCTATCATTTTAAATGACGTATATATCGGCGACAATACGCGTATTGAGAACTGCATCGTGGAAAGCCACGACACGATCCGGGCAAACTCCGTCCATATCGGGGAGGGCGCCATAAAGGTTGTGGTTGAGACGAACGAAAGGTATGTCATGTGATGTCCGTAGAGGGCAGAGCCCGACCGATAAAAACTGACTGAAATGCTAGCCTCTGCCCATAAAATACAATTTATGAGGAAGGGGGACCGGCTATGAATATCACAGACGTTAGAGTCCGCAAAGTATCAAAGGATGGTAAGATGAAAGCCGTGGTGTCTATCACGATCGATGATGAGTTCGTGGTGCACGATATCAAGGTGATTGAGGGCGAGAAGGGTCTATTTATCGCAATGCCCAGTAGGAAAGCTACGGACGGCGAATACCGCGATATTGCACATCCGATTAACTCTGTAACTCGGGACAGAATTCAGTCAATAATTCTGGAAAAATACGAAGAAGCCGCACAGTCGGCTGAAGACGAGGCGCTGTAGAGGGGGTTTTACATGCGCAGGGGCTGTTGCTTATGCAGCAGCCCCTTTTCCACGCCCTGCGGCGGGCATGGCGCGCAAGCCGGTGTGGGACTTGGCGGGCTGTGAGCTTGTGCGAGACGCAAAGATGTGAGTTCACGGGCCGGTGCGACATGGCATATGCACCGGCTTGAAAAATATGGATAGATGTACTATAATAGGCAAAGAGTGATCACCAATAGAAACGGCAAAGGGCGTCCGGAAGACGCCCGGCGCAAAAGCGAGCTCGGGAGTCTGCAGGATTTCCGGGCCACTGCACGTACAGAACAACAGCTTATCCATGTGAAGCAGCAGGCTTGCCCGTACAGAACAGCGACTTGACTTACCTGTACAGAGCAGCAGACTTAGGATACGATATAGAAACGGAGGGAACAAATGAAACTGATCTCATGGAATGTAAACGGTATCCGCGCATGTATGCAGAAAGGGTTTGAAGACTTTTTTAAAGAAGCAGATGCGGATATCTTTTGCCTGCAGGAAACCAAGCTGCAGGAGGGACAGATCGATCTGGAGATGCCGGGCTATCACCAGTACTGGAACTACGCGCAGAAGAAAGGGTATTCCGGCACGGCGGTGTTTACGAAAACGGAGCCGTTAAGCGTATCCTTTGGCATCGGCATGGAGGAGCACGACCAGGAAGGCCGGGTGATCACCTGTGAGTTCGCGGATTTTTACTTTGTCACGGTGTACACGCCCAACTCGCAGAACGAGCTGAAGCGGCTGGACTACCGCATGCAATGGGAAGATGATTTCCGGGCATACTTAAAAAGGTTGGAGGAGACGAAGCCTGTGATCGTCACCGGTGATATGAATGTGGCGCACCAGGAGATCGATCTGAAAAACCCAAAGACCAACCACAAAAACGCGGGATTCACCGATGAGGAGCGGCAGAAATTCACACAGCTTCTGGACGCCGGATTCATCGACACCTACCGCTACTTCTATCCGGACAAAGAGGGCGTATACTCCTGGTGGTCTTACCGCTTTCATGCGCGGGAGAAAAATGCCGGATGGCGCATCGACTATTTCCTGGTATCCGCGAGCCTGAAAGACCGCCTGGTGGGCGCGTCCATACGGACAGACATATACGGTTCGGATCACTGCCCGGTTGTGCTGGAGATCCGGGAATCGCAGCAGGGTTTTTCATAAGATCGCATAAATCGGACGATATATGAATGGCGGATGATAGGAATGGAAGATTCTATCGGAACGGAAACCGATATAGCAACGGAAATCGATTTAAAAACGGAAACCGATTTAGAAACGGAAACCGATATAGAAATGGAAAACGATATAGAAATAGAATAGAAACGATATAGAAATAGAAAATGATATAGAATATAAATGGAGGCGATTGACATGACAAAGATTGACATGACAAAGATTGACATTGTATCTGGCTTTTTGGGGGCGGGGAAAACCACGCTGATCAAAAAACTGCTGAAAGAGGCGTTCCAGGAAGAACAGGTGGTTCTTATCGAGAACGAGTTCGGAGAAATCGGCATCGACGGCGGATTCTTAAAAGATTCTGGCATCGAGATCCGGGAGATGAACTCCGGCTGTATCTGCTGTTCCCTTGTGGGAGACTTCGGAAAATCCCTGAAAGAAGTGGTGGACACCTATCATCCGGACCGCATCCTGATCGAGCCGTCCGGTGTGGGAAAACTTTCGGATGTGATCAAGGCGGTGCAGGATGTACAGGCCGAGATCGACGCGAAGCTGAATAGCTTTACCACCGTGGTGGATGTGACGAAGTGCAGGATCTACAGCAAAAACTTCGGCGAGTTTTTCAGCAACCAGATCGCGTATGCGGGGGCCATTATCCTGAGCAGAACCGACAAGGCATCGCCGGAAAAGATAGAAGAAGGGCTGGCCATCCTGCGTGCGGAGAACGCAAAAGCGCCGGTCATCACCACGCCGATCGCGGAACTTTCCGGGAAGAAACTTCTGGAAACCATGGAGGGAAGCAAATCCCTGGAGGAAGAACTGCTGGCGGAGCTGCGCTGCCCGGAGTGCGGCGAGATCCACGAGGACGGCGAGTGCTGCTGCGGACATGACCACCATCACGAGCACGAGCATGAGCACCATCATGAGCATGATCACGACCATGACCATGACCATGACCATCATCATGACCATGACCATCATCACGACCACGAGCATGATGACCATCATGAGCATGACCACGAGCACGAGCATCATCATGACCACGACCATGAGCATGATCACGACCATGACCATGATCACGACCATGACCATGAGTACGAGCATCATCATGATCACGACCATGACCATGACCATGAGCACGAGCATCATCATGATCACGACCATGACCATGAGCATGATCATCATCACGATCATCACCATGGTCATCACCACGCGGACGAGATCTTTACAAGCTGGGGCCGCGAGACGATCAAGACCTATACGAAAGAGAAAATCGGCAGTATTCTGCAGACATTGGAAAGCAGCGGAGAATATGGAGAGATCCTGCGCGCCAAAGGCATGGTTGCCGGGGCGGACGGCAAGTGGATCTACTTCGACATGGTGCCGGGCGAGCACGAAGTGCGCGAAGGCGCGGCAGAATACACTGGGCGCATCTGCGTGATCGGATCCAAATTGAATGAGGATAAGATCGCGGAACTGTTTGAGGTATAGTTTGAAGCGAGAGGAGACTTTTCTATGAGACAGCCATCGGTGATGGTTTACCTGATGACGGGATTCCTGGACAGCGGAAAAACCCAGTTCCTCAAATTCACGCTGACACAGGATTATTTTCAGATCCCGGGGAAAACGCTGCTGCTTCTCTGTGAGGACGGGGAAGAAGAATACGATGCAGACAAAATGAAAAAATACCGCGTGGTGATCGAGCGCGTGGAGAGCCAGGAGCAGCTCACGGAAGAATACCTGAAAAAGCTGGATCAGAAGCACCGCCCCATGCGGGTGATCGTTGAGTACAACGGCATGTGGAAAGTGAGCGATTTTGAAAATCTGCAGCTGCCGCACAACTGGTATATCGAACAAAAGCTCACCACCGTGGACGCCAGCACATTCCAGATGTATCTCACCAACTTGAAGCCGCTGTTTGTGGAGATGGTGCGCAATTCCGAGATGGTGCTTTTCAACCGCTGCACCGACATCGAACCGCTGGCGGGATACCGCAGGAGCGTAAAAGTGGTGAGCCCCCAGGCCGAGGTGGTCTTCGAAGACGAGGAGGGCGAGATCGAAAATATCTTCACCGATGATGTGCCCTATGACATGAACGCACCGGTGATCGAGATCCTGCCGGAGGACTACGGCATCTGGTTCGTGGATGTGATGGAAAACCAGGATCGCTACAAAGGCAAAGTAGTGGAGTTCACCTTGAAAGTACAGAAATATCCGGGATTTCCCACGGGATTTTTCGTTCCCGGCCGCATGGCCATGACCTGCTGCGCGGACGACACTTCCTTTTTGGGATATGTGTGCCGCTGCGGGGATCTGCCGGAACCGGCGGACGGCGACTGGATCCGCCTGCGGGCGAAGATCCGCTTCATGAGGCTCTCTGTGTACCAGGGAGTCGGCCCGGTGCTGGAGGCCCAGAGCATAGAACCGGCAGAAGAAATCAAAGAAATGGTATTCTTCAACTAGACATCGCAAAATGGACATCGCGAAATAAACATCGCGAAATAAACATCGCGAAATAAACATCGCGAAATGGACATTGCGTAATAGATATCGCGAAATGGACAGCGCATAATATCACACAATCGATATCACAGAAAACGGAGGACGTCTCCATGATCGTCACAGTAACCATAAACCCGGCCATCGATCAAACCATCGAACTGGATTCCTTCCGGCACGGCGGCCTGAACCGCGTCCAGAAAACAGAGCGGGACGCCGGGGGAAAAGGCGTCAATGTCTCCAAAACCCTGCATGCAATGGGCAAACAGAGCGTTGCCGCTGGATTTCTGGCGGGTGAGGGCGGACGGTTCATTGAAGGCGAACTCCAAAAACGCGGGATAGCCTGCGACTTCATCCGGATAGACGGAGAAACCCGCACAAACACCAAAATCTGCGAGGCGGACGGAACCCTCACGGAATTAAACGAGTCGGGGCCGGAGATACCCAAAGAAAAAGTGGAAGAACTTTTGCGCAGGCTGACATCCTACGCGGGGCCGGAAACCCTGTTCGTGCTGTCCGGCAGCGTCCCAAAGTCGGTAGAGAGCAATGTTTACGCCAGGATCATCCGGCTGGTGCGGGAAAAAGGGGCGCATGTGATATTGGATACTTCCGGGAAAGCTTTCGCCGAGGCAGCGGCGTGCGGCCCGGATATGGTAAAGCCGAACGCGGCGGAGCTGGAAGAATTTCTTCTTATATATAATGAACACCAAAATTCATCTGCGGGGTCTGGCGGAGCAGCAAATGAATATAAAAATCCATCCGCTGGGTCTGGCGAAGCGGCAAATGAATGTAAAAAGCCATCCAGAGAATCTGGCGAAATAGCGGATGGAAACAAATATAAAAAGTTGTCGGAAGACGGCGCAGTGACAGGAGCGCAGATCTGTGAGGCGCTGGAGGTTTTCAAAGAATATGGGATCTCTGCTGTGGCGGTGTCCCTGGGAGCACTTGGCGCGTTCTTTTCCTTCCCCGGCTATCGGGCAGCGTGCCCTGCACTGCAGGTGGAGGTGCGCTCCACGGTGGGGGCGGGAGACGCCATGACGGCGGCGCTGGCCTATGCGTGGGAAGAAAAAATGAGTGCGGAAGAAACGGCGCGCCTGTGTATGGCGATGTCTGCCGCGGCGGTGACGACAAACGGCTCCAAACCTCCGGAAAAAGAGCTGGTGGAAACACTAAAAAAAGAAGTGCAGCTGGAAGTGCATTGAAAACCGGAATGAAGATAGATATAACGTACAATAAAAACGAAAATAAAGAACAATAAAAAACAGCAATAAAACTAGGAATAAAGTGCAATAAAAACAGATATATAGTCCAATAAAGATAAAGAGCAAAAAACAGGCATGATTTCAATTTGGAGAATGATATGTATATCATAGTGGGATTAGGAAATCCGGGCAGACAGTATGCGCACACAAGGCACAACGTGGGGTACGACACCATCGATGTGCTCGCACAGCGCTATCACATAGAGGTAGACACGGTGCGCTTCCAGGCCCTGATAGGAAAGGGCGTCATCGAGGGACAGAAAGTGATACTGGCAAAACCCATCACCTTTATGAATTTAAGCGGGCAGAGCGTGCGCGAACTGGCCGGCTTTTTTAAAATTGATGAAAAAACAGAGCTGATCGTTATATACGATGACATCAGCCTGCCGCCGGGGCAGCTGCGCATCCGGGAAAAAGGGAGCGCAGGCGGTCACAATGGAATGAAAAACATCATTGCGCACCTGGGCGGCCAGGAATTTCTGCGCATCAAAGTGGGGATCGGAGAAAAGCCGCCGGGATACGATCTGGCGGATTACGTGCTGAGTCATTTCTCCACAGAAGAAAGAAAATGTTTGGATGAGGCGCTTGTAAAGGCGGCGGACGCGGCGGTGAAGATCATAACAGACGGCGCGGGGCCGGCCATGAACGAATACAACAGGAAGGTAACCATATGAAGTCATTCACGGCTCCACTGGAAAATCTGGAAGAATTTGTACTGGTGCGCAGAGCGCTGAAAAAAAACCGCGGCGTTCTGCAGGTTTCCGGCTGCATTGAAGCGCAGAAATCACATTTCATGTACTGCGCAGGGGAGGGGTATGCCCAAAAGCTGATCATCACATACAGCGACCTGCGCGCCAAGGAGATTTACGAAAACTACCGCTTTTTCGACAGCGCCGTATACCTGTTTCCGGCCAGGGATCTGATGTTTTACAGTGCGGATATCCGCAGCCACCAGATCGGGCAGCAGCGCATGGCCGTGCTGAAAGCCCTCCTGGAAGAAAAAAATATTACGGTCATCACCACACTTCCAGGCTGTATGGAGCATATGCTTCCCCTGGCGTGTATCCGCGGGCATGTGCTGGAATTTCACAGCGACAGCGAATTAAACATCGAAACGCTGTCTGGTCAGCTGGTGGAGATGGGCTACGAAAAAACCGTACAGGTAGACGCTCCCGGGCAATTCGCAGTGCGCGGCGGTATTGTGGACATTTTCCCCATGACAGAAGAAACGCCGGTGCGCATCGAACTGTGGGGCGATGAGATCGATTCCATACGCAGCTTTGATGTGGAGAGCCAGCGCTCCATAGAAAATCTGGAAATGGTGCGCATATATCCCGCGTCGGAGACGGTGCTCACCGATGCGCAGGCAGAAAGCGCCGCCAAAAAAATAAAAAAAGAAAGTGAAAAACAGGAAAAAATCTTTCGGGATGCACTGAAAACGGAGGAGGCATACCGCGTCAAAACCATGGCATCGGATATCTGCGACCGCCTTCTGGAATATCACGAAAGATCCGGCCTGGATGCATTTACGCCGTACTTTTATAAAGAGACGGTTCCTTTTTTGCACTATTTTTCCGAGGACGCCCTGATCTTTCTGGACGAGCCGAACCGCGTTGCACAGGAGGGGCGCGCCGTGGAGACAGAGTTCTCCGAGAGCATGGAATCGCGCCTTTCCAAAGGATACATCCTCCCGGGGCAGACGGACATCCTGTACAGCTGCCAGCAGACCATCGGCGAGCTGAACCGCAGGAACTGCGTGGGACTTTGCATCATGGATCTCCCCAGGGACGAGTGGAATATTTCCGGGCGGCACAGCATGAATGTGCGCTCCATCAGCTCCTACAACAGCAATTTTGAGCAGCTGGTCAAAGACCTAAAACACTGGAAAAAAGAGGGCTACCGCGTGGCGCTGCTCTGCACCTCCCGCACCCGTGCGGTGCGCCTGGCGGAAGATCTGCGGGACTTCGAACTGAACAGCTGCTTCACCGATGACATGGATCGGATCATTCAGCCGGGCGAGATCCTGGTGACCAAAGGCAGCACGCACCGGGGATACGAATACCCACTGATCCGGTTCGCGGTGATCGCGGAGACCGATATTTTCGGCAAGGAAAAAAAGCGCAGAAAACGTCAGCGCCGCTATGAGGGAATCCGGATATCCAGCTTATCGGAACTTTCCATAGGAGATTACGTGGTGCATGAAAGCTACGGCCTGGGCATTTACCGCGGGATAGAAAAGATCCAGTCGGACGGCGTGATCAAGGATTACATGAAGATCGAGTACAGCGGCGGCAGCAATCTCTACGTGCTGGCTACCCAGTCGGATGTGATCCAGAAATACGCGGGCTCCGATGCCAAAGCGCCGAAACTGAACAGACTGGGCGGACAGGAATGGAACAAAACAAGGGCCCGGGTGCAGTCGGCTGTAAAAAATATTGCCCGGGAACTGGTGGCATTGTACGCGGCGCGGCAGGAAAAACATGGTTTCTGCTATGGGCCGGATACGGTGTGGCAGCGGGAATTTGAAGAAATGTTTGAATTTGAGGAGACGGAGGATCAGCTCACCGCCATTGAGGCTACCAAGCATGACATGGAAAGTACAAAGATCATGGATCGGCTTATCTGCGGGGACGTGGGATTTGGAAAAACGGAGATCGCGATCCGCGCGGCCTTTAAAGCGGTGCAGGAAAACAAACAGGTAGTCTATCTGGTGCCAACTACCATTCTGGCGCAGCAGCACTACAACACCTTCGTGCAG
>CANRKY010000055.1 GCA_947631355.1 uncultured Marvinbryantia sp.
AGGTATTCTGTACTTCATGGTAATGAGCAGTTATTTGCTTCCAAGTATAAGCTTTATTTGCCGACAGAGGAAGAATTGCGGAAGGAAATTGAAACACAGAAGGCGATGTTTTATTTGCAACAGGGAGAGAGAAATTAAAACATCCATATATAGAAAATGATACCTTTCATTTTTATCAATTTTGCGGAGAAAAGTGTGAGAAAAAATGAGAAGGTTTGAGAAGTGTAACAGAAAAAAAGATGAAAGTTAAAGTGGTTTATAGTGAGAGTGAAGGTTAAGCATGGAACAAAAATATACAGTAATTGATCGGGACGATAAAGACGATATACAAAAGCTGTTAACTGTTTTAGAATGTGATGCAGCGTCAGCTTTGAATGATGCATTGCGATTTAAATATGTGTTACAACTTTTTGATGAGCATTTCAAGGAATTTCAAGAGGAGAAACCCTTATGATTAGAATACTTTTCGTCTGTCACGGCAACATCTGCCGCTCCACGATGTGCCAGAGTGTTTTCGCCCACATGGTGCGGGAGCGCGGTCTGGAAGACCGCTTCTTCATCGATTCTGCGGCCACCAGCACGGAGGAGATCGGCAATCCGCCGCATCACGGCACGGTGCGAAAGCTGCGTGAAATGGGAATCCCGCTCATTCCGCACCGGGCGCGCCAGATCACTTGGAGCGATTACGGAAAATTCGATTACATCATCGGCATGGACACTTGGAACATCCGGAATCTCAACCGGATGCTGAAGGGCGACCCGGAGGGAAAAGTGTATAAACTGCTTGCGTTCGGGGATTCCGGGCGGGACATCGCCGATCCTTGGTACACCGGCAACTTTGACGTTACCTACGATGATATCGTGGAGGGGTGCGAGGCGCTTCTCGCACATATTCTGGAAAAAGGCCGGAGATAATATAACAATAATTCTTTTCATTTGCCAAATATTGTGCTATACTTCCCCTAGATGGAAGAAAGAGGGAATAGCCATGGAATTTAATCTGGTGGTATTTTTTATTGCGATCGGCCTGGTGATCATTGCGGCGGTTGTCGCGGCAATCGTGGCTGTAGTTTCCGCAGTGGCGGGAGTTATGCAGAAAAACGTGGACGACGAGGAATAGATCATACGCTGTAAAAAGAGAAGCAGCCAAACGCGGAAGGCTTCGGCATTGCGGGAGCCCGGCCGGTTCTGGCGGCTTCCCGTTTTGTGTGCAGAAACGGACAGCAGAGCGGAAGCCTACGCAGCAGAGCCGAGCCATTGCGCATACATCAGGCCTGGATGCCTGCAGAGGACATCGCATGAGCCCGTACAGCAGCCCGCGCGGCCGGGAAAACAGGAAGACAAGAGGACGAGGAAAATTATGAAAGATCAGAAAATTCAGATCGCGCTTTTGGGGCTCGGCACAGTCGGCACCGGCGTATATAAAGTTCTGGAAACGCAGAAACAGGAGATGCTGCCCAAACTGGGGGTGGAGCTGGAGCTGAAAAAGATCCTGGTGCGGAACATCGAAAAAGCGGCCAAAAAGGTGGCGGATCGCAGCCTGCTCACGGATAACTGGCAGGACATCATCACGGACGACACCATCGATATCGTGATCGAGGTGATGGGAGGCATGGAGCCTGCCCGCACCTATATGCTGGAGGCATTGCGCGCCGGGAAAAACGTGGTGACCGCAAACAAAGACCTGATCGCCACGGACGGGAAAACCCTGATGGACGCGGCGAAGGACGCGGAGAAGGACTTCTTTTTCGAGGCCGCCGTGGCAGGCGGGATCCCGATCATCCGTCCACTAAAGCAAAGCCTGGAGGGGAACCGGATATCCGAGATCATCGGCATTGTGAACGGGACCACAAACTTTATCCTCACCAAAATGACAGAGGACAATATGGAGTTTTCCGAGGCGCTGCAGATGGCCACCGAGATGGGGTATGCCGAGGCGGATCCCACCGCGGATGTGGAGGGGCTGGACGCGGCCCGCAAAATGGCGATCCTTGCGTCCATTGCCTTCAACTCCAGGGTGACCTTCAGCCAGGTGTACACCGAGGGCATCACAAAAATTTCCGCGCGGGACATCCGCTATGCGCGGGAGATGGGCTGCCACATCAAGCTGCTGGGCGTGGCCCGCAACACAAAGGAAGGCATTGAGGTGAGCGTACACCCCATGCTGATCGACAGCAGGCACCCCCTTGCCTCTGTGAACGATACGTTCAACGCCGTGTTCATCACGGGAGATGCGGTGGGGGAGACCATGTTTTACGGCCGCGGCGCCGGCGAACTTCCCACGGCCAGCGCGATCATCGGGGATGTGTTCGATACGGCGAAGAACATTCTCTACAACTGCACCGGCCATGTGAACTGCACCTGCTACAAGACGCTGCCCATCAAACCAATGGACGATATGATACACCGCTATTTTATGCGGCTGCAGGTGGAGGATCGCCCGGGTGTGCTGGCGGCGGTCACCAGTGTGTTTGGAAAGAACCAGGTGAGCATCGAGCAGTTTATTCAGAAGCGCAAAACGGAAGATTTTGCGGAGATCGTGATCATCACGGAAGAAGTGATGGAGCGCAATGTAAAAAAATCCTTTGAGGAATTTAAGGGAATGGATATGATAAAGAAAATATCCGCGGTAATCCGGGTATATTAAATAATAGGATAAAGGAGAATCACGATGAAGAAAAAACCGACAGTATTAATGATCCTGGATGGATACGGTCTGAATGAGAAGACCGAGGGCAACGCCGTTGCAGAGGCAAAAACACCTGTGATGGACGAACTGATGAAAACCTGCCCCTTCGTGCAGGGACAGGCAAGCGGCCTGGCCGTGGGTCTTCCGGATGGCCAGATGGGGAACTCCGAGGTGGGGCACCTGAACATGGGCGCGGGGCGCATTGTATACCAGGAGCTGACCAGGATCACAAAAGAGATCGAGGACGGCGACTTCTTTCAGAACGAGGCGCTGCTCGCGGCCTGCAAAAATGTGAAGGACAACGATTCGGCGCTGCATCTGTACGGCCTGGTGTCGGATGGCGGCGTGCACAGCCACATCACACATATTTACGGGCTTCTGGAGCTGGCAAAGCGGGAGGGCATAAAGAAGGTTTATGTGCACTGCTTCCTGGACGGGCGTGATACGCCGCCCGAATCCGGCAAGGGCTACGTGGAGCAGCTGGAGGAGAAGATGAGAGAGCTGGGCGTGGGCGAGACCGTGTCTGTGATGGGCCGCTACTATGCCATGGACCGCGACAACCGCTGGGACCGCGTGGAGAAAGCGTACCGGGCTCTGGTGTACGGCGAGGGGGTCGAGACGGATTCCATTCCGGGCGCCATCGGGAAATCTTACGAGGGGGGCGTCACGGACGAGTTTTTACTCCCGGCTGTGAAAGTGAGAGACGGCAAGCCGGTGGGCAGGATCGCAGACAAAGACTCCATTGTGTTCTACAACTTCCGCCCGGACCGCGCAAGAGAGATCACCAGAGCATTCTGCTGCGATGATTTTTCCGGTTTCCCGCGGGAGAAGCGTCTGGATGTGACTTATGTGTGCTTTACAGAGTATGACGATACCATTCCGAACAAGCTGGTGGCGTTCCACAAAGTGTCCATCACCAACACGTTTGGCGAGTACCTTGCGGCGCATCACATGAAGCAGGCGAGGATCGCGGAGACGGAAAAATATGCGCATGTAACCTTCTTCTTTAACGGCGGCGTGGAAGAACCCAACGAGGGGGAGACCAGGATCCTGGTAAATTCTCCGAAGGTTGCCACCTATGACCTGCAGCCGGAGATGAGTGCTTACGGTGTGTGCGAAAAATTGTGTGAGGCCATCCGCTCGCAGGAGTACGATGTGATCATCATTAATTTCGCAAATCCGGATATGGTGGGCCACACCGGTGTGGAGAGCGCGGCCATCCAGGCGGTGGAAGCGGTGGACGAGTGTGTGGGCAAAGCGGTGGAAGCCATCCGCGAGGTCAACGGGCAGATGTTCATCTGTGCGGATCACGGCAATGCGGAGCAGCTGGTGGATTACAATACCGGGGAGCCGTTTACGGCGCACACCACGAACCCGGTTCCGTTCATTCTGGTAAACGCGGATCCGGCGTACACGCTGCGCGAGGGCGGCCGTCTGGCGGACATCATCCCCACGCTGATTGAGATGATGGGGATGGAGCAGCCTGCGGAGATGACCGGAAAATCCCTGCTGGTGCGCAAATAATATGATCCGGGAATTGGTGCAGGACGCCCTGCGGATCAAAATGGCGGCGGAAAAAGAAAGTCCCCTGATATCAGCCTACGAGTTCTGCTACGCGGCGGGCCTTGGCTGCCGCGTCATGGGGGTGCCGCAGGAAAAGGCGCAGACACTGCGGGATATGGACTCCTTTGAGGAGATGAAAAAGCAGATGCAGGAGATGACCCGGGAAAACAGGGAGATATTTGGCGGAGTCCTCCACGGGGAACGGCTCTGCAGCCTGCTGTTGGGCTGCCGCTTTCACGGGCAGGCAGACGCGGACGCGCGCGCATTGTTCCAGACGGGGTATGAACAGTCCCTTCCGAAGGCGGAGGACGAGATATCATAAGAAGGTAAAATGCGGGGCGCAGTGCAGTCCATGCGATAGAGCACACGATGCAGTCCATGCGATAGAGCACGTGATGCAGTCCATGCGATAGAGCACGCGATGCAGTTTACGCGATAGAGCACGTGATGCAGTTTATGCGATAGGGCACGTGCGATGCGGTTGGTGCAATAGAGCGCGTGCAATGCAGAAAATACAATAGAGAACGCGCAGAGAAAAGGGTTTGCCGTTGCTGCCATACAGGCAGAAAACGCGGCAGGCCCTTTTTGTCACAAATTTTTAACAGAGATTTAATGTTAATTGTGTGTCAAATATGTTATACTAAACAAAATTTGATGAAATTTTGAGAAAGGCAGCGGGGAAATGTCCCGGAAGATCCAAATCATTCCAAAAACGATGTATGTGCCCCTGGCGCTCACTCTGCTGATGAACGGCCTGGCGTACAACGGCACCAGGCTGCTGACGGCGCACAGGGTACACACTAACATAGCTGGGAAGCTGGACGCGCGGATCCCCTTCGTGCCCTGGACGGCCGCCATATATCTGGGCTGCTATTTGTTCTGGGCCGTGAACTATGTGATCGCGTGCAGGCAGGAAACGTCGCGGGCGTTCCGCTTTTTCAGCGCGGACATCGCCGCGAAAACGGTCTGCCTCGTATGTTTTCTGGTCTTTCCCACAACCAATACCAGGCCGGTCATAGCGGGAGATTCTTTCTGGGAAAACGTGATGCGCCTGATTTATCGGCTGGACGCGGCGGACAATCTGTTCCCGTCCATACACTGTCTCACCAGCTGGTTCTGCTATATCGCGGTGAGAGGAAACAGCAGAGTGCCCCGGTGGTATTGCACGGCCTCTTTTTGGATCGCGTGCAGCGTGTTTGTGTCCACTCTCACCACAAAACAGCACGTGCTGGCGGATGTGGTCGCGGGGGTCGCGCTGGCGGAACTGAGCTATCGCTTGGTGGAAATATGCGGGTTTTCCGGGTGGTATCAAAAACGAATGGAACAGGTGGCAGGGCTTCGGAAGAAAGGGTCATCGACTGCATGAATAAAAAGATAAGAGTTCTGGGAATTGCCGGTGCTGTCCTTGTATTGCTGCTCCTTGCAAAGATTTTTCTAAGCCACAGGTTTTCCACGGTGGAGTCCTTCCGGGAATACATGGAGGGGTACGGCGTGGCGGCGCCGATCTTCCTGACGGTGGTTCAGGCGCTTCAGGTGGTGGTCCCGGTGCTGCCGGGATATCTGGGGTGCGCGGCGGGAGCCATCGCGTTCGGCACCGCAACGGGTTTTTGGTGCAATTACATCGGCATCTGCGCGGGATCCATCATCGCGTATTTTCTGGCGCGCAGATTTGGCATGGACATCATGCTTACCATGTTTTCCCAAAAACAGTATGATAAGTGGAGCAAAAAGATCAAAAAGAGCTGGTCTTACAGTGTGTTTCTGTTTGTGGCCACTTTGCTCCCGCTGTTCCCGGATGATTTTCTCTGCTACTTTTCCGGGGTTATCAAAATGAATCGGAAGAAATTCATATGGATCATCCTTCTGGGCAAGCCCTGGTGCATCCTTGCGTACAGTATTTTGTTCGGAATGATCCGGTAGAAAAAACAGGAGGGACGGAAGATGAAGAAAAAACCGCTTGGATATTATGATTACACGGTAATTCTCACATACTGCGGGGCAATGTTTTCCGTGTGCGGGCTGATGCGGGTGATCTGCCAGGACTTCTGGTGGGCGATCCTCTGTCTGATGATGGCCGGGGCGTGCGATATGTTTGACGGCGCGGTGGCGGCCACAAAAGACAGGACGCCCAGCGAAAAACGGTTCGGCGTTCAGATCGATTCCCTGAGCGACCTGGTGGGATTCGGGGTCCTTCCCGCGGCATTCGTGTTTCGGATCTGCGATCAGAAAGTGACGGTGGGCATGATCTGCGCTGCCTTTGTGCTGTGCGCGCTCATCCGCCTGGCTTACTTTAACGTGATGGAAGAAGAACGGCAGCAAAAGACTGATCAAAAAAGAGAAAGCTATCTGGGTGTTCCCGTCACAACTATCGCGGTTCTTCTGCCGGCGGTCTATCTGCTGTACGACTGCAGGATCTGCAGGAGAACCTTCTGGTTCCCGCTTCTTCTGGCGGCCATGGGGCTGGGCTATCTGCTCCCGGTGGAAGTGAAAAAGCCCGGCGTGCTGGGAAAGATCGGGATCGTGGCCATCGGAGCTCTGGAGGTGGCGGGCATGCTGTTCTTTATGGGGTGGGATATGGTATGAGAGATTCCGCTGCGCTTTGGTTTTTATATCGCACCATTCCTGGGAGAGCCATTCTGAAGGTGCTGGTTCATCCGAGGGTGTCCAATGTGGCGGGGGCTTTTTTGTCCTGCCGGGCGTCCCGGTGTCTGGTCCCGTATTATATACGCAGGCACCATATTGATATGCGGGATATCTGCGTCCCAAAGGGCGGATTCCGCTCGTTCAATGATTTTTTCACCAGAAAAAGAAAACATACGGCGTTTCAGGAACTTCCCGGATGCCTGTACAGCCCCTGCGATGGACTGCTGAGCTGGACAAAGATCACGGACGGCGCGGAGTTTGCGATCAAGCATACGCGCTACGCGCTGGCCGATCTGCTAAAAGACGATGCGCTCGCAAAGCAGTTTCAGGGCGGCCTCGCACTGATCTTCCGGCTCACACCGGCGCACTATCACCGATACTGCTATGCGGCCTCCGGCAGCATCGTCTGTCAGAAAAAAATAAATGGCGTGTTGCACTGTGTCCGGCCTGTCGCGCTTCGCACATATCCGGTTTTTGTGCAGAACAGCCGGGAATACCAGGTGATCCGCTCCGAAAAATGCGGCGCGCTGGTGCAGATGGAAATTGGCGCGCTCCTTGTGGGGCGCATCCATAACCGCCCGCTGTCGGCAGAGAAGGTGCGGGTTCGGGCCGGAATGGAAAAAGGATATTTTGCCTTCGGCGGCTCCACCATCGTGCTGTTGATTCCGAAGGGGACGGGGCGTCTTTCAGAGGCGCTTCGGCACGGGAAAAACAAGGAGGGGGAGATCGCGGTGCGCATGGGAGATCTTATTTGGCAGGCAAAAGATGGATGCGCAGAAGACGGAAATCCAAAAGAAAGCTTGCAGTATTTTTGGGAGATGGTATAATAAAATATCATACGTACCGGGAGGATAAAAGAATATGAAGAAATTGGTGGTAACGGATAAAACGGCCTGCATGGCTTGTCTTGCGTGTGTGGATGCCTGTTCGTCCGCGTTTTACAAAGAGATGAATCCCCTGAAATCCTGTATTCAGATCGTAGCGGGGAAAGACGGGGAGCCGAAAACGAATGTCTGTCTGCAGTGCGGAAAGTGCGCGAGAACCTGTAAGCAGGGCGCGATCAAACAGAACGCGAAGGGCGTGTATATGATCGACAAGAAGCTCTGCACCGGGTGCGGCGAGTGTGTGGAGGCCTGCCCTATGCACGTGATGGTAAAGGCGCCGGAATCCCCGGTCACATCAAAATGCATTGCCTGCGGGATCTGCGCGAAGGCATGTCCCATGGGAATCCTGGAGGTACAGGAAAAATAAAGGAAAATCACAGATGGGAAACATCAAAAAATCCCCCTGCTTCGCGAAAGCAAAGCGGGGGATTTTTATGCTATGTATGCCCTGTCGGTTTAATTCAGCTCGGAAGTGCAGTGCGGGCAGCGGGTCGCGTTGATGTCGATCTCGCTCTGGCAGTACGGGCACTTCTTTGTGGTGGGAGCCTCCTCCTCTGCCGGTTTGCGCTTTGCGTTCACATTGTTGATGGTCTTCACCAGGCAGAAGATCACAAATGCCATGATAAGGAAATTGAAAATGGCGGCGATGAAGTTGCCGTAGGCCAGCACAGAGACGCCCGCCTCCTGCGCGGCGGCCAGCGTGGCATATTTCTCACTGCCGCTCAGCTGGATAAACCAGTTCGTAAAATCAATGCCGCCGGTCAGCAGGCTGATGAGGGGCATGATCACATCGTTCACCAGAGAATTGATGATGGCCTGGAACGCGCCGCCGATGATAACGCCGACAGCCAGGTCGATCACGTTTCCGCGCATGATGAACACTTTAAATTCTTCCATAAATTTCTTCACGATAAAACCTCCCTTGTAAAAATATAGTAGTTATCTGCATTGTAGCAAAATCAACGCAAAATTGCAACTACAAAAGAAGTATGTTATACTGATTTATAAGATACTGCACAGATATTTTGCGAAAGGAGCAGGGCATGAGATTCATCCATATCGCAGACGTTCACCTGGGCGCGGTGCCCGATAAGGGGCATCCATGGTCAAAACAGCGGGAACATGAGATCTGGCAGACGTTCCGCCGCCTGATCGGCATAGCGGATCATCAGCGGGCGGATCTGCTTTTGATCGCCGGAGATCTGTTCCACCGCCAGCCGCAGTATGGGGAACTCCGGGAGCTCAACTATCTGTTCGGCACGCTGAAAAAGACGCGCGTGGTGCTGATGGCGGGAAATCACGACTGCCTGTACCGGGACTCTCTGTATCGGGATTTTGCCTGGGAGGAGAACGTCTTTTTCCTGGAGGCCGGGGAATGTCAGCGCATCTGTTTCCGGGATCTGCAAACTTCCGTGTACGGCTTCAGCTATGACCAAAAAGAGATCACGGAGCCGCTGTATGACGGGCTGGCTCCGGACGAAGAACCGGGATGCCACATACTGCTCGCCCACGGCGGGGACAGCCGGCACATCCCGCTGGACAAAAAGGCGCTGGCGGCCAGCGGGTTCGACTATATCGCCCTAGGGCACATCCATGCGCCGCAGAGCCTGGTTCCGAACAAGATCGCGTACGCCGGCGCGCTGGAGCCCGTGGATATCAATGACACGGGAAAACACGGGTACATTCTGGGGGAATATCAGAAGGGGAAGATTCACACGGAATTTGTGCCGTTTGCCTGCAGGGAGTACATACACTTGAACCTTGTGAGCACCACCGCCTCCACCGATTTTTCCATACAGGAAGAACTGGAGGAAAAAATCCGCGCCTGCGGCAGAGAACATATTTATAAAGTAGATATCACCGGCTACCGGGACGCGGCCGCCTGCTATCACACCGACAGGTATGCGGCCATTGGAAACATCGCGGAGGTGAACGACCTCACGGAGCCGGACTATGACTTTGAAGAACTGCGCAGCATACACCGGGAGGACGTCCTGGGGCAGTTTATCGACAAACTGCTCCCGGAGGGCGGGCAGATCGAAAACGGATCCGTGCGGATGCGGGCCCTGCGCTATGGGCTGAAGTACCTGGGCCTGTGAGGACAGGGCTGCAAGAGCAGATACGGATAGACGCCAAAGCACACAAAGAACAGCCAGACGCTGGGGCGAAATATGGGATATAAAGAGCGGCCGGGCATCGGGGCAAAAAGGCGAGTATTCAAAAACAGCCGGGCGGGAGTATATATGGAAATATTAGATATTTCAATGAAGCATTTCGGAAAATTTACGGACCAGAAAATGGTCTTTCATCCCGGCGTGAACATTATCTACGGGGACAACGAGACCGGAAAGAGCACCATCCGCTCCTTTATCCGGGGGATGCTGTTCGGGATCGATAAGATGCGCGGGCGCGCCGCCGATACGGATGAATACAACCTGCGGGCGCCGTGGGAGAACAGCGCATATTTTGCGGGGAGCATGCGGTTTTCCAGCGGAGGAAAAGTGTACCGCGTGGAACGCAACTTTGAGAAAAAAGAAAAGAGCGCCCGGCTCATCTGCGAGACAGACGGCACGGAGCAAAAACTGGAGGGAGACGACATCTGCACATTCCTGGACGGTATGACAGAGACGGCGTTTTCCAACACAGTGTTTTTCGGGCAGATCACGGGGCAGACAGACGATGGGCTGGCTGCGGCGGTGCGCAACGCCATGATCAACGCGAACATGGCGGGGGACGCGCACATCGATGTGTCCGGCGCCATGGAAAAACTGAAGGATGAGAAAAAACGGCTGGAGCGGGAAAAGAAACAGAAGACGGCGGAAAAGATCGAGGCCATGCAGGAGCTGTCCGTGAAGATCGATGAGACCCGGCAGGAGCTGGAGGATCTGACCGCCTCCGGGCAGAGATACCGCGAGGCGCTACGGCAGATGGGCGGGGAGGAGGATCCCCTGCCGGAGCTGCGGCAGAAAATGGACGATCTGTACGCGGACACAGAGACGGACGGCATGAATATCTGGAAAGCCGGAAAGATCCTGATGGCTTTGCTGGCCGCCGCGGCGCTGGCGGCGGGACTTGCCGTGACCGCTTGGGAAGTGCGGGCGGGCGCGGCAGCCGTGATACTGGCCGCGTGCATTGGCGTGCGCTTTTTTGGCGTGCGCGATGAAAACCGGAGGATAAAGGCGCGCGGAAGGGAACTGGAAAACAGAGAGCGGATGCTGCGCGAGGAATATGCGCGGCAGCGGGAAAAGATCGCATACGCGCGGGAGACGGCCCCGAAGCGGCAGCGCCTGCAGATGAACCTGGAGTGGACGGAGAACGCGCGGAAAGAAAAGCGGTCGCTCCTTCTGGAACTGCAGGAAGAATATAACTCCCTGAGACAGTCGGAGAGCGGCCTGGGGGAGATCGAACAAGATCTCTCCGCGGTTTACCTGGCCATCGACACGCTCTCCGAGGCGGCCTCTCAGGTGTGCCGCCAGCACGCCGGACGGTTAAACGCCCGGGTGTCGCAGATCTTCGCAGCCATTACGGGAGGAAAGTACACCGGGGTCTCATTGGACGAGGATCTGCAGGTGAAGATCCATACGCCGCAAAAACTGCTGTCTGTCTGGCAGGTCAGCCGCGGCACCATGGAGCAGGTATATTTTGCCCTGCGCCTGGCCTGCGCGGAATTTTTGAACCAGGGGGAGCCGGTGCCCCTCATCCTGGACGACGCGTTCCTCACATACGACGACGTCCGCCTCGCGCAGACCCTGCAGTGGCTGCGCTATAGCGGGCGTCAGGTGCTGCTGTTCACCTGTCACAAAAGAGAACAGGAGATCATGCGGCAGATCACAGATTCGTCTTTGCCAGAAAACGGTTGATCCGGTCTATGGGGCTCAGCAGATCGCTGATGGAACGATCGTGGTTCAGAGTGTCGATAATGTAGGCCAGGTATTTGCTCAGGTCGCAGCTTGTGTAGTAGGGTCTGGCCAGCAGTTCCGGCGTCTGGTACACCAGATTGGTGGTCAGCAGATAGTCAAACACTCCCTGCTCATACGCCCGGTCAAATTTTTCCAGACCGTTTGTAAACAGCCCGAAGGTGGAGCACAGGAAAATGTGCCGGGCCTTGCGCGCTTTTAAGGCGGAGGCCACTTCCAGCATGCTGTCGCCGGAGGAGATCATGTCGTCGATGATCACCATATCTTTCCCCTCCACATTGGAGCCCAGAAACTCGTGGGCCACAATGGGATTGCGCCCGTCCACGATCCTGGAATAATCCCTTCTCTTATAAAACATTCCCATGTCCAGGCCCAGCACGTTTGCCATGTAGATGGCGCGGCTCATGCCGCCCTCATCCGGGCTGATGATCATCATGGTATCTTTGTCAATGTGAAGGCCGGGCTGCGCCTTGAACAACCCCTTGATAAACTGATAGACAGGCTGGATGGTCTCAAAACCGTGCAGCGGGATGGCGTTCTGCACGCGGGGGTCGTGGGCATCGAAGGTGAGAATGTTGTCCACGCCCATGTTGGTGAGCTCCTGCAGCGCCAGGGCGCAGTCCAGAGACTCGCGGCCGCTCCGCTTGTGCTGCCTTCCCTCATACAGAAACGGCATGATCACCGTGATGCGCTTTGCCTTTCCCTCAGCCGCCGCGATGATGCGCTTCAGATCCTGAAAGTGATCGTCCGGAGACATGTGATTGGTGCGGCCGCACAGAGAATAGGTGAGGCTGTAGTTGCACACATCCACGAGAATGTAGAGATCGTCTCCGCGCACGGAATCCTTGATGATCCCCTTTGCCTCCCCAGAGCCAAATCGGGGTACGCTGGACGGGACGATGTAGCTGTCCTTTTCGTATTCGCGGAAAGCGAGGGTGGATTTGTGCGCGTGATCCCGCTCCCTCCTCCAGGTGACCAGATGCTGGTCTATTTTTTCCCCCAGTGTCCGGCAGCTGTCCAGAGGGATCAGTGCGAGGGCGCCTACCGGAATAGTTTCCATGGTTTCTGTGGCCATTGTAATTTCCTCCTCATGCGCACAAGCCGGTCAGTGACCGGACAGGCGCTCTGTTTTTTTCAGCAGGCGGATATCTTGTCCGAACAGCTTTATCATCGTATAATTGCTGAAAATGCGGGATGAGATCCGCTCGGAGTACGTATCCTTAAATGTTTTCAGGGACAGATTTGTGGAGATGATCGTGGACTTTCTGGCGTCCAGCCGTTCATTGACACACAAAAAAAGTTCGGAGTTCGTGAATGAATTGGACATCTCCGTACCAAGGTCATCGATGATCAGAAGATCACAGTTATAGATTGCGTCCGTATCCATGGGATTATCCATTTCTTCCTGCCGGTGGAACCTTTTTTGCGCAAACGCGTCCACCAGGCCCTGAGCTGAGAAATAGATAACAGAATGGATGGAATCCAGAAGTTCCCTGGCGATGCAGTGGGAGAGAAACGTCTTCCCCACGCCGATGTCGCCGTAGAAGAACAGATTGGAAAATTCCGAGTCAAAATTGCGGACAAAGGCACGGCAGATCTCCACCGCCCGAAGCATCCGCTCCCGGGAAGTAGGGCCGTCCGCTCCGTCCGTCTGATCGGAATAGTAATCGATCGAGAAGGTGTCAAAATTTTCCTCTTTCAGGATATCCTGCAGATTCGACCGCGTATAGAGCAGGTCGATCTCCGCCTTTTTAAAACAGCGGCACTTCTGTCCGTCCACAAAGCCCCGATCCCGGCAGAGGGGACAGTCGTAGGTCATTTCCAGATAGTCGGAAGGGTATCCGGCGTCCGCAAGGATGCGGGCGCGCTCCGCGCCCAGCTGCGCGATCCGGGCCTTCAAAAGCTCCGGCGCGTCCTTTGCGCTGTCAAAAAGCATGCGGCGGGCGGACTGTACGCTGGAAGATGCGATCTCCTCAATCTCCCGGATGCGGGGGAACT
>CANRKY010000056.1 GCA_947631355.1 uncultured Marvinbryantia sp.
GCAGAATTTTCAAAATAGAACCTGCCGTTTTCCTCTAAAATCACAATCTTATCCCCGGCTTTCAGCTTCAGCGCATTTCGCACAGATACGGGAATGGTAATTTGCCCTTTACTTGAAATCTTTGCTACTTCCATGTATCATCACCCTTTCAAAAAAAGCCGCTTGGTTTTCTTTACTTTCTTTACATCTCTATTATACGCAATAGTACGGATAATATCAAGCTTTTTCAGCGATTAAATGAATTTTCTGCTTTACCTGCTGCTCTTTCTCAGGTTCGACTCAAAAAGCCGGTTGTACCCCAGCCAGCCGTTATTTTCCCCCGCTCCTTTCAGGATCTCCCGGAAGCTCTCCAATTTGGCGTCCGTGTTGTCCGCCATGAAAAGCGCCACGGCCTCCATAAGGGCCGGCTTTTTGGGCGAGCCAAACTCCAGCTCCCCGTGGTGGGCGAGGATGCAGTGCGTCAGCTCCGAAGCCAGGCGCTTCGGAAAGCCGGGGATGCGTCGGGTGCTCACCCGCACCAGTTCCGCCCCCATGAAAATGTGTCCCAGAAGCTGGCCGTCGTCTGTATAATCGTTCTCCGGAAATACGGAGAGCTCGTTCAGCTTGCCCACATCGTGGAACGCGGCCGCCGTGAGCAGCAGATCCCGGTTCAGGTCAGCATACTGTTTTGTATAAAAATCGCAGAGCCGCACCACTCCCAGCGTGTGCTCCAAAAGCCCGCCCACAAACCCGTGATGCACGGCCTTCGCTGCGGAGTGGCCCCGGAACGCCTTCTGAAACGACTCGTTTTCCGTGAAATACATATCCACCAGCGCTTTCAGGTGCGGGTTCTCCACCGTGTGCAGAATGTCCATCAGCTCCCGGTACATCTCATCGATGTCTTTCTCGGAGACCGGCAGATAGTCTTTCGGGTCATACTCGCCCTCGGACGCCCTGCGCACGCGCTTGATAGACATCTGCAGCGCTCCCTGGAAATTGCTCACATCCCCCATGATCTCCACATAGTCCAGGACGTCAAATTCTTCTATCCCGCTGGAATTTGGCTCCCAGATCTTCGCGTCGATCGTCCCGGTCTTATCCTGCAGGATCACGTTTTCGTAAGACTTCCCGTTTTTTGTGACCGCGGCCTGACGGTGCTTGCACAGGTAAATGCCTCCCACCCGGTCGCCCTCTTTGAAAGATTCGATATATTTCATGTTGTTCCCCTTTGCAGCGCCCAGGCGCTATTCTTCGTCAAATCTTGTAAGATCGTATGTCTCGATCAGATTGCACAGCTTATCCACGTACTTTACATCCGTGGCGTAGCCGCCGCTCTTAATGATCTGCGCCGCCGTGCGGTAATCCGTCTGGTACTGCAGGCCATCGTAGCGGTAGTGGTCGCCGTTCACGGCTCCCAGCAGATAGGCGGAGTGATCCCCCACCGAGTCCACAATACTTTCATATGCGCGAAAATCCGCGATTATGTAATACTCCACGCCGGACGTCGTCTGCTCCGCCGTGCTAGAGCGGAAAATGCTCACGCCGTCCCACGTGCTGTTCTCCCAGTTGTTGCCGGAGAGGGACGCCTTGATGCCAAACAGATTCTTTCCCTCTGTGGCCAGGCGGCTTGTCCCAAAGCCGGATTCCAGAATGGCCTGGGCCACCGTGACGGACGCCAGGATGCCGCTGCACTTCATATCTTCCCGGGCGATCTCGCCGATCACCTCGATGAAACTTTCGTTGGAATCGTAATAGACTTCCCCGTGATAGGTTTCCGCCGTGATAAAGCCGGTGTTGTTGTAAAAGAAGCTGCCCTCCCCGCCGGGTGTGATGGCTCCGATCTCGCCGTCTTCCCCAGGCGGTGTGATGGCTCCGGTCTCGCCGTCTCCAGGCGGTGCGATAGTCCCGATCTCGCCGTCCCCAGGCGGTGCGATAGCCCCGGTCTCGCCGGACTGCGCGCTGCTCTCCCCCGGCGGCGCGATGCTTCCGATGTCTCCATTTTCCGAAAAGGCGGTCTCTCCCCCGCCGTAAAATATGCTCTGTTCCTCCTCCGCCGCGGCGTGCACGCCGGACAGAAAGATGCTGCATACAAAAAGAACTGCCATGTAGCGCCGCATCCAAAAGACCCCTTTCTCTTACGGGCTGCCCTCCGCCAATGGCACTGCGCCGTCCATTCCGGCCAGGTTCCGCCCGCTGCGTATATCATGTATATCATATACCATATATTTTTCAATAACAAGTTTAAATTTGCAGGATATGTTTTTCTGTGGTACACTAGGGTTGCCGGATTTTATCCCGTTTTGATATGTCATGGAGGTTTTTATGAATCAGAAAGCTCTGAAAACTCTGGAATTTCCTAAGATCATCGAGCGCCTTGCCAGCCTGGCCGGTTCTTCCCTGGGAAAGGAGCTGTGCAGAAACCTGCTCCCGTCCACGGATATCGAGGAGATCCGCACGCTCCAGAACGAAACCAGCCTGGCGCTGTCGCTTATTTTTCAGAAAGGCAGCGTGTCGTTTGCCGGCGTCACGGACGTGCGCGGCTCTTTAAAGCGCCTGGAAGTGGGCAGCATTTTAAGCCCCCAGGAACTGATCGCCATCTGTAAACTTTTGGAAGTCTGCGGTCGCGTGAAGGCTTATTCCCGAAAGGAAAATACGGAGGAGGAAGCCACTGCGCTGGATGTGATGTTTGACGCCCTGCAGCCCCTCACGCCGCTGGCCAGGGAGATCCGGCGCTGCATCCCCTCGGAGGAGGAGATCAGCGATGACGCCAGCCCCGCGCTGCGCAATATCCGGCGCTCCATATTTCAGATGAACGAGCGGATCCACGCCCATCTGAATTCCATGGTGAACGGCTCCGCCCGCACCTATCTGCAGGATCCCGTGGTGACCATGCGCAACGGGCGCTACTGCCTGCCTGTGAAGGCGGAATACCGCGGGCAGGTGCAGGGCATGATCCACGACCAGTCCTCCACCGGCTCTACGCTCTTTGTGGAGCCCATGGCGGTCATCCGGCTGAACAACGAGCTGCGGGAGCTGGAACTGAAAGAAGAAAAAGAGATTGAAGTGATCCTGGCCAACCTCAGCGGGAGCGCCGCGGAAGATCTGGACGCGATCCAGAGCGACCTTGCGCTGCTTGCCAAACTGGATTTCATTTTTGCCCGGGCACAGCTTTCCCGGTCTTACAACGGCAGCGAGCCGGTCTTTAACGAAAACGGCGTCCTGAACATCAAAAAGGGACGGCACCCCCTGCTGGACAAGAATACGGTGGTGCCCATCGACATCCGCCTGGGGCAGGATTTTGACCTGCTGATCATCACCGGCCCCAACACCGGCGGGAAGACGGTGTCCCTGAAAACAGTGGGCCTGTTCACCCTGATGGGGCAGGCGGGGCTGCACATCCCGGCGTTCGACCGCTCCGAGCTTTCCGTCTTCACCAACGTGTTCGCGGATATCGGGGACGAGCAGAGCATCGAGCAGAGCCTCAGCACGTTTTCCGCCCACATGACAAATATCGTGTCCATCCTGAAAGAGGCGGACGACCGCTCCCTGGTGCTGTTTGACGAGCTGGGAGCCGGAACCGACCCCACGGAGGGCGCGGCGCTGGCCATCTCCATCCTGTCCAATCTGCACCGCATGGGGGTGCGCACCATCGCCACCACCCACTACAGCGAACTGAAAGTGTACGCCCTCTCCACCCCCGGCGTGGAGAACGGCTGCTGTGAGTTTAACGTGGAAACCCTGCGCCCCACTTACCGCCTGCTGATCGGGATCCCCGGAAAGAGCAACGCCTTTGCCATTTCCGCAAAGCTGGGGCTCCCCAGCGACATCATCGAGGAGGCAAAGGGGCAGCTTTCCCAGCAGGACGAGGATTTCGAGACGCTCATCAGCGATCTGGAATCCAGCCGCGTCACCATCGAGCGGGAGCGCGAGGAGATCGACCGCTACAAGTCCGAGATCGAGCGGCTGAAAAGCCGTCTGGAACAGAAGCAGGACACGCTGGACGCCAGCCGCGAGCGCATCCTGCGGGAGGCCAACGAAAAGGCCCACGCCATCCTGCGTGAGGCGAAGGAATACGCCGACGCCACCATCAAGAATTTCCACAAATTCGGCAAGGAGAACATCTCCGCCAAAGAGATGGAGATGGAGCGCTCCCGCCTGCGGGAAAAGATAGCTTCCGTGGAGAAAGACCTGACGCTGAAAGGCGCGCGCAAACCCGCGGCAAAGGCGCTGGAGGCGAAGGACATCCATCTGGGGGACAGTGTGCGTGTGCTCAGCATGAATCTGAAGGGCACGGTGAGCACGCTGCCCAACGCAAAGGGCAACCTGTTTGTGCAGATGGGCATCCTGCGGAGCGAAGTGAACATCAAAGACCTGGAACTGATCCCGGATATGGAGACCACCCAGCCCTATCAGCGGCAGACCGGAGCCGGGAAGATCAAGATGGCGAAATCCGCCTCGGTGGGCACGGAACTAAACCTGATCGGGAAGACCACCGACGAGGCCCTGGCGGAGCTGGATAAATATCTGGACGACGCCTATCTTTCCCACATGCCCAGCGTGCGCATCGTGCACGGCAAGGGAACCGGCGCCCTGCGAAAAGCGGTTCACAATTATCTGCGCCGCCAGAAGCACGTGGATTCCTTCCGGCTGGGCGAATTTGGCGAGGGCGACGCGGGCGTGACGATCGTGACGTTCAAAAGCTGACCGGACGGTCAATCCTTTTTCGATGGGAGAAAACTATGAGCACTCCACAAAAAATCCTGATCGCGGAAAGCGACATCCATTATGCGCGGACACTGCGGGACAGCCTGCGGTCCGCTTTCCCGGAAATACGTGTCTGCTTCGACAGCCACTCCCTCAGCAGGGAGATCGGCACCTTTTCCCCGGACATCGTGGTGGCGGACGCTGCCTCTCTGGGCGGCGCAAAGCCCGACGCCCTGTGCCGGGAGATCCGCGGTTTTTCTTCCGTGCCCCTCCTTTTGCTGGCGGGGCGCACCCCGGCCAACGACAAGGTGCGCGCGTTTTCCGCCGGGGCGGATGATTTTCTGGAAAAACCGCTGGATACGCGGGAGCTGGCCGCACGGATGCTGGCCGTCTGGCGGCGCTATGAAATGCAGCCCCCCGCGCGTCAGGCCGTGCAGGCCGCGCCGGAGTCTGTGGCATACCCGCAGCTTTTTATCAGTCTGTCCAATTATACCGTGCTGTGCAACGGCGTAAAGATTGACATGGCGCCCCGGGAGCTGGAGCTTCTCTTTTTCCTGGCCAGCTCCCCCAACCAGGTGTTTACCCGCGAGCAGCTCCTGGATAATTTATGGGGCTACGACAGCGCGGTGGAGACCCGCACGGTGGACGTGCACATAAAGCGCATCCGGAAAAAAATAAAAGACCATGAAACATGGTCTTTGGATACCGTGTGGGGCGTGGGCTACAAATTTCGCGTCACTTCCACGCAAACCGCGTCAGGTGCCCCGCAAGCTGCATCTGCGCAAACTGATTCTGGCGCAGCGCCTCATACAAAATAATGGCCGCGGAATTTCCCAGGTTCAGGGAGCGCGTGCCCTCCAGCATGGGGATGCGCACAGCCGTGTCCTGGTACTCCAGCAGGAGTTCTTCCGGGATCCCCGCGCTCTCCTTGCCGAACATAAGGTAGCAGTCCGGCTCGTATTTTACATCCGTATAGCTGCGGGGCGCTTTCGTGCTGGCCATATACAGCTTTGCGCCGGGATTTTTTTCCAGAAAATCCTCAAAATTGATATAGCGCTGCACATCCAGCTGATCCCAATAGTCCATCCCGGCCCTGCGGATGGCTTTTTCATTTAAGCGGAACCCCAGCGGCTCGATCAGGTGCAGCCGGGTTCCCGTGGCCACACAGGTTCTGCCGATATTTCCAGTGTTGGAGGGAATCTCCGGCTCCAACAGAACGATATTCAGTCCTGCCATTTTTCTCTCCTACTCTAATACAGTTCTATTCTTCCCCAGCTCAGGTTCACGCAATACAGATCTGACCTTCCTCAGTTTGAATCCGTGCGGTACAACTCGTCCTGCGCCGGGCGATCCAGGTAGCGCACTTCCTCCCCGTTGTGCAGGATGCGGCTGTTTGTTCCGGTGAAATGTCCGATCACCGCCGCCGCGATCCCCTGCCTGCCCAGTTCTTTTGCGAGAAGCTGCCCGTCCTCCGCCGCGGCCAGCAACGCGCCGCCGGACGCCAGGCAATAGGGATTTTTCCCGAAATATTCGCACACCTCCACCGTTTCCTGGCGGATGGGTATTTTTCGCAGATCCGCTTCCATTCCCAGCTTTGCGCCCTCGCACATCTCCCAAAGCGCGCCGAATATCCCGCCCTGGGATGCGTCGTGCAGCGCGGCCGCACCCAGTTTGGCCGCCGCCTGCGCCTCACGCACTACCGCGATACTTGCGCCCATTTTCTTTGCTTCTTCCACCAGAGCCGACGGGAAACGGGCGAGAAGCTGCGCCTCCCCAGATGATGCCAGAAGCCCTGTGCCCTCTCTGGCGATCGTGCCGATCGCCACAAGCTCCATGCCGGGCCGTGCAGCCGCAGGCGTTAAGAGCCTCTCCCCCGCCGTGCCCAGCGCGGTGGTCACAAGCACCGGGCAAGTCACGGAGGCGGTCACTTCCGTGTGGCCTCCCGCGATCGATATGCCCAGTTCCCCGCACACTTTCGCGGCCTCCCGCATGATCTCCTTCAGCTGGCTCTCCTCCGCCTCGGGCGGGAGCAGCACCGTGAGCACAGCCGCCGCGGGCAGACAACCGGAGCATGCCAGATTGTTTGCGGCATGCTCCAGACTGTAGCGTATTTTTATGAAATTATCCACCGGTGTTGGGTGCACCGCGCAGGAAAACAGGCCGTTCTGGCCTGCGCGCATAACGGCGCAGTCGCTGCCTGCTCCAGCCCCCTGCAGTACATCGGGGCGCTGTTCCCCGCACATCTTAAAAACACAGCGCTTTAAAATATTCTCTGAAATTTTTCCTGTTTTCATTATCGCCTACCACGCTATGCGCAGCATCAACTGCCGCTTATCTTATGGCCTGCAGCGTCTCTGCCGCTTATCTTATGGCCCGCAGCGTCTCTGCCGCTTATCTTATGGTTCGCGGCATCTCTGTCATTTACCACGTAACTACGCCTCCATCGTCCGGCGAGCCGCCGATAAACACGTCCCCGCCGCCGTCCACCACCGGCATCTCCGTGGTCGGCACATCCACCGGGATATCTACCACCGGCACATCCGTAACCGGCGTCTCCGCGGGCTGCGTCTCCGCTGCCTGTGTCTCTGACTCTGTCTGCGCTCCGCCTGCAGCCGCTGCCTGCGCCGCCGCCAGATCGTTTGCCGCGATCGCGTTGAGCAGGGCGTCCGTGGCCCCCAGCGTCCCCACCTCGTAAGTGGTGGGCGTGGCCTCATACAGGCTGGTGTTGATGCGTTCTTCCGTAGTCTCCCCGTTGTAAGTGACCACCTTATAGGCCTCCGCCGACATTCCCACCATGCCCGCGGAAACCAGGTTGAAATATCCCACCGGCTGATCCGGCGCGGCAAAAAGCCGCGTGCCCGCCTGCACGCTGGAATCGATCACATTGGAATAAAACGATATGCTGCGGTCCGCCGGGCGCGTCTCCTTCCCCCAGATGGAGAAAGTGAGTTCCCCGCCATAGGCATAGCCGGAGATCAGGATGGGCGTATCCAGATTGTTGCAGAACACCAGATCCATACTGCCCTCCGCGATCGCCGCGTCCATGGACGGCTCCACGTAATTTACCGTCATGGTGTGGTTGTGCCGCTCCACGATCTCCAGTTCCGCGCGCAGAAGCGCGTTGTATAAGGTGGTGGAAACCTGGCAGATGCCGCCGCCGTAGCCCTGCACCACCGTTCCCATGGCGTATTCATTGGCAAGCCCGTACCCGTTTTCCGCGGTAAACGGCACCAGATGATCGCACACGGAAAAGGTCTCTCCCGGATAAACCACATGGTTGTTGATCAGTTCCGCCCCGCGCTCCACGTTTGTGCCGCGCCCGATGGAGGAATCATACATGGTGGTAAAGCTTCCCAGGCAGTCCTGGATCGTCTCCAGTTCCTCCTTCGACCCTTTGGGCTCATCCAGCTGCACGGACAGAGCCACCGTGGCCGGTCCTCCCTGCCACTGCCCGCTCAGGAAATCTTTCACAATCTTTATGGATTCCTCCACATTGATCACCTGACCGGTCACGCCCGGCTGCAGATCCACGCCGCCGCTGCCGTCCGCGGAGACAGACGCTTCCTGCGCCTTTTTTTCGAATTTCATGCAGTCTTCTTCCACGAATCTGCGGATCACGTTTTCTTCCGCGTCAAATTCCAGCGGGAGCATCTGGTTTCCCTGCGCAAGGTCTTTCTGGTCTTTGTACCGCTTGATGGCATTGCCGCAGTTGCCGTATGCAAACGCTTCGTCCACAATGTCTTTGTTTTTCCACTGGAGCCCCAGTTCGCTGGCGGTGATCTCCACCTTGTCCTCGCCCACCTGAACCGTGATGATGTCCGAGCGGATCTGCTCGATCCTCTTTTCCACCGCGGCCTGTGCCTCCTCATAGGTCATCCCGGACATATCCATGTCGCTGATATAGATGCCCTGGCCGATACGGTCCTCCGCTGCCCGGCATGCGGCTCCCATCACGCATGCCAGAATGGCTCCCAGCAGCAGTCCTTTTCTTAATTTCATACAATCCCCCCTGGAATCTTTAAATAAACGCGCCGATGATGGTCGTTACCACCATGGCAAGAATCAGTACGATGGCGATAACGCCCGCGATGATCTGCTGTCTCTTTTTATTTTTCATTTCCTTCCACCTCTTATTTTTTCGAAATTTGTTTTATAGAGAAAACCTGCCGCCGCAAAATGCGAAAAGCCAGCGGCAGACTCTGGTATCATTCTAGCCCATTTTCCTTCATCTAGCAAGTAAAGTTTTTAGAAAGTCCCCGCGGCGTTTTCCGGAAATTCTCGTGACGTTTTTGGAAATTCTCGTGAAGTTTTTGGAAAGTCCGCCGTGACGTCCTGCACGTACGCATTTCCCGTGACCGCATCGCGCCTCTGATAGTCGAACAGCAGCCAGTGTTCGCCGCTTTTCTGGTCTCCCAGCACATCGCACCGGAACCGTTCCAGATGCGTCATGTGCATCATCTGTTTGGCGCTGCGCCCCTCGTATCCGGGCAAAAAGCGGTGTTCCTGCTCCTCCGCCCGGAAAAACTCCCACATGCGGTCCTTCTCCTTCGAGGGCTCCGGCGCCCACGCGGGGCGTTCCCTGCAGTTCTCCCGCAGATACAGATCCAACAGCAGCAGTTCCCGGCAAGCCTGCACCCTGTCCGGTGCAATTCTGCTGTCCCGTGCAATTCCACTATCACGCGCAGTTTCGCTGTCTGACACAGTTCCACTGTCCTGCACGATTCCGCCATCCTGCACAAATTCATACAGGAGTTCAAAACGTGCCGGGCGCGATTTTTTCTGACCCGCGGACGCGTGCTGCCGCATGTAATCTGCCAGCGCCGCAAACAGGGCAAAGGGGTGGGCAAACTCTTTTTCCAAGCTGCGGATCACGTGGGTGAACTGCCCGCTGTTGTAATATATTTCCACCATCTCCTCCACGTCCTTCAGACGCAAGAGTTCCGGGTAGGATATCCAGCGGGTGGCAAGCACCTCATACACGGGGCGCCTGCGAAAGCACAGGCCGTAATCCTGCGCCATGTCATGCATGTGCGAGCCTTTCAGCACCTTCAGAAAGCCCAGCTGAAGCTGCTGCGGGTGCAAGCTGTACACATCGTTAAAGGAGCGCACAAAGCTCTCAAAATCCTCCATCGGCAGCCCGGCGATCAGATCCAGGTGCAGATGGATATTTTTCTTTTCCTGAAGTCTTCGCACGATCCCGCTTAAATGCGCAAAGTCCGACACGCGCCGTATCTCCCGCAGGGTTTCCGGGTTTGTGGACTGCACGCCGATCTCCATCTGGATCAGCCCGGGCCGCATGGACTGCACCACCCGGATCTCCTCGTCATTCAGAAGATCCGCCGCGATCTCAAAGTGAAAATTGGTCACCCCGTTGTCGTGGTCGCGGATGTAGCGCCAGATTTCCAGCGCATGGCTGTGCCTGCAGTTGAAGGTTCTGTCCACAAACTTCACCTGGGGCACTCTGTGATCCAGAAAAATCTGCAGTTCCGCCTTCACTTTTTCTGTGTCGCGGAAGCGCACCGTCTTGTCGATGGAAGACAGGCAGTAGCTGCAGGAAAACGGGCAGCCCCGGCTGCTCTCGTAATAGACGATCCGATTTTCAAATTCTTCCGGGTGACTGTATAAAAACGGCAGATCATCCATGGAAAGGAGCGGCCGCGGAGCCGTCCGGCGGATTTCTCCGTCCGCTGTGCGCACAACCAGCCCGCGGATGTGCTCCATGTCCTGTGCGTGCGCTTTTTCCAGCGATGCGGACACTTTTTCAGGCGCGTGTGCTTTTTCCAGCGATGCGAGCACTTTTTCAGGCGCATGTGCTTTTTCCAGCGATGCGGACATTTTTTCAGGAGCCTTAGGCGCACCCTCATGATCCACATACCAATTTGCCAGCTCCCAGAAGGTTTCTTCGCCCTCTCCTGTGAGGATGCCCCGCACCTGCCGGTGCGCCGCCAAAAATTGCTCCGCGTCGTAAGATACCTCCGGCCCGCCCAGCCAGATCTCCGTGTCCGGCAGAACGCAGGGAAGATCCGCGAGCAGCTGCCCGATCATTTCCAGGTTCCAGATATAACAGGAAAACGCCAGCACCTGCGGCTTTCTCTCGTAAATCTCCCGCAGGATCTCCTCTGGCGTCTGGTTTATGGTAAATTCCGCGATCGCGATCTCTGCCGCCGTGCCTCGCTCTTTTGCATATGCCCGCAGGCTGTAGACCGCCGGGTTGGAGTGGATATATTTGGCATTGACTGCCGCAAGCAGGATCCTCATTCGCTCATCAGCTCTTTCATCAGATAACTGTACACGGTCTGGCATTTTTTCTTCCAGTTGTCGCACAGGGCAATGGCCTGCCGCTCCGTGGGCACCGCCAGATCCACTTCCACCATCACCGTGTCCTTTTCCTTCACCAGCAGCCGCGCCATAAACTCGTTGTTCCTGGTGCGGTCATAATCGGCCTGCACAGAATTTTCATTACGCATCTGTATCTTGTTCTTTTTCAGATACGCGTGAATATCTTCTTTGATCGCGTCAGACACCTCATCCCGGAAATAATCCAGCGTCTCTCTCCCGCTCTCTGTCAGCTTATAGTGCGTGCTGTTGCGCACAGTGTTTGCCTGGATCAGCCCGGATTCCACCATATTGGACAGAGTCTCCTGCACGGTAAAATAATCCGTATACTGCTGTTCCAGAATGAAAGCGGAAATCTGGCTGTTTGTCAGCGGAAAATCCACTTTGTCGAGAAGCGTCAGCACGATCAGTTTATACAATGTCTGCATATCATTCATTCCATTATTCTCCATTATGCTCTACTTTTTTCCAGTATCTTCCATCGGTTTCCATTTGTTTCCATTATGTTCCATTGCCGTCCATTTGTTTCCACTACTTTCCATTGACTGCCATTGGTTTCCATTACTTTCCATTATCTGCCACTATTATCCATTGGAGGCCACTGGCTGCCATTCTCTGCCACTGGCTGCCACTGCTCCTCTTATTATGAATCTCTTTGCCGTATTTTTCAAGCAGAAATCCACGTGCCTGTGCCATGTCTCCTCAGCGCGGTCATTTTTTCTCGCCATTTTTTACTATGTGTCACATACGGTAAATACTGTATTGTCCAGGAAGCTGTGTCATCTGTGAAAAGCGCTGTATTGTCCAGGAAACTTTGTCATCCGCGGTGAGCACTGCATTTTCCATAAAAAAACTGCGCCGTCTGCGAAAAAACAGGCTTGTGCTGTGCCGATGGATTTTATATAATGGTGTTGCGGGCGCTTGCCCGAGGCCGCGCGGATGTTCCCGCGCTCTGTGTTTTTGAAATTTCAAGAAGAACAGGAGGTATGCCGCCATGAATCTTTCAAAGGAACGCCAGGAAAAGCTGACGCTTATCATCCAGGCCGTACTCGGCGTCCTGGTGATCGCCCTGTCTGTGCGCAGCAGCGTAAAGGTGCAGACCGCCCAGGCGAAAAAGCTGGCGAAAAAAGAGGCAAAGCAAAGCGCAAAATTAAACAAGACCGAATATAAACTGAAAAACAGGCTGCTGAAGCAGACGTACAAGGAAAAGCTGCGCACCGCAAAGGCAGCCGCAAAAAAGAACCGCGGGATGAGGTAATCTCATTCCCGCAGCCACTTCATGTATTCTCTGATCTGTTTTTCATATCCGTTGTCTGAAGGCCGGTAGAACACCCGGTCTTTTATTTCGTCCGGAAGATACTGCTGCCGGGAAAAGTGTTTGGGAAAATCGTGGGCATACTCGTAACCGGCGCCGTGTCCCAGCTTTGCCGCGCCCTTGTAGTGGGCGTCCATAAGGTGCACCGGCACAGTGGCCTTTGTGGTGCGCACTGCCTCCATGGCCTCCGAGATGGCATTCACTGCCGCGTTGCTCTTTGGCGCCGACGCCACGTAAAGCACTGCCTGGGACAGAATGATCTGGGCCTCCGGCATGCCCACCCGCTCCACGGCCTGCGCCGCCGCCACGGCCACCTGCAGCGCCTGCGGATCCGCATTTCCCACATCTTCCGATGCGCAGATCATGATCCTCCGCGCGATAAACGTGACGCTCTCCCCGGCATAGAGCATCCGCGCCAGATAATAAACCGCCGCGTCCGGGTCGGAACCGCGCATGCTCTTGATGAACGCGGAGATGGTGTCGTAGTGGTTGTCGCCGGTCTTGTCGTAGCGCACCACCCGCTTCTGGATACACTCCGAGGCCACATCCAGCGTAATGTGGATCTTTCCGTCCGCGCTGCGCGCTGTGGTGAGGATCCCCAGCTCCACCGCGTTTAATGCCGCCCTGGCATCGCCGTCCGCCATGTCCGCCAAAAATTCCTTCGCGTCCTCCTCGATCACCGCATCGTAGCTTCCCATGCCGCGCTCATTGTCGCTCACTGCCCGCTCGATCAATGTGCGGATATCCTCTTTTTGCAGAGGCTTCAGCTCAAAGATCACCGACCGCGAGAGCAGGGCGCTGTTCACCTCAAAATACGGGTTCTCCGTGGTGGCGCCGATCAGGATCAGCGTGCCGTCCTCCACGAAGGGAAGCAGATAATCCTGCTGCCCCTTATTGAAGCGATGGATCTCATCCACGAAAAGAATGGTCTTCTTTCCGTACATGCCCCGGTTGTCCTTTGCGGCCTTCACCACTTCCTCCATATCTTTCTTTCCGGCCACCGTGGCGTTGATCTGGGTAAATTCCGCGCTGGTAGTGTTTGCGATCACTTTTGCCAGCGTGGTCTTGCCGGTGCCCGGAGGCCCGTAAAAGATCAGGGAGCTCAGCTTGTCCGCCTGGATGGCGCGGTACAGCAGCCTGTCTTTTCCTATGATCTCCTGCTGCCCCACCACCTCGTCCAGCGTGCGCGGCCGCAGGCGCGAGGCCAGCGGCGCCTCCTGTTTCATGGTATTCGCTCTCATATAATCAAATAAATCCATGCCGTCCTCCATCTGCACGTTTCCTGCAGCATTTCTCTTTATTGTCTGCCAAAGCAGACCCAATCCCACTCCAGGATCCATGAACAGGTTTTCAC
>CANRKY010000057.1 GCA_947631355.1 uncultured Marvinbryantia sp.
CATTCAACCCCAGGCTGGGCATCGAGGGCGGCATCTCCATTCTGGGAACCAGCGGCATTGTGGTTCCCATGAGCGAGGAGGCGCTGCTGGCCAGCATCCGCCTGGAGATGGAGACGAAGCGGGCGGCAGGGTGCGATTATCTGCTGGTGACCCCCGGAAATTACGGGGAAGACTTTCTGCAGAGCGGCATGAAGATCGATGCAGAGGATTCTATGAAGTGCAGCAACTTTGTGGGAGAAACGCTGGACATGGCCGTGGAGCTGGGGTTCGCGGGCATCCTGTTTGTGGCGCACATCGGAAAATTCATCAAAGTGTCCGGCGGCATTATGAACACCCACTCGCGGGAGGCGGACAGCCGCGCGGAGCTGATGGCGGCCCACGCGCTGCGGGCAGGGGCGAACGCCAACACCGCCCGGCGCATCCTGGATACGGCCACCACAGAGGAGGCGCTGGATATCCTGCGGGAGACGTATATGATGGAGCGCACCATGCAGGAGATCCTGCCGCGCATCCGTTTTTATATGCAGCACCGGTGCGGCGGAAAGATCCGCACAGAGGCCGTGCTCTTTTCCAACCGCCACGGGTACCTGGGGCAGACCGAGGGGGCGGAGGATCTGCTGAGATTATTTGCTCCGCATCATGGCGCGCGCGTTTGCGGCGGGGAGACTGCAGAGGAAACCGCGGAAGAAAACGATGACCAAAGAACGCCAGAATAAGGAGGACGTATGAGCGGAAAACTGTATGGGATCGGCGTGGGGCCGGGGGATCCGGAACTGCTCACGCTAAAAGCCGTGCGCATTTTAAAAGAGGCGGATGTGCTGGCTGCGCCGGGGAACAAAAAGGAAGATTCCGTCGCCTGGCAGATCGCGGCACAGGCATTGCCGGAAATCGCGGAAAAACCATTCCTGCCCGTGAACATGCCCATGACAAAGGATCCGGCGGCGCTGGAGGCGAGCCATGAGGCAGGGGCAAGGCGCGTGGCCGAGGTGCTGGAAAAAGGCAAAACCGTGGCGTTTCTCACACTGGGAGACCCGTGCGTGTACGCCACCTATCTTTATATTCACAAGCGCATCCGCCGGATGGGCTGCGCGGCACAGATCGTCAGCGGGGTGCCATCGTTCTGCGCGGCGGCGGCAAAGCTGGACACCTCCCTGGCGGAAAAAGATGAGATGCTCCATGTGATCCCGGCCTCGTATCCGGTGGAAGACGCCCTGGCGCTTCCCGGCACAAAGGTGCTGATGAAGGCGGGCAGGCAGATGAGGCAGGTAAAAGAAGCGCTGCTGCGGGCGCACGCACAGGCCGTGATGGCGGAAAACTGCGGGATGCCAGAGGAGCGGTTCTATTTCGGCGCGGAGAACATCCCGGACGAGGCGGGCTACTATTCCCTGATCATCGTGCACGACCGGGAACCCGGACAGGTATAGGGCAGGGATATGTGAAAATCCAGACGGACATAGGGTAAAGACATAGGAAAAGCTGCGCAGATACAGAGCAAAGATGGATGGGATGCGGAACAGGCGCAGCATGGAGATGTGCGAAAAGCCGGGACAAAAGGAGGATATTATGGTACATTTTGTAGGGGCGGGGCCGGGAGCGCCGGATCTGATCACGGTGCGCGGGCAGAACTATCTCGCGGAGGCGGATGTGATCATTTACGCCGGTTCCCTGGTGAATCCGCAGCTGCTCTCTCTGGCAAAGAAAGGCTGCGAGATATACAACAGCGCCACCATGACGCTGGAAGAAGTGCTGGATGTGATGTACAGGGCGGAACAGGCCGGCAAGACCACGGTGCGCCTGCACACGGGGGATCCCTGCCTGTACGGGGCGATCCGCGAGCAGATGGACGCGCTGGATGAAAAGGGCATCGCGTACGATGACTGCCCGGGAGTCAGCTCTTTTTGCGGGGCGGCCGCCGCGCTGAACCTGGAATACACTCTGCCGGACGTATCCCAGAGCGTGATCATCACGCGCATGGCGGGGCGCACGCCGGTGCCGGAAAAAGAGGAGATTGCCCGGCTGGCTTCCCACCAGGCCACCATGGTGGTATTTTTGAGCACCGGTATGTTAGAAAAACTCACAGAGCGCCTGCTGGCGGGCGGCTATCAGGCGGACACCCCCGCGGCCATTGTCTACAAGGCCACCTGGGAGGACGAAAAAACCTTTATCTGCACGGTGGGCACACTGGCGCAGACCGCGCGGGAAAACCACATCACAAAGACGGCTTTGATGATCGTCGGGGATGTGGTGAGCCACAGCCATTATAATCGGTCGGAGCTTTACAATCCCCGGTTTTCCACGGAATTTCGGGAGGCAAGTTTATGAGATTGGCAGCGATCAGCTTCACAGAGCACGGCAGCAGGCTGAACCGCACGCTGATGGATCTGCTGCCGCGGCAGGGGATCGACTGCTGCGGATACACCATGCCGCGCTACGCAAAACAGTACGACCTGATGGCGCTGGATATTCCCGTGCGCGACTGGACGGGGCAGATGTTTGAGGAGATGGACGCCATTTTGTTCCTGTCCGCCACAGGCATTGCCGTGCGCAGCATCGCGCCGTTTCTGGAACACAAATCCAAAGATCCCGCCGTGGTGGTGATGGACGACCGGGGCATTTTCGCCATTTCCCTGCTCTCCGGGCACCTGGGCGGGGCCAACGAACTGACGGGCATGCTGGCGAACCTCACGGGGGCCATACCGGTGATCACCACGGCCACAGATGTGAACGGACGCTTTGCGGTGGATCTTTTCGCAAAGAAAAACCGGCTTCAGATCCTGGACATGGCACGCGCAAAAGAAATCTCCGCGGACATACTGGATGAAAAGCAAGTGGGGTTCCAGTGCGACTTCCCGGTGATCGGGGAAGTGCCGAAAGAACTGGAAGTGTGGGAGGAGCAGACGGTCTTTGAAGGCGTGAGCGGCATCTGCGTGACATGGGACGAGAACAAGAAGCCCTACAAGCACACGCTCACCTTGATCCCGCGGATCGTGAGCGTCGGCATTGGGTGCAAAAAGGGCACGCCCATGGAGCGGATCGAGGAAAAAGTTTGCGGCGCGCTGCGAAAAAGCGGCATCTCCATGAAGGCAGTGGAGCAGATCGCCAGCATCGATGTGAAGGCGGCGGAGCCCGGTATCCTGGCGTTTGCCCAAAAATACGGGCTGCCCTACCGCACTTACAGCGCGGAGGAACTGCTGCGGGCAGAGGGAGAGTTTCAAAGATCCGCGTTCGTGGAGAAAGTGACCGGCGTGGACAACGTGTGCGAGCGCAGCGCGGTGCTTTCCGCGCAAAACGGAAAGCTGATCCGCAAGAAAGAGGCGGGGGACGGCGTGACCGTGGCCCTGGCGGCGAGAGATTGGAGTGTGGACTTTGCATAAAATTTATGTGGTGGGGATCGGCCCAGGGGAATACGAAAAAATGACCATCCGCGCGGCAAACGTGCTGAAAGAGGCGGACGTTATCGTGGGATATACGGTTTACGTGGAGCTGGTGAGACCGTATTTTCCGGAGAAAGAATTTCTCACAACCCCCATGCGAAAAGAAGTGGAGCGGTGCCGCATGGCTTTCGAGGAGGCCATGAAGGGGAAAACCGTAGCCATGATCTGCAGCGGGGACGCGGGGGTGTACGGCATGGCTGGGCCCATGCTGGAGATCGGGGAAAATTATCCGCAGGTGGAAGTAGAGATCGTGCCGGGGGTGACCGCGGCCACCGGGGGAGCCGCTGTGCTGGGCGCTCCGCTGATCCACGACTTCTGCCTCATCAGCCTGAGCGACCTTCTGACCCCGTGGGAGACCATCGAAAAGCGGCTGCTGCTGGCGGCGGAGGCGGATTTCGTGATCTGCCTGTACAATCCCTCCAGCAAAAAGCGCCATGATTATCTGCAGAGAGCGTGCGACTGCATGCTGCGGCACAAATCCGGCGATACCGTGTGCGGGATCGTGTCAAATATCGGCAGGGACGGCGAGATCTGCCGGGTGCTGCCCTTAAAAGAACTGCGGGATACAGAGGTGGATATGTTCACCACCGTCTTTGTGGGAAATTCCCAGACAAGAGAATGTAACGGGAAAATGGTGACGCCGAGAGGATATCGAGATGTGTGAGATCATTATTTTTGCGGGAACCACGGAAGGCCGGGAGCTGGCGGAATTTCTGGACCGCCAGGGATGCCGGGCCATCGTGTGCACCGCCACGGAATACGGCGGGCAGCTGATCGCAAACAGCGGGCGTCTGGATGTGCGCGCGGGCAGGATGGACAGGCAGGAAATGTGCGCGCTGATCGGACAGTGCAAAGAAAAGAAAGAGACGATCGTAGTGGATGCCACGCACCCCTATGCGGCGGAAGTCACCGCAAACATCCGGGAGGCGTGCCGTGTCTGCCGGGCGGAGTATATTCGCCTGCTGCGGGCGGAAGTTGAGAAAGTTTCGACAGAAAAAAACTGTGCGGTGGCAGAGAATAGTTCTGCAAACGGAAAATGCACAGGAGCAAGGGATGTTCCGGCAGAAGGGAATTGCGCAGAAATAGAGGATAGCTCTGCAACAGGAAACTGTGTGGGAGCAGAGGATGTTCCATCAAAAGAAAATTGCGCGGGAACAGAGGATGCTCCGACAGAAGAAAACTGCGTGGGAACAGAAAATGGCGCTGTGGTCTGTGTAAGTTCGATAGAGGAAGCCGTGGAGTTTCTCGCGAAAACCGAGGGGAATATCCTGGTGACGACCGGCAGCAAGGAGCTGCGGAAATTTACGGCGCTGCCGGACTATGCGGCGCGAGTGTACGCGCGGGTTCTCTCCACGCCGGAGGTGGCCGCGGCCTGCGCGCAGATGGGATTTGCCGGAAAGCATCTTATTTGTATGCAGGGGCCATTTACGGAGGAACTGAACACCGCCATGCTCAGGCAGTTTCAGGCAAAATGGCTGGTCACCAAAGAGTCCGGCCAGGCGGGAGGCTTTGAAGAAAAAATCCTGGCGGCCAGGCGCGCCGGGGCCAGCGTGGTGCTGATCGGCCGCCCCACAGAGGAGAAAGGAGACTCCCTGGCGGAGGTGAAAGCCCGCCTGATCAAAAGGCTGGGCCTGCGCGTGAAAAGGCAGATCTCCATGGTGGGCATCGGCATGGGAAGCGAAGACGGCATGACCATCGAGGCGGCGCGGGCCTGCCGGGAAGCGCAGCTTCTGGTGGGGGCAAGGCGCATACTGGAATCATTCCGCGGATATGGTGCGCAAAAACTGACGTCCTACCAGCCGGAGGAGATCCGGGCGTACCTGGACGCACACGTGGAATACGAAAAAATAGCCCTGCTGCAGTCCGGGGATGTGGGGTTCTACAGCGGCGCGAAGCGGCTCTACGACCTGTTCCGGGAGGATGAAGTGCGCGTCTTTCCCGGCATATCCTCTGTGGTCAGCCTGTGCGCGAAGCTCCATGTCTCCTGGGAAGATGTAAAGCTGGTCAGCCTGCACGGGCGCAGGGCCAATGTGGCGCTGGCTGTGCGCACAAACAAAAAAGTGTTCGCGCTGGCAGGCAAGGGAAACGATGTGCGCGCGCTGATGGAAAAACTTGTGTACTATGGCCTGGGGGATGTGCGCGTGACGGTGGGGGAAAACTTATCTTACCCGGAGGAGCGCATCCGCACCCGCACAGCGGCCGATTGGCGCACAGAGTCCTTCACGAACCTGAGCGTGCTGCTGATCGAAAACCCGAACGCGCAGGATCTTGTCACCCACGGCCTGGAAGATGAGGCGTTTTTGCGGGACAAGGTGCCCATGACAAAAAGCGAGGTGCGCAGCATCTCCCTGTCAAAACTGCGCCTGCACAGTGATTCGGTGCTGTACGATGTGGGGGCGGGCACGGGCTCTGTCTCGGTGGAGGCGGCACTGCGCATTGGCAGCGGCACGGTGTATGCCATAGAAAAAAAGCCGGAGGCGGCGGAACTGATCCGGGCAAACGCCAGAAAATTTGCGGCGGACAATCTGGAAGTGATAGAGGGGTGCGCCCCGGAAGCCTTCGCGCAGCTCCCCGCGCCCAGCCATGTGTTCATCGGCGGATCTTCCGGGAACCTGCGCTCCATCATCGATGCTCTGCTGCAGAAAAATCCGTCCGTGCGCATTGTGCTGAACTGCATTGCGCTGGAGACCGTGGCGGAGGCGCTGGATATTCTTAAAACGGCGCCGGTGGGTGACGTGGACATTGTTTCCGTCAGCACGGCAAGAGCGAAACAGGCGGGCAGCTATCATATGATGATGGGACAAAACCCCGTATACATCCTCTCCGCAACCGGGACGGGCGGCAGCGGCGGGGAAAGTTTTGCGGCGGATATATCTGTGGAAAAGAAAGCGGGGCGGGAAATATGAGCGACAGGAAACAAAAAACGGCGTATCCGCGCATCCTGCTGGCGGCAGGCGCCAGCGGCAGCGGAAAGACCACCCTCACCTGCGGACTCCTGCAGGCGCTGAAAAACAGAGGGCTGCGCATCGCCTCTTTTAAGTGCGGCCCGGATTATATCGACCCCATGTTCCACGAGCAGGTTTTGCACACGCGCTCCCGCAATCTGGATACCTTTTTCACGGATGAAGACACCACCCGCTATCTGTTCGCCATGAACGCCGCGGATATGGATGTGTCCGTGATGGAGGGCGTGATGGGATATTACGATGGACTGGGCGGCATTTCAGACACGGCGAGCGCCTACCATCTGGCCGGCGTCACCCGCACCCCGGTGGTGTTGATCGTGAACAGCAGGGGCATGAGCCTTTCCGCGCTGGCCTATATCCGCGGGTTTATTACCTACCGGGAAGACAGCCACATCCAGGGCGTGATCCTGAATCAGATGCCCGCGGCGCTCTACCCGGACATGAAAAAGCACATCGAAGAAGAACTTGGGGTACGGGTGTTTGGCTATGTGCCGAGAATGGCGGACTGCGCCATCAAGAGCCGCCATCTGGGACTGGTAATGCCCCACGAGGTGGAGCTTCTGGAAGAAAAAATGCAGCGCATGGCCTCCGTGATGGAAGAAACGCTGGACATCGATGGGCTGCTGGAACTGGCAAAGGACGCGGAGCTCCTGCCGTGGGAGGGAAAGCGGATGCACGAAGCCGAAAAACCGTGCAATGCATCTGCACAGGAAACATCTGCGAAGGAGACACCTGCACGGGAAGCACTGGTACAGAAAACACAGTCTTGGAATAGCACCTCAATAAATATGCATGGGATGCCGGAAAAACTCCGGGCCATATTAGAAGGGCCGGAGGCGCAGAAGATCCGCAGTGCGGAGCCGGTGATCGCCGTGGCGCGTGATGAGGCGTTCTGCTTTATTTATGAAAATAACCTTCATCTATTGCGGGCCCTGGGTGCGCGGCTCGTGGAGTTTTCCCCGCTCCGGGACAAAGCCGTGCCGCAGGAGGCCAATGGCTTGCTCCTATATGGCGGCTATCCGGAACTGTTTGCAGAGCAGCTCTCCAAAAACGAATCCATGCTGCGGGACATCCGGGAAAAGATCCGCGCAGGTATGCCGTGCCTTGCGGAATGTGGCGGTTTTCTGTACCTTCATAAAACATTGGAAGATATGGACGGCAAAACATGGCCCGTGGCGGGCGTGCTGGATGCCAGGGCGTTCCGCACGGAAAAACTGGCGCGGTTCGGCTATGTGGAATTGGAACCCGCCGAGGAGGAGCAGGAAGTCCTCTGCACAGAGCAGCACGGCGGCATAGAGCAGAGCAGCAACGCAGAACAGAGCACCGACACGAAACAGAGACATGGAATAGAGCAGAGCACCGACATAGAACAGAGCAGCCGAAAATTGCACGGCCACGAGTTCCATTATTTTGACAGCACAGACAGCGGCAGCAGCTACATTGCCCGCAAACCATTGCGCAAACGCAGCTGGAAATGCATCCACAAAAAGGGGCGGCTCTTGGCCGGATTTCCCCATCTGTATTACTACTCCGACCCGCAGTTCGCCGTGGAGTTCTGCGAAAAGTGCGTGGATTACGGGAAGGAGCGGGTATGAGACTTTCGGTGATCGCCCTGATACTGGGGTTTGGCATAGATCTTTTGGTGGGAGATCCGCACTGGCTGTACCATCCTGTTCGCCTGATCGGGAAATGCATCGAAGTGCTGGAAAAGGCTTTGCGCAGCCTGTTTCGCGTGCCCTTTCAGACAGAGAAAAACGGCGCGGCGGAGCGGCCTTCGAGGACATCGAAAGATTTCGAGGCTGCCGCGCAGAAATCCTATAAAGATCCCGGATTTTCCACGCGGGAATTTCTGGCGGGCGCACTCCTCGCTGTTCTGGTGACGGCGATTTCTGCCGGTGTGCCCCTGCTGATCCTCATGGCGGCGCAGCGTGTTCATCCGTACCTGCGCCTGGCGGTGGAAACTATTTTCTGCTGGCAGCTTCTGGCTGCAAAAAGCCTGAAAGACGAGAGCATGAAAGTATACGAAAAACTGGAGCAGCAGGATCTTGCCGGCGCGCGGCAGGCCGTTTCCATGATCGTGGGGCGGGATACCGAAAGGCTGGATGAAATGGGGGTCACAAAAGCCGCGGTGGAGACCGTGGCGGAGAACGCCTCCGATGGCGTGATCGCGCCTATGCTTTATATGGCCGTGGGCGGGGCGGTTCTGGGATTTTTCTACAAAGCCATCAACACCATGGACTCCATGGTGGGCTACAAAAATCCGCGCTATCTGTACTTTGGCAGATTCGCGGCAAAACTGGATGACGCCGCAAACTTTATCCCAGCCAGGCTTTCGGCACTGTTTCTGATCCTGGCGGCATTTCTCACCCGCATGGACGGCAGGGGTGCCTGGCGCATTTTCAGGCGGGACCGTCTGCGCCATGCAAGTCCCAACTCCGCGCAGACAGAAGCGGTGATGGCGGGCGCTCTGGGCGTGCAGCTGGCGGGGGACGCGTGGTACTTTGGCGTGCTCCACAAAAAAGAATTTATCGGGGATAATCTGCGCCCCATAGAGGCGGAGGACATCGTGCGCGCCAACCGGATGCTCTATGCGGCGGCATTTACGGCGCTTCTGGCGTCCGTGCTGATTAATATTTTGCTGTAAATGACAGGCATTTCATGCAGCAGATGTGCTTTGCGCAGTCAGAAAAACAGGAGGAAGATGTGATGCACATTCACGGCGGCGATATCTATACAACTCCATACCGGCTGGATTTCTCCGCAAATGTAAATCCGCTGGGGATGCCAAAGGGCATTGCGGACGCGGCGTGCCGTGGGGTACTGCATTGCGCAGATTACCCGGATACGCAGTGCCGGGAGCTTCGCCGGGCGCTGGCTCAAAAGGAGGGCGTGCCGGAAGAATACCTGGTGTTTGGAAACGGGGCCGCCGACCTGATCTATGCGCTCTCAGACGCGGTGCGTCCGGAACGCGCGCTCCTTGCGGCTCCGGACTTCGCGGAATACGAGCAGGCAATTTCCGATGCGGCGGACATCCGCTTTTATCCGCTCCTTCGGGAAAAGGGCTTTCAGGTGGGCGAGGATTATCTGGATTATCTGGACAGCGGCCTGCAAATGGCGTTCTTCTGCAATCCCAATAATCCCACGGGGGCGCAGACGCCCCGGCCGCTTCTGGAAAAGATTATCGAAACATGCGAAAACTGCGGGATCTTTCTGGTGCTGGACGTGTGCTTCATGGATTTCCTGGATCGCCCGGAAGAATCGGACTTTCATGCGATGCTCGCAGATCATCCCCATCTGATCCTGCTGAAAGCCTTCACCAAAACCTATGCCATGGCGGGGCTGCGGCTGGGATATGCACTGACAGCAAACGCAGGACTGCGGGATCGGCTGCGCGGCCGGCGCCAGCCCTGGAGCATATCCATCCCTGCGCAGATGGCCGGGCTTGCCGCATTAAAAGAGACAGTGTATGTGGAAAAGGCCCGCAAACTGATCCGCCAGGAGCGCCCGTGGCTGGCCGGAGAACTGCAGAAACTGGGGCTTGCGGTGTATCCCGGCGCGGCAAACTATCTGTTCTTTCAGGGGCCGGAAGACCTGGCCCGGGAGTGCGCGAAACGGGGCATCCTGATCCGGGACTGCCGAAACTACCGGAACCTGCGTGCAGGCGATTTCCGCGCGGCCGTGCGCACCCACGAGGAAAACGAAGAACTGGTGCGGGTACTAAAGGAGTGTGTGGCATGGCAAAAGTGATCATGGTGCAGGGAACGATGTCCAATGCGGGAAAGAGCCTTTTGACGGCGGGACTTTGCAGAATCTTTAAGCAGGACGGGTACCGGGTGGCTCCCTTCAAATCCCAGAATATGGCGCTGAACTCCTTCATCACCGAGGAAGGGCTGGAGATGGGCCGCGCCCAGGTGATGCAGGCGGAGGCAGCGGGCATCCGGCCCTCGGTCTATATGAATCCCATCCTCCTGAAACCCACAAACGATGTGGGTTCCCAGGTAATCGTAAACGGCGAAGTGCTGGGCAACATGAAGGCCACGGAATACTTCGCGTATAAGAAAAAACTGATCCCGGACATCATGCGGGCATTTCAGAAACTGGCGGACACGTGCGATATCATCGTGATCGAGGGGGCGGGCAGCCCGGCGGAGATCAACCTGAAATCAGAAGACATCGTAAACATGGGGATGGCCAAAATGGCCAAAGCTCCCGTGCTGCTGGTGGGAGACATCGACCGGGGCGGCGTATTCGCGCAGCTTGTGGGCACCGTGATGCTGCTGGACGATGAGGAAAAAGCCATGGTGAAGGGGCTGATCATCAACAAATTCCGGGGCGACAAAACCATCCTGGATCCGGGCATCCAAATGCTGGAGGAACGCACCCATATCCCGGTGGTGGGGGTGGCGCCCTATCTCTCCATCCAGGTGGAGGACGAGGACAGCTTGAGTGTGCGCCTCTCTGGCGGGCAGGAAATAGGGCTGATCGACATCGCGGTGATCCGCCTGCCGCGCATCGCAAACTTCACGGACTTTAATCCCTTCGAGACGATCGAGGGCGTCTCTTTGCGGTACGTGGGCAGCGTGTCGGAACTGAAAGACCCGGACATGATCATCCTGCCGGGCACAAAAAGCACCATGGACGACCTGCGATTCCTGCGCCAGTGCGGGCTGGAAGCTGCCATCCAGAAAGCGGCGGCCGCGGGAAAAACCATCTTTGGCATCTGCGGCGGCTATCAGATGATGGGAGAGCGCCTTAGCGATCCGGAGGGCGTGGAAGGCGGCGGAGAAATGCGGGGCATGGGACTTTTGCCGATTGACACCGTGTTCTCCGGCAGCAAGATCCGCACCCGGGTAAAGGGTACATTTCAGGAAACCGACGGCGTGCTTTCCGCCCTTTCCGGGGAGCCTATGAGTGGATACGAGATCCACATGGGCGTGACCACCTTAAAAGAAGCGTGCAGACCGCTGACCGCGATCCGCAACTATGCGGCGGAAAATAATGCCATATATAAGATGGACGGCGCACAGAGCGGGAATATATATGGAACGTATGTGCACGGGATCTTTGATCAGGAAAACGTGGCAAAAGCTGTGGTGTCCGCGCTGGGGAAAGCAAAAGGGCTGGATATGAATAAGATCACAGCCGTGGACTTTGCGGCCTTCAAGGAAAGCCAGTACGACATCCTGGCCGCGGAACTGCGCAAGCATTTGGACATGAAAAAGATTTATGAGATCCTGGAGGAAGGCATTTAAGAAAGCGGAATAAAAAAGCGGAATAAAAAAGCAACGGAGCGGGAAAGTTTATGAAAATAAAATTGGAAAATGTAAAACCCATGGAGATCGAGCAGCGCAGCTTCGAGATCATCACAGAAGAACTGGGGCGGGAACTGCCGGAGGACACGGCGCCCATCATCAAGCGCTGTATCCACACCAGCGCGGACTTCGATTATGCAGACAACCTGTGCTTCTCCGATGATGTGGTGAAAAAGGCGCGGCTCGCCCTGCAGAAAGGGGCCTGCATCGTCACCGACACACAGATGGCCAAAGCGGGCATCAACAAAAACATGCTCGCAAAATATGGCGGGGAAGTGTACTGCTTTATGTCAGACGAGGATGTGGCGGCAAAAGCCAGAGAGAACGGCACCACCCGAGCCACCGCCAGCATGGACAAGGCGGCGCAGCTGGATCGCCCGCTGATCTTTGCCATCGGCAACGCGCCCACGGCGTTGGTGCGCCTGTACGAACTGATCGAAGAAAAAAAGATCGCGCCGGAACTGATCATCGGCGTGCCGGTGGGATTCGTGAACGTGGTGCAGGCCAAAGAACTGATCATGCAGGCAGATGTGCCCTATATTGTGGCGCGGGGAAGAAAAGGGGGAAGCAACATCGCGGCCTGCATCTGCAACGCGCTGCTCTACGGGATGCAGTCTTAAACGGCTGCCAGACCGGGAATGTTGAACTGCCTTCAGCCCGGGAATTTCTTGCGCTGCAAACGCATACTGTGCTATACTGTCCACAAAGGATACAAGGGGATAAATTTATGAGAGGTACAAAAAGGATATGCGCCGCGCTGGCCGCAATGCTTGCATGCCATGCCCTGCCGTGCGCAGCCGCAGACGGCGAGCAGAATCTGGCGGAACTGTTTTACCGATATGCCAACGACAACGTGATCGCAAGCTACCTGGACGAGAACACGATTCTGGCATCCGGGCAGCTGGAATACAAACTATATGACGGCTTTCTGGCACTCACCCAGACAGACCTGGACTGGGACGGCGCGGAGGAGCTGCTGGCAATCCGCCTGAAACCGCAGAGCAGTGAGAGCGGAGAAAAGCAGAACACACTGGTGGCAGAAATTTACCGCCGCCATGAAAACTCCCTGCAGCGCATCGCGCAATACACATTGGCAGAGGGCATCCTGGATCAGACCAACGCGGATGTGGATGTGTTTGCCCTGAACGGGGACAGCGGCCAGATCATCTGCTGCGAGGCAAACGACACCGAGAGGCTGCTTTCGGACGGAGTGGACTGGAGCCTTGTGGCAGTTGGCTTTGACGGCAGCGCGTTTTATGAAGTGACCAGCGTTTCCCTGAATGGCACGTTCTTTGAAGAAGAATACATGAACGCGGTGTACAACGCCGCGAACATGCTGGGACTGGAACCGTACGACCCCGTCTGGACGCCGCTGGCGGATCAGCTGGAAGGGCTGAACATGCTCTGTTTCATAGACCGTTACCCATTAGATTTTGACGGGGCGAGCAATTTCCTGTACGACAGCGGAGGGGAAGAACGTTTCCAGTATGGAGAAACTTATTTTGTGGGTTCCGCAAACCAGTCGTGGGAAAACAAACTGCCCAAAGCTTTTGCGTACTTGCCGGAAGAATATAATGCGTCAACGGCAAATAATGCGAGCAATGGTGCGGATGGACAGTCTGCGGCAAATGGCACGGATGGACAAGCCGCAGTGGCGAATGGCAGCACGGATGGACAGTCTGCAATGAATGGCGCGGTTGGCCAGGACGCAGCCGCAAATAATGGCAATGGCGCTTCAGATGCTGCCGCACAGCAGGCGACTGGGGGCAGCTCCGTACAGCAGAGCGCTGACAACACATTTCAATTTGATGGGGATTACGTGATCCCGGACAGCGAC
>CANRKY010000058.1 GCA_947631355.1 uncultured Marvinbryantia sp.
CCTGCAGCTTCTGGTTCATCTGCTGCTCCAGGGTGCGGTCGGACAGCACAACAATGTATTTCTCCACATTCTGGATGCTCAGGTGGTACACGGTCATCCGGTACCAGCGGCGCTCGCCGGTGGTCTGGTGCATATACTCGCACTCCCAGTATTTATTGCCGTTCAGCGGGATGGCCTCCAGCTCTCCCCGCGGGATCACCACATTATAATTGACGGCGCATTTTTCCATCACCCGGATGTTTTTGCGCGCTTCCTCAGACCGGATGCCCAGCAGGCGCTCGATGTTGGGACTGACGTAGTCCACGTCCTGATTCTCCGCGTTCAGCATCAGGAAGATATCGTCCACACTGTTGGAGAGCACGTCAAACATAAGCTCCCGATACTGCAGCTCCATCCGGTTCCTGCGGGAGCGCTGATGGCTGATCAGGGCGATGAGAGCGATCAGGGAGGCGCCCACCAGGAAGAAAATGATGAACAGCACATTCATGGTGAGTTTCTGCACGGACAGGAAGCCGGCGCTGACCACGCTCTGGGGCACCACGCTCAGCAGGATGTAATCCTGGAACCCCACAGGCTGATAAAGAACGCAGTGATCCACACTGCCGATCTTGCACTGCAGAAGGCCGGAAACGCCCTCCGCCCAGTCTTTCTGCAGCTTGCTCAGAGAAGCCTCGTCCAGATCGGAGGCGGCTTTTAAATAGACCAGATAATCGTCAAACACATTGCCGCCGGCCTGAGTGGAGAGCAGCACCATGCCGTCTTCGTGGATCACAAAGCACTTTGCCTGCCCGGAAAAAGCGCTCACGTTCAGCGATTCGGAGAGATCGGCGTTGGTATAGCTCATGGCGATGGCGTCAAATCCAAAGCCATTGTATTCGCCGTGCGCCACCGGGACGGCAAAAATGGTCACATCCTGGCCGCTGGACAGCGTTTCCCCCGCCATGATCGGCTGCTGCTCCTGAAACAGCTTGTCCCAGTCCTCCCAAAATTCCAGAAGTTCCCGCTTCCCGTCCAGGGTCATGCAGGATTTATCCTTCGAGAAAAAGTAGAACTCAGAAAAGCCCCAGTATTCCTGCTCGGTCTTTACCAGATCGGCGATGGCGTCGTTCTGCTCGTCCTCCGTCATGGAAAAATAGTTGCCCCAGCTGTCCAGCAGCCCCCAGCACCTTTCCACAAACGAGCTGAACGTGGTGTTCACCTGTGCGTAAATTTCCTGCAGATGCCCGGTGCTGTCCTCATAGATCCGCCGGGAGATGAACTGAAAATAAACGACCGCGATCAGGATGACGGCCGTGCCGACAACACTCATTAAAAATAACGGAAATATTTTTCCAAACCATTTCTTCACGGGAATACCAAAGCTCCTTATACTTGATCTTGCGCAGTTTAAGGATGCATAAAAACCACTCTTATTTTACCATGCGCGGCGGGGGAAATCAATCATATTCCCGGGGAAATCATGCAGCGGATCTCTGCCGGCATCGAGCAGAGGATCCCTCTAAAACAAATGCTGGTTTTCACCGAGATCATGCAGCGGATCTCTTCCAGAAATGGTCGGTTTCCATCAGATCTGGGCAGTGAAAACACGCACAGACGGGGCGCGCAGGAGCCAGAAAAAGGATTTTCAAATGGCAAAAAAAGTGTTATAAAAGAAAGGCAGAGATAAAAAAAGAAGGTGCGAAAGATGAAGAATCAAACGATGATGCAGTATTTTGAGTGGTATCTCCCGGAGGACGGCTCCTTCTGGCGGCGCTGCCGGGAACAGGCACAGGCGCTGAAAGACGCGGGGGTGAACATGGTCTGGCTGCCGCCCGCGTACAAGGGGGCAGGCGGGAAGTCCAGCGTGGGATATGATGTTTACGATACCTATGATCTGGGGGAGTTTGACCAGAAGGGCGGCATCGCCACGAAATACGGCACGCGGGAAGAATACACAGCCGCGGTAAAGGAACTGCAGGCGCAGGGGATCGCGGTGCTGACGGATATCGTGCTGAACCAGATGATGGGCGCGGACGAGACGGAGGAAGTGACGGCCGTGGAGGACCAGTCCTGCAACCGGGAGCAGCCTTTGAGCGGCGCGCAGCAGATCCGCGTCTGGTCGAAGTTCACCTTCCCCGGCAGGAGCGGAAAATACTCGGCCTATCAGTGGAGCGCCGCAAATTTCAGCGGGACAGACTGGGACGAGGCCGCAAAGCGGAAGGGGATCTTCTGCTTCGCGGGGAAAACCTGGAACCGGGAGACGGATCCGGAAAACGTAAATTACGACTATCTGATGGGAGTGGATCTGGACACCGACTGCCCGGAGACGGTAAAAGCCGTGACGGACTGGGGAAAATGGTACCTGGACACGGTGCGGCCGGACGGCATGCGCCTGGACGCGGTGAAGCACATCAGCTTTGATTTTTACCGGGAATGGCTGAAAAATATGCGGGCATACGCGGGGCGAAATTTCTTTGCGGTGGGCGAGTACTGGGCAAGCGACCTGCAGCGCCTGCTGCACTACCTGGATGTGACGGAAAACAGTATGGCGCTGTTTGATGTGCCTCTGCATTTTAAATTCCTGCAGGCGGCCACTTCCAACGGGCAGTTTGACATGGGCTCGCTGTTTGAGAACACCCTTGTGAAGGCAAGGCCCGAACAGGCGGTGACATTTGTGGACAACCACGACACACAGCCCGGGCAGGCGCTTTCCTCCTTTATCCCGGCGTGGTTCAAGCCCATTGCCTACGCCCTGATCCTGCTGCGAAAAGACGGGATCCCCTGCGTGTTTTACGGGGATTACTATGGCATAGCGCACGACAACGTCCCGCGCACGGCGGAGCTGGATGTGCTTTTGAAGCTGCGCCAGAGCCATGCGCACGGCGGCCAGATCGATTACTTCGACCACGCGTCTGTTGTGGGCTTCACCCGCACGGGGGACATGGAACACCCGGATGCCGCGATGGCCGTGCTGGTGACCGACTCTGATGCGGGCAGCAAAAGGATGAAGGTGGGAGAGCAGTGCGCGGGCAGCGTCTTTTACGACGCCCTGGGCCATCATCCCGCCCTGGTGACGATCGACGGGGAGGGATGCGGGGAGTTTCCGGTAAACGGCGGCTCTGTCTCAGTGTGGATCCGGCAGCCGGAGGACGGAACAGGCAGCCCGTCAGAGAGAGCAAACAATGAAGGAGCAGACAATTCATGAAAAAATACATACCTGCGATACGAAAAAACCGGTACTGTTTTATACTGGCCCCGATCCTGATGATCCTGGAGGCGGCCGGGGAGTTTATCCTTCCCTACCTCAACGCGAACATCATCGACAAGGGCGCGGCCACGGGAGATATTGCCTACATTGTGCAGAACGGCCTGCTGATGGCGGCCACCGCCATTTTTATGCTCGTCTGCGGCGTGGGCGGGGCGTACTTTGCCATTAAAGGGGCGTCCCTTCTCGCGGCAGATGTGCGGGGAAACACATTTCAGAAAATACAGAAATTGTCCTTCGCGGAGATCGACGGGTTCTCTACCGGCTCTCTGATCACGCGCATCACCAACGATATCACCCAGATCCAGAATTTCACCCAGAGCCTGCTGCGGGGCTGCTGCCGAAGCCCGGTCATGCTGATCGGTGCTCTGTGCATGTCTTTTGTACTGAATCCCGGCCTCGCCGCGGTGATCTGCACGGTGATGGTGCTGCTGGTGCTGCTCATCTATCTTCTCATCCGCACGGCGTCCCCCAGGTACACCGTGATGCAGGAAAAGCTGGACGGCCTGAACAACCGCATCAACGAGACGATCATCAACGAGCGGGTGATCAAATCCTTTGTTCGGGAGGAGTATGAAAAAGAGCGCTTTCTGCCGATCAACGAGGTGCTGATGGAAAAGAGCGTCCGGGCATTAAAGATCATGATCCTGATGCAGCCCGTGTCCACCCTGGCGATCAATGTGACCACCCTGGCGGTAGTGTGGATCGCGGGGCGGCAGATCATGGTGGGAGATATGACGGTGGGGGCGCTCACAGCGTTTATCACCTATCTCACCCAGATCCTCACCGCGCTGAATTTCCTGGCAAACATTTTCCTGCAGGGCACCAGGGCGGCCGCATCCAACCGGCGCATCAGCGAGGTGCTGAACGCCCGGATATCCGTCAGCGATGAATCGGCGCGGGAGAAAGAAAAGAAGGTGACCATGGGCAGCGTGACCTTTGAGCACGTATCGTTTGCCTACGATGCGGCCAGAGAGGATATGGTTTTAAAGGACATCAACCTGCAGTTTTTGCCGGGACAGTTTATCAGCATTGTGGGCTCCACCGGGAGCGGGAAATCCACATTGATCTCCCTGATCCCGCGCCTGTACGATGCACTGAGCGGCACGGTGCGGGTGGACGGCACCGATGTGCGGGATTATTCCCTGCGCAGCCTGCGGGACGGCATCGCGGTGGTCCTGCAGAAAAATATGCTGTTTTCCGGCACCATAGAGGAAAACCTGCGGTGGGGAAACGAGCAGGCATCCCGGGAGGAGCTGGAAAAAGCCTGCCGGATCGCCCACGCGGAGGAATTTATAAACAGCTTCCCGGAAAAATATGAGACACACCTGGAGCAGGGCGGGCAGAACCTGTCCGGCGGCCAGCGGCAGCGCCTGTGCATTGCCAGGGCCCTGGTGAAACAGCCGAAGATCCTGATCCTGGACGACTCCACCAGCGCGGTGGACATGGCCACAGACGCGGGGATACGCAGAGCGCTGCGGGAGGAGTTAGGCGATATCACAAAGATCATCATCGCGCAGCGCATCAGCTCTGTGATGGACGCGGATCAGATCGTTGTGATGAACGATGGCCGGGTGGAAGACATGGGAACCCACAGAGAGCTGATGGCCAGATGCCGCACGTATCAGGAAATTTATTATTCGCAGAAAGAGAAGGAGGAGGACGCACAATGAACAGAGAGACAAGACTGCTGCAGTTGTATGCGGGCACCCGCCAGAGCGCTGCGAAAAAAGAACTGAACATGGGCCCGGGGGCGGCCAGAGGGCGCGCCATGGGCGCCAGCGGGAAACCCAAAAATTCCAGAGAGACCATTCTGCGCCTGCTGCGCTACATCGGCGGCGACCGCAAATGGCTGATTCTTGCGCTTGTGGCCGTGATGGTGTTCAACCTGGCGTCCCTGGCTTCCTCGTATATGCTGCGGCCCATCATCAACCAGTACATCCTGCCGGTGTCCGGCCAGTGGGAACTGGAAAAGAGCCTGAAGGGACTGGCGATGGCCCTGGGGGTGCTCGCCGTAGTGTACGCCCTGGCGGTGTTCAGCCAGTGGCTGCAGCAGCGGATCATGCTGCAGGTCTCCCAGAAATCCCTGATGCGGATGCGAAAAGAATTGTTTGATAAGCTGCAGACCCTGCCGGTGCGCTATTTTGACATGCACCCGGCGGGAGATATCATGAGCCGCTTCACCAACGATGTGGACGCGGTGGGAGAACTGTTAAACACCACGCTGGTGCAGATGATCTCCGGGGTGGTGACGCTGGTGGGGACCACCGTCTTAATGCTGTACACCAATGTGATCCTGGGAATCATGACACTGCTTCTGATGCCCGTGCTGGCGCTGATCTCCAAGGCGATCGTAAACGCCGGGCGCTCGGCCTATGTGAGGCAGCAGAAGATCCTGGGGGCGCTGAACGGCTATTCGCAGGAGACGGTCACGGGGCAGAAAGTGGTGAAAGTGTTCAACCATGAAGACACGGCCATGGAGGAGTTTGGGTTCTTGAACAGAGAGCTGATGAAGGCGCAGATCAGCGCCCAGTTCCGCTCCGGGATCATGGGGCCCGTGACCCATCAGCTGTGCAACGCGGGGTACGCGCTGATCGCCTGCGTGGGGGCCATCCTCGTGGTAAAGCGGGGGTTTGACATCGGCGGCCTGACGGTTTCCGTAAACTATACCCGGCAGTTCAACCGCCCCATCAATGAGATGTCCATGCAGATGAACAATGTATTTTCCGCGCTTGCGGGTGCGGAGCGGGTGTTTGAGGTGTTGGATCAGGAGCCGGAGCGGGAGAGCGCTCAGACGGTTCCCGTCGATCAGATGAAGGGCTATGTGGTGCTGGATCATGTGAATTTTGGCTACACCCCGGAGGTTATGGTGCTCCACGACATTTCCCTGTACGCGAAGCCGGGGCAGAAGATCGCGTTTGTGGGCTCCACCGGGGCCGGGAAGACCACGGTGACGAACCTGCTGTCGCGATTCTATGACATTCCGTCCGGCAGCATTACCATAGACGGCATCCCCATAGAGCGCATTGAGCGGCATGTGCTGCGCAGCAACATCGCCATGGTGCTGCAGGACACGCACCTGTTCACCGGCACAGTGCGGGAAAACATCCGCTACGGCCGGCTGGACGCCACGGACGAGGAAGTGGAGCAGGCGGCGAAGATCGCCTCGGCACATTCCTTCATCTCCCGGCTGGAGCACGGGTACGACACCCTGCTGGAGCAGGACGGGGCGAACCTGTCGCAGGGGCAGCGGCAGCTCTTAAGCATTGCCCGCGCGGCCATCTCCAAAGCGCCCATCCTGATCCTGGACGAGGCCACCAGCTCTGTGGATACGCGCACAGAACGCCACATTGAGGAGGGCATGGACGCCATTATGAAAGACCGCACCACCTTCGTGATCGCCCACCGCCTGTCCACCGTGCGCCAGTCAAACGCGATCATGGTGCTGGAACACGGCCGCATTGTGGAGCGTGGCACCCACGAGGAGCTGCTGGCCATGCACGGGCGGTACGCAGATCTGTACTATGAACTGGCACAGCTGGATTAGCGAAAAAACAACCGGATCAAAGAAGAAAAACCCCATTGACATTCCATGGAATGAGTAGTAGTATCGTCTGGCAAGTAAAAGGTTGATCGTATGGAAGGGATGAGGTTCGCATGACAAAGGATCTTACAGTGGGCAAGCCCATGGGTGTGATCATCCGGTTTGCCCTGCCGGTTTTTCTGGCGCTGCTGTTTCAGCAGTTTTACAATTTGATGGATACGCTGATCGTGGGGCGGATCCTGGGGGCGGAGGCACTCGCCGCCGTCGGCTCCACGGGTTCCTTAAATTTTATGGTCATCGGGTTTTGCAGCGGCGTGTGCGCCGGGTTTGCCATTCCCATGGCGCAGGCTTTCGGGGCGAAGAACGAGGAACGCCTGAAAGTATACATTGGAAACAGCCTGTGGCTGTGCATCGCGTTTTCCGCCGTGCTCTCCGTTGTGATGGGGCTGTTCTGCAGGCAGGTGCTCCGGTTTATGAGCACGCCCGATGACATTCTGAATCGGGCCTATTCGTACATCGTGATCATTTTCTGGGGGATCCCCGTGACGTATCTGTACAACATGCTTTCCTGCATGATCCGCTCTATCGGGGACAGCAAAACGCCGGTTATTTTTCTGGCGATCGCCTCCATACTGAATATCGGCCTGGATGTGGCGTTTATCACAGGGCTGAAAATGGGCGTGGCGGGGGCCGCGGTAGCCACGGTTCTGGCACAGGGCGTGTCCGGGCTTTTGTGCCTGTGGTACATAAAGAAAAAATTCCCCATCCTGCAGCCGGGGAAACAGCATCTGCAGCCGGACAGGCGCAGTATGTGGAAACTGTGCGCCATGGGCCTTCCCATGGGACTGCAGTATTCTGTGACGGCTATAGGCGGCATTATCCTGCAGACGGCCGTAAACTCTCTGGGCACCTTGAGCGTTGCGGCCGTTGCGGCAGGCGGAAAGATCAGCATGATGTTCGGCTGCGTGTTTGACGCCCTGGGTTCCACCGTTGCCACGTACAGCGGGCAGAACATCGGCGCCGGGAAGCCCAGGAGGGTGCGCCAGGGGGTGAACGCCTGTATGCTTATAGGAAGCGTGTGGGCGGTGATCGCGGCGATCGTTTTCTATCTGGAGGGAGACGCACTGGCCACGTTCTTTGTGGACGCGCCCACGGAGGAACTGATCCAGAATGTGCGCAGGTTCCTGGTGACCAATTCGGTGTTTTATATTCCCCTTGCGGGGGTTAATATCTTCCGGTTCTGCATCCAGGGGATCGGCTACAGCCGCACGGCCATCCTGGCGGGCGCCATGGAGCTGACGGCGAGAGCCCTTGTGGGGCTGATCTTTGTGCCGATGTTCGGGTTTGCAGCGGTGTGCCTGGCGAACCCCTCGGCGTGGATCGCGGCGGATCTGTTCCTGATCCCGGCTTATCTTTATTACACGGGCAAGCTGATCCGGGGAGAGCCCGCGGCGGTTTGACAAAAGCGGGGAAACTTGCTATGCTGTAGGCAGAAAAAACGGAGCGTTTCGCAAGGAGAGCAGCTGTGTGCGAACGCCGGGGAAGGAAGGGTTTTATGTCAGAATACAGTGATCAGACCAGAAAATTATTTAAAGAGGGGGACGATATCCGGGACGCGGGGCTTGTCACGCCGAAGGACATTGTCCGCTGCGATGACATTCCGTACGGCGCGGACCCGGCGCAGCAGTCGCTGGATGTTTACCGCCCGAAAGACGCGGAGGGGAAAAAGCTGCCGGTGATCGTGAGCGTGCACGGCGGCGGCTGGGTATACGGCGACAAGGAGCGCTACCAGTATTACTGCATGAGCCTGGCGCAGCGCGGGTTTGCGGTGGTGAACTTTACTTACCGCCTGGCCCCGGAAAACAAGTTTCCCGCCTGCCTGGAAGACACGGTGCTGGTCTTTCAGTGGGTGCTGGATCACAGCGGGGAGTACGGATTCGACACCGACCGGGTGTTCGGCGTGGGAGACAGCGCGGGAGGGCATATCCTGGGGCTGTTCTGTAACCTGTGCACAAACCCGCAGTTCGCGGAAAAATTTTCCTTCCGGGCGCCTGCGGGGTTCGTGCCAACGGCGGTTGCGCTGAACTGCGGGGTCTACCGCATAGGGCAGGCAGGGGCGCAGGATCTGTCCGCCGGGGTGCTGCCGGATCTGCTGCCGGAAAAGGGCTCCGCAAAAGAGATGGATATGCTGTGCGTCACGGATCACGTGACATCGGCGTTCCCGCCCGCCTTTGTGATGACGGCCACGGGCGACTTTTTAAAAGACCAGGCCACGCTGCTGGCCGCTCGCCTGATGGAAAAGAACGTGCCCTTTGTGTGCCGCCTTTACGGGACGGAGGAGCACAAGCTGTACCACGTGTTCCACTGCGATATGCGCTCCGAGGACGGCAGGAAATGCAACGATGATGAGTGCGATTTTTTCAAAACATTTTGTGTATGACAGAATTTGCACTTGCGGCAATACATGCGCGATAATTCAAACATCTGCTATAAAAAGTGATCCGATCTTCCTGTCTGGAGGATCGGATCGCTTTCATTTGCTCATTTAGTTGTGATTCTTTGCGCGCTTATGCAATGCTGCAATGCTGCAATGCCGCGCGCTTATGCGATGAATGTCGCGCGCTTATGTATTTCCACGCGCCTATGTCTTACTCGATGGTGATGCGGCCGCTGCCGTTCAGGTCGGCGTAGCCGGTCACGTTAGGCAGGCCGTCGCCGTCGGTGTCATCGAAGGACTGCACGTAGTTCGCCAGAACCATGTAGTCTTCCATCACATAGTCGATGATGTTGGTGGCTCCCTCAAACATGGAGAAGCCATCGCCCAGGTCGCGCAGGGTGTAGTTGTAGCCTGCCAGATTGTAGGTCTTGTCTACATCCAGGGGCTCGTACTCGCCGCTCTCGCGGTTGTACACCTGCACATCTTTTACGCGGTACTCGCCGGTAACGCCGGTGAATACGCCCTTGTCGTCCATGGTGGCGGAAGAATTGAGGCTGGTGTCAATGGTATATTTCGCGCCGGAGATGTGCAGGAATCCGCCGATCTCCTCGCCGGTGCCCACGCCGCGGGAACCAAATTCCAGAGCGTCCAGAAGCTGCTGGCCGGTGATCTGGATCAGGCAGGCCACGTTGCCGAAGGTGTGCATATTTTTGCAGGTGAGATAAGAGATCTCGCCGGTGATGGCCTCATTGCGGATGCCGCCGCCGTTCATAATGGCAACGTCCACCGGATAGCCGTCCACTGCGTTTGTCTGATCGAACAGATAGTACAGAGCGTCCGCCGCGAAATCGCCGGAGTTGGTCTCCTGGCTGCGCACAAGGCGGTTGCCGTCCGCGTCAAAGTTGTCCAGCACTTCATCGGTGGTGCCGATCACCTGGCCCAGTTCTTCGTTCACCTGGCCGATCCATGCGTTCTGCACCTCGGCGACATTATCCGCTACCGCGTCTTCCACAGTGCCGCCGGCAGCGATGGTCTCCATATAGCTGTCGTACAGACGGGCCTTCACATTGTCCGCCTCCAGAAGCTCGGTGACGATCTCGCCGTCCGGAGAAATGGTCATCTGGCCGATGGTATCAAAGTAGGAACCAGTCTGTGTCAGAACCACTTCATTGTCCTCTGCGTCCAGCACCACTTCCATGGGAAGGGTGGTGTGAGAGTGGCCGTCGATGAAAGCGTCCAGACCCGTGGTGTTCATGATCACTTCCTCGGAAGTCCACGGCACGGAAGATGGGTCTACGCCCAGATGGCCAAGGCCGATCAGGATGTCCGCTTCCTGAGAAGCCGCGTCGATGGCTTCCTGCACGGTCTCGTACAGATCGCTTCCGTCTGCTCCGCCCGCGATCCCGTAAATATAATTTCCGTTTTCATCCTGGAAATAAGCCGGGGTGGATTTTGTGAAAGATTCCGGCGTTGTGATGCCGATGAAGGCGATCTTCTGCCCGCCGATATCAAATACCTTGTAGCTGTCCAGCACGTTCTCGCCCTTTTCTCCGTTCTCCTCGTGGTAGAAGTTGCAGGAGATGTAGGGGAACTCTGCGTTTTCGATGGTGCTTAACGCGCCCTCCATGCCATAGTCAAACTCGTGGTTTCCAAGAGTGGCCACATCGTACTTTGCAGCGTTCATAAGATCCACGATGGTAGCGCCTTTGTCCATGGAGCCGTAGGCTGTGCCCTGGATATGGTCGCCTGCGTCCACCAGCAGCACATTGTCCAGCGTGTCGCGGTAGCGGGCAGCCAGCGTGTAATTCATATCCTTATCAATATAGGTATGGACATCGTTGGTGTAGAGCACCGTGACGGTTTCCGCAGTGGTTTCTTCCGCAGCAGAGGCGGGCATCCAGAGGGAAAACAGCATGATCGGCAGTGACAGTGAAGCAAATAGTTTTTTCATAGATTATCCTCCTTTATGATTTGCTATCTGATATCTTAGTAGATTTTCACGGAGATGTCAAAGAAAAATTCCCAAATTACATAAGATGTGATATAGTATACATGAATGGGATAATAAGATAAATGAGATAAAGAAAACGTCCGCCGGGCAAAAAAGTTTTCGCCATGCGATGACGGCGGCAAAAGTTGGAGGACAGGATAGCTATGCAGAACGCGGTGCAGAGAAAAAAAGTGATCGTGGCAGGACATATCTGTCTGGATATCACGCCGCTCTTTCCGGAAAGAAACGCGGCTTTAAGCGAGGTGCTCTCCCCGGGAAAACTGATCCAGGTGGGAGAGGCGGATGTGCACACGGGCGGCTGTGTGGCGAACACGGGGCTTGCCATGAAGATCCTGGGCGCGGACGTTTCGCTTATGGGAAAAGTGGGGCGGGACGACTTCGGGGAGATGGTGGCCGGCATCCTGAAAAAATACGGCGCGCAGAGCGGGCTGATCGCGGCGGAGGGGGAATCCACCTCTTACTCGGTGATCCTGGCGCTGCCCGGCATCGACCGCACTTTTCTGCACAATCCGGGGGCGAACCACAGCTTCTGCGCAAAGGACATTCCCTGGGAACAGGTAAGGGACGCCGCCCTGTTTCACTTCGGATATCCGCCGCTGATGCGATCCATGTACGCGGACAACGGGGCGGAGCTGGCAAAGATCCTGCGCCTCGCCCGGGCGTGCGGGGCGGCCGTCTCCATGGATATGGCGGCTGTGGATCCGAAGTCCGAGGCGGGCCTTGCCGACTGGGATCAGATCTTAAAAAATATCCTTCCGCTGGTGGATCTCTTTGCTCCCAGCGCGGAAGAACTGTGCTATATGCTGGATAAGGAGCGCTACCTGGAATGGCAGGAGCGGGCCGGGGGAGGAGACATCACGGAAATGCTGGATATCTCGCGGGATGTGCGGCCCCTGGCGCAAAAATGCATGGATTACGGGGCCAAAGTGCTGCTGATCAAATGCGGCGCACCGGGGATGTACTACTGTACCGCCGGGCGGGAGACGCTGGAAAAGATCAGTGCCCGCTGCCGCCTGGACGCGGACGCCTGGGCGAACCGGGAGGGCTTTGAAAAGGGCTACGTGCCGAAACGGGTGGCTTCTGCCACCGGGGCGGGGGATGTGAGCATCGCGGCGTTCCTCACAGCCATGCTGGAAGAATCTTCTCTGGAGGATGCCATGCACCTGGCGGCGGCCGCCGGAGCGGCCTGCGTGGAATGTTACGATGCCCTGAGCGGACTGGAGCCGCTGGATGTTTTGCGGGAAAAGATCGCGCGGGGATGGAAAAAATATGGGGAGGATTGAATGAAATGATGGGCATTTTCACAGACAAAAACGCCTGCGCGATGGTAGAATTTCCATCGCGCAAGGGCGTTTTTTTTAGCAGTTTTTTATGAAAAATTGGTGTATACTTATGCAGGTAAATCTGCTATAATCAATGGTTGGTAAATAGATGAAGTTCCTAATCAGATAAAGGTGGAAGGTGAAAGTATGCTTTTTTTGTTCTTTCTTGTCTGGATCATTTTTAACGGAGCGATCACCGCAGAGATCGTTGTATTTGGCGTGGCGATCGCTCTGCTTGTGTTTGCGTTCGTCTGCAGGTTCATGGATTACAGCCTGAAAAAAGAACTTATTTTTTGGAAGCGGAGCGGATATTTCCTATATTACGTGGCAACGCTCGTGGCGGAGATCGTCAAGGCAAACATGGCGGTCATCCGGCTGATCCTCTCGCAGCGGGAGGAAGTGGAGCCCGCCATCGTCACATTCCGCACCAGCTTGAGATCCCAGACGGCGCGGGTGCTCCTGGCAAATTCCATCACGCTCACGCCGGGCACCATCACCGTGTCCTTAAACAACGACCGGCTGGTGGTACACTGCCTGGATAAGAGCCTGGCGGAGGGCATGGAGGATTCCGTGTTTGTGAAAATGCTGGAAAAACTGGAAAGGATCGGTGAGTGATATGGTCTTGCAGCATGCGTATTCCATTGTATTTACAGTGGCGCTGGTCATATTGGCGCTGATGGC
>CANRKY010000059.1 GCA_947631355.1 uncultured Marvinbryantia sp.
GTCGGTTTCCTATTCAACCCGTACCTCTTATCGTTTAAAAATGGGGATGCAGCCGTTTCTCACACAGATTTATGTGATCTTTATCGTAAAGGATTATACTTTGCGATAAAATTGGCCTTATTTTGTCTGATAATTAGAAATGGATTTTGAATTGAATGAAAAAACCAGAGGCCACAGTTCTGCAAAATGCAGAGCCGCGACCTCCAGTTTTTGGCTTAACTACAATATATGGAAGATATAAGTGCTTATTTTACCATATTTGTTTAAAATTTCAATTTACATTCGAGTTTCTTTGTGATAAGATAAGATTCGTAAAAATTGGGAGTGTGAAAGCCCGGTTTATCGCAAAGTATAATCCTTTGCGATAAAATCGGAGTAAAAATTCCCGGATTTTACCGATCATCCCGTGAGAAAGTACCGGAAAAATTTGGATTCATAAGTTAATCATAATTTTGGTCATAAATTTTTTAAAAAGGGAATTGACAATTGCGGGAAAGTATTGTATATTAATGCTTGTGCGAAACAAGCGCAAAAGAATGTGCAGGAGTGGCGGAATTGGCAGACGCGCAGGCTTCAGGTGCCTGTGGTCGTTAAGATCGTGTGGGTTCAAGTCCCATCTCCTGCAGCGAGGGCTCTGTATCGAAAGATACAGAGCTTTTTTCATTGTATAACACCTTTTGCAAGCCACTCCCTTTTGCAGGTACTCTTGGCAAGATACTGTATGAATTTTCCACCGTCCCAAATAAAAAAGCCAGAGATCCAATGTGTATTCCCACTCTGGTCTCTGGCTTTATTCTGAGCAACTTTTTCCATGCGAATATCATCTTTCTATTCCTGGCTGTTGTATTCCTTAGTGTGCTGCTTTTCTGCCTTTTTGTGTCTGCGCAGTCCTTTTAAAAGTTAAAATATTTTTTTCTCAGTTTGACGTTTGCCATAACACTCAGATATCTTTTCAACCGCAAACGCGCTATGTTCTGTGTGACGTTTTTGCTTACCATATCCCAGTCCCATTTTGCATATTCGATTACTTTCCCTTCTTCTTTGTTTTCTTCATAGAGCATTTCTAGCAAAGCTAAAGCGGCTCTGTATTCTTTCTTTCCTGAATTTTGTATGAAATCGTAAAACATTGTCTTAAAAGGATAAATGCGCTCATAGTAATCACATATTTCATCCAGAAGAATAATAAAATCCTCTATAAAATCTGAGCCTTTAAATTTATTCCCGCAGCCTGCATCCGGCAGATCCATCAGCCTGCGGTGTCTGTCGGAAAGTTCCGTAAGCCAGGCGTTCATATCATCTGAGATAATAACTTCATCCGTGCCGTCCCACCAGAAAATTCGATCATCATCTGACAAATAGTAGTCATCCTTCCCCTCTAATTCCTCTGGCGTATTACGAAATGTGAACCAGTTGTCCTGACGAAGAAATTCAGATGTCCTTATCTCCGGAATGATTCGTTTTCTCCACTCCATCCGCTGTTTCTGCAGTTTTTCAGAAGCATATTGTTTTATCTGCTCATCATGATATACTTTATCTTTCCATTCCTTCCATAATTCCCAAAATGGTTTGTGATCTATTTCTGCCGCAAGATAAATAAATACTCGTGCCGGAAGAAATAGCGATAATTCTGCAAGCAAAGTTAAATTTGCATCCGTATTTTTTTCTCTCTTACTCCTGTCCATTTGAAGGAATCGTAAAAGATATTCAAAAAAATTGTCCCCATTGATCTCCCGAAAACTTATCAATGCTTTCTTACACTGATATACATCATCCGGATAGGATCCCGGTACTATGTGATTCGATTCCAAAGTCTCTGTTCCATGTATGATATATAAAAGATCCGCTAATTCTGTTCCGCAAGCAATTTTATATTTATCTGAGATCAGGTCTTCTAATTCCGATATGGAAAATGGATCATTTATCCTGAAAAAAGCGAGATATTCTGCATTTTCCCAGAGATTATAACGCTTTTCCATAGAAAATTCCGTTCCAAGGATATGATTAAGCCATCCTCCATAAAACCATGGATCGATTATATCTCCATCGCACAGCACAAACCCCGGAGTCTCATCATACAGTTCATACAGCATATACGCGGCAAGAATAACATCGCCAAATTCACAGCTGCCTATTTTTTCGGAATAAAAGTCCAGATCATTCGCATCAAACCCGGCGTTTTCCCAACTTCTCTCCTCAAAATAATTATACCAGAAGCTGACATTTCCTTCCTTAGATAATTCCACCGGACTTAAAAGAATCAGTTTGCGGCCAAACAGTGACACTTCCTCTGGCCGCATCATTCCGCCGTAGTTGAGAAGCTTCATCATTTGCTGTCCAAAACAATTTCTTTTTTCTTCAGGTATATTCACTTTCCCTGTATAACCTGCAAACGTCCCCATATTACCTCCCCTAAAATCCGAATATTTTATTCCGCTGCCTCTTATTCGTCAGCAGCGATGAAAGTGCACTTATCTCCACACGATCAAACTTGTTTCTTTGGTCCTGAATGATCCATTCATCCGCCTGCTCACCTGTTAACTCTGGAAAATATTCCTGTCCCTTATTCAGAAGCTGCTCAAGAAGAATGAGCGCCTTCTGATGATTTAAATCGTTCCCGTGCTCTGCGAACTCTTTCACAAACGCTTTATCCACATATCGGCATTCACTATCGTTCATTCGGGTTATAATTTTTGCCAAAAAATATTCTGTTAACATATCAGAAGGTACACTGACATCATGAAACTGCTTTTTCCATCGCTGAATACATTTTTTCATGTCATGAGACAAGGTCAGGTTATGTCCATCCCAAAACTCCAGAAATTCATCTTCATTTTTTCTCAGTATAACCTTATAAAAGAGGATTATAAAGAGATCAGGATCGTCATCTCCCGGAGCATCTTCCTGTATGATATCAGAATATCCTTTACCTCCAAAAGAATCCCATATTTCCCAGAAATCTTTTTCAATAGCTTGTGCATATGCAAGTATGAGACGTGCGGGCAGCACATACAGGGAAAGCTCTGCAATGATCCCCCTTTTATCTCGATGCGCCAATAGCTCTTTTCTTTCAGAAAGACCAGCGTTCAGAAGTTCCGCAAGAAAACTTTCCATTGTGTTTTTTTCATCTTCATTCATACCGCAAAAAATCCTGTATGCGTACTCTGTTCGGCTGAGTGAACCTGCGGAATCTATCTCCTCTCTGCAGGATATCGGCTCTTTATTGCTATCCGGGAAGATCAGCTTTTGATCTTCCACCTCCAAAACAGCAAATAACTGTTCTATGTCTATTTCGCCATAGTCTCTTGAATAATCATGAATCAGATCCTTATATGTAACATTTTGGTAATCTTCCGCATTTCTGAAAAAAAGATAAGTATCCCACATTCTAATCCGTCCGGGAAGCGTTATCCTTTTTCCCAGTATCCCCTGAAGCAAAGACAGATATGCGCTTATACTATATAGCTTACCGGATTCCACAAAATAGCATCCGCCATTTGTATACACTTCCTGCAAGACCATAATCATATTCATGACAACACCGAACTCATTATACCCTCGATCCTCCGTATAGAGTTCACAAGTATTCATATCATAGGTAGATACATTCCTTTGTATCTTTTCAAAAATTGAATAATCAAACCTGACGATGCCGTGCGCATCTGGCCGTGCAGGGCAGACTACCGTCACTTTTTCTCCTGCAACGTTCATCTTCGCCGTCTTTCTTATGCCGCATTTGTCCAGGATCTCGAGTACATATTTATTCATTTCATCCTTTTTTTCTGCCGGAACATTTACTTTTCCCGCAAGCTGATATATATCGTCTGCCATTATACCGTCCTCCTTGCTGTGATAAATATAGTATAATGCAAAGCTGCGGTCATGTCATTGTACCTGCGGTATACTCCTTTTTAGGCTGCACTATTCTGCACTATTTTTTCATAATACATTATTATCCTGCGATACTCGGCATTTTTTATCCATCGGTATCCAAATTCTCTGTTTCCCTTTATGAGCGCATCTATCGGAAGACAGAACAGCTCGCTTAAAGCATACAGATTGTCCAGCGTCGGCAGATTCCGCCCATCAAACCAGTGATAAATGCTCTGGGGAGTGCTCAGTTCTAAAAACGATTGAATATCTTTTACCGTCATTCCTCTCATCTGCATGATATGTTTTATATTCTGACCAGTCTTTTCCACATCGATTACAGGATATCGTCTTCTCATAATGATCACGCTCCTTTTCTTATTATTCTACTTCATATATAAATCCCTGTCATTGTATTTCCGATATAAAAAGCCATACCTTCAGAAGCAATCTGGGACTATAAATCGCTTGATGTTACAGATAAGCCTGCAAACTATTATAAATGACCCCTGCCGCTCTTTCTCGGCAGAGGTCATTCTCCCTGACAATACGATAATCCCGGGATACGTGCAAAATAGGATGCCGGACATTCTGGCAGACTCAGATTCCCCGGAACCGGAAGGTGAACTCCAGCTGTTTGCTTACATCGATAAGGTATTCTTCGTGCGGGCGGGCTCCCCAGCTGTCGTCCCCCGCGATGCCGATCTGCTGCAGGGCCGCGCGAATCACGGTGTAGTGCACCGGCGGAAGTTCGTAGGCGTGGCGCGCGTTTTCTATCTCGTGCGGCGTGTAGGGAAGGGCGGAAAAGTTCATGTTGTCGCCCTCAAAGAGCAGTCCTCTGCCCCGCCGGTCTGTCACCCGCGCCCAGCGCACGCCTGTTTTGTTTCCGCACTCCTGCGGAACCAGATACCGCGCCATGTTGTCCGTGATCTTGTTCTGGTAAAGGCCCAGCTTCGCGCCCCGGCAGCGGTCCGCGTAGGTTTCCGCAGGCCCCAGGCCGTACCAGGTAAGATAGTCATAATCCGCATTTATTTTCATTATCATGCCGAACTCCGGCATATCGCCCAGTTCTTTTACCGGATCATAGGTGAGGCGCGTCTCCACCGTACCGTCCCCGTATACCGTGTAGGCTACCCGACAGGAAGACGCGGGCCTGGTGGGCATGTAGTAAATGTAGGTGACCGTCACGCGGTCTGCCTGCTCCTCCACCAGCGGCTCCGCCCAGGCGTTTGTCTCAAAATCTTTGTGTGACAGATACATACTGGCGATCTTCCACTGGGCATACCGCGCCGGAAGATTGCTGCCCTCATCGTTGTCTGTCGGCGCGCGCCAGAAATTTGGCTTCGGTATGCTCTCGATCATCTCTACACCCGCGAAGCGGTAAGAGGTAAGGCCGCCATTGGGATAGGAAAACAGCACTTCAAAGTGTTCTCCCCGCATTCCCAGATTTAAGGTGCCCCGCACTACTTCTATGCGATGGCCCGAGTTCTTTAAATTTCCCGGTGCTCTCAAATTTCCCGGTGCTTTCAAATTTCCCATCGTCTTCGAATTTCCCAGTGCCTTCGAATTTCCCAATGTATTCGAATTTCCCGATGTCTTTCCAAAATCCGCCACTTCATTTCCGGATTTTCCCGGCATTTTCACGGATTCCGCCACCCGGTACACATACTGTCCGAACGCCACTTCGTGCCCGGCTTTAGCCCAGGGCGTGTCTTCTTTTAAGGCGAAGGAGACCGTCACGGCGTATTCCCCCGGCTCCGTCGGCGCAGCGATTGGCAGATCATAGTCTTTTTGGGCCAGCGGTTCCACATCTGTATCCATCGGCACGCGTTTTATCAACCGGCCCTCTTTTTCCAGCGCGACTGTGCAGGCAAAGCTGCCCGTGTTCACGAACAGGTTTTTGTTGATGATGCGCACCCGGTCTTTTGAGACTTCCGCGCAGATATTCTGGTAATTGAATTTCACTTCCTGCATTTTGGGGGACGGTGTGCGGTCGCCCCCGTACACGATCCCGTTGCCGCTGAAGTTGTAGTCCGTGGGGCGCTCCCCGAAGTCCCCGCCATACGCCTGAAATTCGTTTCCATAGCGATCTTTTTTGTACAGGGACTGATCCACATAATCCCAGATAAAGCCGCCCTGGTACAGCGGTTCCGTGTCGGTAAGGTCGGTGTATTTGTGCATGGCCCCACAGGAATTTCCCATGGCGTGGGTGTACTCGCAGCAGATAAACGGCTTGCTTTTATTTTCTTTCAAAAATTCCCGGATGCGCTGCACGGACGGGTACATCTGGCTCTCCATGTCGCTGGAATCGTTGTATCGGCGGTCGTTGAAGATGCCTTCGTAATGCACCAGGCGCGTGCCATCCAGCGCGCGGAACTGATCCGCCATTTCTTTGATGTTGGATCCGCCGTAGGATTCGTTCCCGCAGGACCAGATCAGGATGGCCGGATGGTTTTTATCCCGCTGATAAATGGAGTTGACGCGATCCAGCATCATGGCTTTCCACTGGGGATGGTCCCCCGGAACCGCCAGATCCAGTTCCCCCGCGCCCCGCGCCACCGGATCCCAGGAGCCGTGAGATTCCATGTTGTTTTCATCAATCATGTAGATCCCCAGGCGGTCGCACAGACGATACAGCCGAGAATCGTTGGGATAGTGGCTGGTGCGGATGGCATTGATGTTGTGCCGCTTCATGGTGCACACATCCTGTATGATCTCCCGGTCCTGGGGCACGCGTCCTGCCACGGAGCTGAACTCGTGGCGGTTCACGCCCTTGAACACGATGCGCTTTCCGTTCAGACACATCAGTCCGTCTTTCATTTCAAACCGGCGAAAGCCCACGGCCTCGCAGATTACTTCAGTGACCTGCCCGCTGCTGTCGCAGACGGTGAGCGTCATATCATAGAGATTAGGTTCCTCCGCGCTCCACAGGCTAAATTCTTTCAGCGGCAAACGCAGCATGCCTTTCCCGTCTTTGATGTCGAACGCTGTCTGGGCTATTACCCGCCCATCTTTTTCGGGTCTGCCGCCGTACTGCAGAATGTCCGCCAGCTGATGCGCCTCCGTCCTGCTTTCCTGTATCACCACAGATACGCGCCCATCACCGCAGCCTTTGGTGTCCACCGACAGCTCTGCTTTTGTGCAGCTGCCGTCCAGCAGTGTTTTTATTTTCAGGTCGGAGATGTGCACCGCGGGATGTGTATAGAGATAAACGTCCCGGAAGATTCCGGAAAAGCGGAAAAAGTCCTGGTCCTCTGTCCAGCTGCTGCTGGTCCATTTGAACACCTGCACCGCCAGCTTGTTCTCCCCCGACTGTATATAATCTGTCAGCTCGAAATCCGATGGGGTGAAGCTGTCCTCGCTGTAGCCCACATAGTGCCCGTTCAGCCACAGCGCCATGCCGCTCTCCACGCCCTGGAAAGAAATGTATACCGGCCCGTTCTGCATGGATTCCGGCAGGGTAAAGTATTTCACATAACTGGCCACCGGGTTGAACCGAGTGGGAATTTCTCCGGCCCAGATCTGCTCGTGCCCGTCCCAGGGATACTGCACGTTTACATAGCAGGGGATATCGTACCCCTCCATCTGAATGTGGGCTGGCACGCGGATGTCTGCCCAGCCGCTGCAGTCTGTCTGCGGCTGTTCAAAGCCGGGCACGCACTCGCTGAAATTTCTGGCGTAAGAAAATTTCCAGATCCCGTTCAGCGAGAACCGGAAGGGATTTTCCCCGCGCCTCATGGATTCCGCGTCCGGGTACCAGATATGGTCGGAATGGGCCGGAAGCACATTTTCTTTGAAAAATTCCGGGTCTTTTAATTTTGCGTAATCAAACATTTTTTCACCTTCCATTCGAATTTTCGCCCGCCTTACTGCGCAGACGCAGGCACATCTGTTTCCTTTATTGCACAGCGCATCTGCTTACTTTCCTGTGCAGGCACATCTGTTCCCTTTATTACGCAGACACATCTGCTCTCTTTTATCGCGCAGACACATCTGCTCTTTTTCCTGTACAGCTATATTTGCTTTCTATATTGCGCAGGTGCATCTGTCTGCTTTTCCGTGCAGGCTCATCTGCTCACTCCTGCGCAGGCGTTTCGTACATATTATAAAGCACGGTCTCTCCGTGAGCCACCTCAAAACCGCGCTGCGCCCACGGCATATCTTTTTTCAGGCACAGCGCCGCGCGGTATGTGTATTCTCCCGTCTGCTCCGGCGCCGGGTAGGGAACTTCCACATACCGGTCCATCCCTGGCGGCACATCTGTCTCCAGGCATCCCTCGCAGACCGTTTTCCCGCCATAGCTGAGAGAATAGGTAAAAAGGTATTCTGATGTGCTGGCATAGACGCAGTGGTTCTCCACCAGCACGCCCTCGCGCATCACGCTGAGTTCAAATTCCGTCGGCTCCTCTGCCGTTTTCTCTATCGGCCGGATGTCATATGCCCCACGCTGTCCGCTCTCTATCGGCTGAACACCGTATTTTCTGTGCTGTCCGCTCTCTGTCAGTCGAGCATCGTATGCCACATGCTGTTCGCTCTCTATCGGCCGGACATTATATGCCCCGCGCTGTCCGCTCTCTATCGGCCAGATGCCGTATTGCAGGCACATCGCCTTCCGTTCTTCGGATATCTGCGTCAAATCTGCTGCCGCGACCGCATTGTAATGGTTCCTTTTTGCTTCTGCGAGCCACGCGCAGATCTGTTCTTCTGTATAGTTTTCCCACCCGTCTGGCGCACAGATTACCCGCAGGCGCGGCTTTTTTCCGTTCAGATAGAGGACTCCGTCCTTTTCCTCCCAGCGGTAAAATGCCGTCTTTTTTACGGTGCAGCCCAGAAGCTGCATTTTTTCATCCCGCAGTTCCAGCACAAGATCGTACAGATACGCGCGCTCCATGTCCCACAAGTGCACCGGCTCCGCCTGCAGGCGGAAGTCCAGCTTTTGCTCCAGCCGCACAGGCAGGATGCGGTCCGCCTCGCTGCCGTCCGCCGCGAGAAGCTGGGCGCACAAAAAGACCGGGGGTTCCGCGTCCTCCTCCCCGTTGGCGCACAGTGACACTTCCAGAAACGCACTCTGTAAATTTTCCTCCACGGCAGCTCTGATCTTGATATCCTTTATCTGAAGCATACGATTCTCCATGTTTCGCGCGCTGAAACGTTTCCCGCCCGCAGCAGGCTATTTTTGCGGCGCGATTTTTTCCGCCGGTATATTCGGCATATACTAAAAGACAGCCCACGGTTTTCCGTGCGCTGTCTGTGTGTTTTGCTTTATGCGATTTTGCTCTTTGCCAGTTCTGCCAGCGTTGCAAAACCCTCTGCATCGTTGATGGCCATATCGGACAGGATCTTTCGGTTGATATCCACGCCCGCCTGTTTCAGGCCGTACATAAACTTGCTGTATGATAAACCGTTCAGTCTCGCCGCCGCGTTGATACGTGCGATCCACAGACTTCTGAACTGACGTTTTCTTTCTTTTCTTCCCGCGTAGGATGATGCCAACGCGCGCATTACGGACTGTTTTGCAATTCTATACTGTTTGGAACGGGCGCCTCTGTAACCCTTTGCCAGTTTCAGTACCCGATTATGTTTCTTTTTCGCGTGCATGCCGCCTTTTATTCTTGCCATGTCTTATATTCCTCCTTCAATCCATTCTTCTTATATGCTTCTTATAAATACGGCAAAATCTTCTTCATGTTCTTAACGTTCGTTGCATCCGTGATGGCTGCTTTTCTGAGGTTTCTCTTTCTCTTGGTTGATTTCTTGGTTAAGATATGGCTCTTATACGCTTTATTTCTTTTTAATTTCCCTGTACCCGTTGCTTTGAATCGTTTTGCAGCAGCTCTGCTTGTCTTAATTTTCGGCATTCTAAAATCTCCTCCTTAAATTTAGATTGATTTATTTAACCTGATAAACTAACGTTTTTCAGTTAAAAACATGGTCATGCTGCGGCCCTCCACTTTTGGGGCCTTGTCAACCGCGGCGATGTCCGCCAACTCCGCAGCAAAGTCGTCCAGAATATGTTTGCTGCTCTGCATGTGTGCCATCTCTCGTCCGCGAAAACGCAGGGTCACTTTCACCTTGTTGCCCTTGGAAAGGAATTTTCTGGCCGCGCTTATCTTTGTATTCAGGTCATTCACATCTATGTTGGGTGATAAACGAACTTCCTTAACCTCAATGATCTTCTGTTTCTTTTTTGCTTCTTTTTCTTTTCGGATCATTTCATAGCGGAACTTGCCGTAGTCGATGATCTTGCATACCGGCGGCTTCGCCATGGGCGCAACTTTCACCAGATCCAGTTCCGCCTCTTTTGCCAGCTTCATGGCATCCTTTGCGGACATGATGCCCAGCTGCTCCCCATGTTCCCCGATCAGGCGAACCTCCTTATCCCTGATCTGTTCGTTAATCATTAAATCGCTAATTGTTTTGCACCTCCATAAAATGTGTTTCCCCTATACAAAGCAAAACACGTGAACGGCAAACCATCCACGCGCGAATACACTCATAGCGTACTATGAAGAATATTGAACCATCAGTCACTTGCGCGTGCTGCGGTGAGAGCGGATACTCTGCTTTGTTTTCATGCTTTGTTATAATACCATACAGATCCTGGTCTGTCAAGAAATTTATTTTTGCAAATGAGACTGCTTCTTGTGATCGATCCGACAGGCATTGTCTCACCTCACCGAAAAATGGCATAAAGCTCACAGATATCTTTCCAGCATCCGGCTGATCGTATCCTTCATCTCCTCCCGCAGGTTCACCGGGCGCAGCACTTCCACCCTGCTGCCCTGGCTTAAAAGCCACATAAGGATGCCCTTTCCGAACGCCTCTGCTTCTATGATGTATTCATGGTCATACTGCTCCGTCACGCAGGCGGTGGGAAGACGGTCCAGGATTGCTTCCGGATTGTCCCCGTAATATTTCAGCTGAATCTTCATCAGCCTGCCCGCAAACATAAACTGGATGCGCTTGCGAAATTCGCCTTCTTCAAAGCGATTCGCGTAGGATACCTTGAATTTCTCATCCATCCGTTTATAATTCTTAATCCGATCGATCCGAAAAATGGCGGGATAATCGTATTTGTGGACATACTTTCCCTGTCTGTCTTTCTCCACAATAAACGCGTTTAAGTAAAAATAATACTCGGAAAACAGGATGGCAACCGGCTCCACGATCCGCTTTATAGACTCCCTCGGGGCATTCGCCCTCGCGTAGCGCAGCGAGACGAGCTGGTGCTCATGGATATCCGACCCGATCGTCCAAAGCTTATCCTGTATGTACTCTTTGTGATGCAGCTCCACATAATGATATTTCTCGTTGGCGATCAGATCGCTGACCAGTTTCATATTGCACAGCGGGACGCAGCCGGCCAGCATTTTATCTAAAACAGCGTTCAGTTCACGTTTTGTAAACGCCCGGCTCTCCAGCAGTATCTTTGAGACCGCAAGGATCTCGCTGTTGGTCATCATGGACGGCTCTGCCCCGGTCATCACAAAGCCTTTTTTTGTCCGGTCGTACACGATGGCGCGCGTGTCGCCATCCGCACCGCGTTCATCTAAAAACGCGCGGATATCATCAATGTCGCGCTGGATCGAGCGCTCATCGACTCCAAACCTTTTTGCCTCCGCCGCTTTACTGACTGTCCTGCCCTCGCAGAAGCGGACGTACATGCTTAAAATACGTGCATTTTTCGGGAAACCTCTCATATGCGATCCTCCATTGAAGCATTCTTATGGGATCCTTGCCACATCAGTATACAAGATAGCCATGACACTTTGCGTCATGGCCGCCGTTAAATTGATTTTACTACATAATTTTTTATATGGAAAGATATTTCCTCTGTAAAATCATTCGTGAGATTGATAAAGGCGAGATTCTTTACGAGAGGGTGTAGATGGCATGAACTTATCAATGAACTTAATAAAAGCAGATTTGATTATGGCGAAACAGGGTGATGGAGCAGTACCACAATCCAGGTGAACCGTCGCAATCATAATGAGTTTAACTGTTTTTCGCAATATTTCCTGACAATCCGGATTACTTCTTCTGCTGTATTGATCTGCCGCTCGGTCTCTTCCCTGCTTGCGATATAAAAATCATCGTAATCGCTCGCATGACGTATTTCCTCTGCTTCACCTATCTTGCGTCCTATGTCTCTTGGAAAAATTTCCGTTTTTATATATTCCTTATTAAAATTTGCAATCGCATCTTTGTGACGCCGATATGCTTTACTGCCTAACGCATGAATCGCATTGACAGCATAGAAAATCGCATAGTATGCCCTGTTATTTGCACTCTTATACTCTTTGACCGAAAACAATATTTGAGCTGATCTCAGAGCATCTTCCGCTGTCTGAAGACGATATAGCACCAAATCTTTCTTTGTACCAATTCTGTCATCATGCTGCGTCATATAAAATAATCCCTTCTCTATAGACATTCGCATAAAACGGGTAGTTTATAACCCAATTTCGAAAATGTTCTTCACTCTTTGCAATTGGCTTTATATCAAGATTGTTATCCAGATTAAAATCATACGTCATATAGGAGAGCTGCCTTCCATATGCCTTTAATTCCATATCTGACATATCCAACAATATCATAATATCTATATCAGAATCTGCTACAAAATCGCCTCTGGCATAAGAGCCATATAAAATTATCTGCTGTAAATGCGATCCATAAATCTTCTTTACATTCTCAATATATTGATCTATCAACTCTCGAACCATCTGTGACATAGGCACTCTCCTTCCTGCACATTTTCCTGTAAAAACATTTCCAACTTTGCTTTTATTATATGGGATTCCTCAAAAGAATACAATCATAATTTTCTGACAAGGATCATTCCATTACTGCCATGCGAAATAAACTCCCACGTGGCAGACTGTAGACAAAGCTATGGCTGCGGGGCTGTCACACTAAATAATTAGTGCACAGCCCCGCTTTTTGACTTAGAGTATAATTATCATTGGCAAAAATAAAAAAAGGGGGTGTCGCAAAATCATCAAAATTAGATGATTGAGCGGCGCCCTCGCTCATTATAGTCAAAAAATCCGGAGAATTCTCTGATCCCAGAAAGTTCCCCGGATTTTTGGCGTACTTTAATAAGCATTCGCCATTTCCTCTTTTTTTCTATGCGCTTTTCATTTCAAACAGATGCGTTCCTGTCCGGCCGTTCTGGATCTTCCTGTGCAGTTTATTCAGATTGTACCCCATGCACAGCAAAAGTATCTCCAGTTTTACCTTGCTT
>CANRKY010000060.1 GCA_947631355.1 uncultured Marvinbryantia sp.
TTGTCGGCGACACGGCCGGAACTGTTTATGGAAAAGTACCGCACCTATTCCGCCGGGGAGGGGGAAAAGCGCAGGATCGACCTGCACAAAAATTTCCGCAGCCGTCCCCAGGTGCTTATGGGCGTGAACTATCTGTTCCGGCAGCTGATGGAGAAAAGTCTGGGAAATATCGACTATGACGATGCGGCCGCCCTGTATCCGGGCGCGGAGTTCCCGCCCGGGGACAACGCCTCTTTCCGGAATACAGAGGTGCTGATCGTGGATACCGATGTGCAGAGCGAACAGGAAGAACCGCCGGAGAGTGCCCGGGAGCTGGAAGCCTATGCGGTGGCGGAGCGCATACGGGCGATGGTGGGAAAGGAAAAAGTGCTGGACAAGGAGACCGGGCAGTACCGGCCTGTGCAGTATCGGGACGTGGTGATCCTGCTGCGCACGGTGCAGGGGTGGGCGGATGTGTTTGTAAAGACGCTCACGGATCAGGGCATCCCGGCTTTCACCACTTCCCGAACTGGATATTTCTCCGCGATGGAGGTGCAGACCATGCTGTCGCTGCTGCGCGTCATAGACAACCCCAGGCAGGACATCCCCCTTGCGGCGGTGCTCCATTCCCCCATCGGCGGGCTGTCCGGGCGCGATCTGGCCGGCATCCGAAGCCGCCACCCGAAGGAGCCCTTTTACGAGGCCTGTATGCGGGAGGAGGTACTGCAGCCGTTTTTCTCCATGCTGGAGGAATTTCGGAAAATGGCGGTCTATGTGCCGATCCACGAACTGCTCCAGTACGTTCTGGAGCGGACGGGCTACGGGGCGTATGTGACGGCTATGCCCGGCGGGCGACAGAGAAAGGCGAATCTGGATATGCTCACGGAGAAGGCCATCGCGTATGAATCCGGCAGCTACCGCGGACTGTACAATTTTGTGCGCTATATTGAAAATCTGCATAAATACGATATTGATTTCGGGGAGGCCTCCGTGGAGGAGCAGACGGACGCGGTGTGCGTGCTGAGCATCCACAAGAGCAAGGGCCTGGAGTTCCCGGTGGTTTTCGTGTGCGGCATGGGAAAGCAGATGAACCAGTCGGATTCCAAGGGCGCCTTGCTGATGCACGCAGATCTGGGGCTGGGCTGCGACTATGTGGACCCGGTGCGCAGGATCAAGACGCCCACCCTGCTGAAGCGCTTTATCCGGCACTGCGCCGCCCAGGAGAGTATGGGCGAGGAACTGCGGGTGCTTTATGTGGCCCTCACCAGGGCGAAGGAAAAACTGATCCTCACCGGAACCCTGTCTAAGGCTGCCGACCATTTCCAGAAATGGGCGCACATCTGCGCGCAGCGGGAGACGCTGCTGCCGTTTATGCTGCGCACCTCGGCCGTCACTTACTGGGACTGGCTGCTGCCCGCCCTGATGCGAAACAGCGCTTTTTCAGAGCTGGCCGGGGAATACGGCGTCCGGCAGGATCCGGCAAATCCCCTGTTTGCGGACGCCTGCCTGGAAATGCATGTGCTGCACACCCAGGATCTGGTGCACCAGGAGGCCGCCGCGCAGGTTCAGAGGGCGCTCACCCGCGCCGAGCTGGAACAGATCTCGCCCTATGAGAAATTTGATCCGAAAACAGCGGAAACACTGGAAGTAAATCTTTCTTTTTGCTATACTTACCAGAGGGAGAGCACGATCCCGGCAAAGATCACCGTGACGGAACTCAACCGCTGGGTGGAGAGCCGGGGCGCTGCGCCGGAGGAAGACGGCGGGACGGACTTCCTGGAAGACGGGAATCTATCAGACGATGCAGCACCAGACGGGACACAACCGCCGGACGGCGCTACATTGAACAAGACTCAGCTGCCGCCGGATGGCGCCACATCGGACGGGACGCAGAGCCCGCCGAGCGCTGCATTAGACAGAACCCGGTTTTCATCAGATATAGCCCCGCCCTCGGACGCAGCCCTTGCGGGCGCAGCCCGCGGAACGGCGTTTCACCGGCTGATGGAGTGTCTGGATTTCGCATCGCTCTGCGATGAGGGCGTTTGCGCCGGGGATGATAAAAAGGCGCGCTCCAGGGAAAGGTGTGCAATGATCCTGGATGCGCAGATAGATCACCTGCTCGCACAGCGGATGCTGAAAGAGGAGGAGGCGCAGGCCATCGACCGCATGGCAATCGTGCGGTTCCTGCAGAACCCCCTGGCGCTGCGGATGGCGCGGGCGGCCGCGCGCGGCCAGCTTGTGCGGGAGCAGCCCTTTATCCTGCAGGTTCCGGCCAGCAGCTTCCGGGAGGTGCGCCCGGAGTGGGATTCGCCGGAGCCGGTGCTGATCCAGGGGATCATAGATGCATACTTTATAGAGGAAGGGCAGGTTGTGCTGCTGGATTACAAGACCAATCGGGTGGAGAGGGCACAGGATCTTATCCGGAAATACAGGTTTCAGCTTGCGTGTTATCAGATGGCGCTGGAGCGCCTCACGCATCTGCCTGTGAAGGATACGCTGCTGTATTCCTTTTGCCTGAACCGTGTGATAGACAAAGAGGAGATCGCCGCATTGGCAAAGGAGTAAGAAATGGGATGGATAAAAAAACGGAACCGGGAGTCTGGTGTGCCGCGGATGGCGGTGGAGAGGAGAAGGCGCTGTGTCGTTCTCTCCTTTGCCATACCGGCGCTCACCATGCTGATCGCGTATATAGCCAACGGGGTGTACCCCTTTGGGGATCGGGGCGTGCTGATCATTGACTCGCTGCACCAGTATCTGCCGTTTTTCACGGATTTCCAGCAGAAATTGGCGCACGGGGAATCGCTGCTGTACTCGTTCGGCGGCGGCCTGGGCTACAATATGTGGGCCATGATCGCCTACTATCTGGCGAGCCCCTTGAATTTCCTCATGGCCCTGGTGCCCATGGAGCACGTGATGGACTTCATGGCGTACCTGATCCTGTTCAAGATCAGCCTTGCGGGGGCAATCTTCGGGTGGTATCTCTCCGTGCGGGGCATGGATAAGAACTACATGCCGGTTCCTTTTGCCTGTATGTATGCCCTGAGCACCTATATGATCGGCTACTATTTTAACCTGATGTGGCTGGACAGCGTGCTGGTGCTGCCGCTGGTGATGCGGGGCATCGAAAAGATCTGCGAGGGAAAGAACGGCAGGATGTTCGGCCTGGCCCTGTTTTACGGGCTGTACTGCAACTATTACATCGGCTACATGCTCTGCCTGTTCTCCTGCCTGTATTTTCTGGTGCTTTGGATCGCGGCGAAGAAATTTGAGATCCGCAGGTTTTTTGCGTCCGGACTGCGCTTTGCCTGGTTCGCCCTGCTCTCCGGCGGCATGGCGGCGGTGATGCTGATGCCGGCGTATCTGGCGCTGCAGCAGACGGAGGCGGTGGGAAATAAATTCCCGTCCAAGATTGATTTTTACACCGATTTTATCACTCAGTGGACGGGGCATTTCGCCCTGGTGGAGCCCATCAATATCTACGATGACCAGTCCGGGGTGAACATCTACTGCGGCGTGATCGCGCTGATCCTGCTGTTTTTGTATATCCTGGATAAAGAGATCAAATTAAAAGAGCGGGCGGCTAAGATCGCCCTGATGGGGCTTTTGCTGCTGAGCATGAACTTTAATATGCTCAATTTTATCTGGCACGGCTTCCACATCCAGAACGGCCTGCCGAACCGCTTTTCGTTCTTATATATCGCCGTCCTCCTTGTGATGGGCTTTGACGCCCTGCGGGATATCCGCGGCATGGAGGCCTGGCGGGTAGCGCTTGCGTGGATCTGGCCGGTGGCTTTTACGGCGGTCTGCATGTACGGTGAAGTGGGGGAGAGGGAGTGGTACGTTTATGTGACCACGCTGCTCCTGCTGGCGCTGTACGGGATTTTGCTTTTGCTCCTTCGGGGGCTGGCGAACGCCGCGTTCTGGCTCCGGGCGGTTCTTGGAACGTTTATGACGCTGGAGATGGTGTCCGCCGGGATTTACGGCGTGTTCCAGAACGGCACGGTGGGGCGCAGCACCTACGTGAACGAACAGCTGGCGTATCAGGCCATGGCGCCCAGACAGGGCGATTACGGGGAATTTTACCGCGGCGATATGGACAGCCAGCGGATGCGCAATGAAAATATGTTTATGGGGGCCAACGGGCTGGTGCTGTTTTCTTCCACCATGCCGGAGGCCACGGTGAATCTGTGCCGCAGCATTGGCATGGAGGCCCGCACCAATAAAACGGGATACAACGGCGTGAGCAAGCTGTTCAACGATGTGTTCGGCATCCGCTATGTGGTGTCGAAAAGCGGAAAGGACACGCTGTACCAGATGCAGAAAGTGGATTACGAAGATCCCCTCACGCTGTACCGCAACGAGGGCGCGCTGTCATTGGGATTCCTGGTGTCTTCCGACATTAAGGACTGGTCTTTGGAGGATCGGCTCCCCATGCAGGTGCAGGAGGATTTTGCGGCACTCGCCACGGGCGTGCCCTTTTACTACACGCTGCGGGAGGCGTATTCCCTGGAGGAGGGGCCCACGTATATCATCCGGCTGCACCCGGGGGAACAGACCTACCTGGAATTTACGGAAAACGTGGCCAGCGTGAAGATCAAGACGCCCCAGTATGAGAAGACCATCAACAATTTCACCCGGAACGTGTACAATCTGGGCACGGTGGAGACCGAGGGCGAGGACAGCAAGGCGAACATCACGCTCACCTACAAGGAGACGTCCAAAGAGCCTGTGCCGGTGCGCGTATACACCTGCACGGACGCGGAATATCAGGAAGTGTATGAAAAGCTGGCGGCCAACCAGATGGAAAATGTGAAAGAGGCGGGCAGCCGGGTTTCCGGCACCATTCATGCAGATCAGGCGGGCACCCTGCTGCTCACCATCCCGTACGATGCGGGGTGGACTGTGTATGTGGACGGGGAGAAGACGCCCACGTACCGCGTGGGGGAAGCGCTCACGGGGCTGGATCTGGCTGCGGGGGATCACGAGATCCGGATGACTTTTTTGCCGGAGGGGTTCCGCACAGGCGGCATCCTTTCCGTTGTGTGCATTTTGCTGTTTGTCTTAAGCTTTTATCTGGAAGGCAGGTTCGGATACCGAAAAGATCCGGGAAAAGAAGTATCACAGCAGGAGGAGAGAGAACATGAAGATCACGTTTTCGAAGAAAGCGAATATGTATGATACCGGCAGTATCTTTGCCGTTTTAAACACCAGAAAAGAGGAGCTGGCGGCTCAGGGCAGGACGATCTACAACCTGTCTGTGGGCACGCCGGATTTTGAGACGCCAATGCATATCCGGCAGGCGGTGGAGGAGGCGGCCAGAAGCGCGGACAATTACAAGTACGCGCTGGTGGATATCCCCCTTCTCGTGGAGGCGGTGCAGAATTTTTACCGCCGCCGCTTTGGGGTGGAGCTGGCGCCGGAGGAGATTATGTCTATGAACGGTTCCCAGGAAGGAATGGCGCATTTTGCCTGGACACTGTGCGACCCGGGAGACATGGTGCTGGTGCCGAACCCCGGCTATCAGATCTTTAAGGACGGGCCCATGCTCTGCGACGCGAAGGTGGTGGAATATCCGCTGTACGAGGAAAACGGGTTCCTGCCGGTGTTCTCGGATATCCCGGAGGAGACGGCGCGGGCGGCCCGGTTTATGGTGGTCAACTATCCGGCGAACCCCGTGTGCGCCATGGCGAACGATGATTTTTACCGGGAGCTGATCGCATTCGCAAAAAAATATGAGATTGTGATTTTGCACGATAATGCGTATTCGGACATCGTGTTCGGGGAAAAGGAGGGCGGCTCGTTCCTGCAGTACGAGGGGGCGAAGGAAGTGGGAGTGGAATTTTATTCCCTGTCAAAGTCCTTCGACTATACGGGCGCGCGCCTGTCTTTCTGCCTGGGAAACAGCGAGATCGTGCGAAAATTCCGGGCGATCCGCACAAGGATCGACTACGGAGTGTTCCTGCCGGTGCAGTACGGCGCGGCGGCGGCCTTAAACGGGCCCTTTGACTGCGTGCGGGAGCAGTGCAGGGAATATGAGAGAAGGAGCAGGGCGCTCTGCGCGGGGCTGCGCCGCATCGGGTGGCCGGTGAAAGACACGCCGGGCACCATGTTTGTGTGGGCCCCGATCCCGGCGGGGTATCAAAGCTCAGATGATTTCTGCCTGGAGCTGATGGAGCGCTCCGGCGTGATCTGCGTGCCGGGCAGCAGTTTCGGCTCTCTGGGGGAGGGCTACGTGCGGTTCGCGCTGGTGCTGCCGGTGGAAAAACTGCTGGAGGCCGTGGAGGCCATAGAAAAGAGCGGCATAATCAAAAAAGCATAGGCGAAGCAGTCGAGATGGTATAAGAAAGATGACCGAGGGAGGATGGAATGGAGCAGCAGGCGATTTATCAGCGTTTGTGTGGGATAGTCGGGGAGGCGAATGTGCGGAAGATGGAGCCCATGAAGCGGCACACCACGTTCCGCATCGGCGGCGCGGCGGATTTTTTTGTGCTCCCGCAGACGAAGGAAGAACTGGCGGAGCTGGTGAGGTTCTGCAAAAAGGACGGCGTCCCCTGGCATGTGATGGGAAACGGCAGCAATCTGCTGGTGGCGGATGCGGGGGTGCCGGGCGTGGTGATCCAGCTTTTTAAAAACTTTTCGCGGATCACATTGGAGGATACGGTGCTCTGCGCCCAGGCGGGAGCCATCAACGCGCAGGTGGCGAAGCGGGCCCTGGAGGCGTCCCTTGCGGGGTTCGAGTTTGCCGCGGGGATCCCGGGCACCATCGGCGGCGCGGTGGTGATGAACGCGGGTGCATACGGCGGCGAGATGAAGGATATCCTTTTAGAGACGGAGGTGCTGGACGGGGACGGGCAGTTTCGGAACTTAAAGAACGAGGAGCTGGAACTGGGCTACCGCACCAGCATTATCGCAAAAAAAGGATATGTGGTGACAGAGGTAAAGCTGAAACTGGAAAAAGGAGCGGGCGAGCAGATCCTGGCCCGCATGGAGGAACTGCGGGAGCGCAGAACGATGCGGCAGCCCCTGGAATATCCCAGCGCGGGCAGTACGTTTAAAAGGCCGGAAGGATACTTTGCGGGAAAACTGATCATGGACGCCGGGCTGGCGGGCTGCGCGGTGGGCGGCGCGAAGGTGTCGGAAAAACACTGCGGTTTTGTGATCAACACCGGGGAGGCCACGGCGGAGGATGTGGAGTGCCTGATGGCAAAGATACAGCGCACGGTGAGGGAAAAATTCGGCGTGGAGCTGGAACCGGAGGTAAAGCGCCTGGGCGGAAGATGAGGAGGTACCTATGAAACTGGTGATCGTGACCGGCATGTCCGGTGCGGGAAAAGTAAGTGCACTGAAGATTCTGGAGGATCTGGGATTTTACTGCGTGGATAATCTGCCGATCCCCCTGCTGTCCACGTTTGCGGAGCTGGTGTCCACGCAGAGCATGGAGATCACGAAGGCGGCCATCGGCATCGACATCCGAAACGGAAATGGCCTGCGGGACATGGACGCGCACTTAGAGCAGATGAAAAAGGCGGGCTATCCGTATGAGATCCTGTTTATGGACGCCAGCGATGCCGTTTTGATCCGGCGCTACAAGGAATCGCGCCGGGCGCACCCCATGACCGGGGATCAGCGGATCGAGAAGGGGATCGAGGAGGAGCGCAGGCAGCTGGCCTTCCTGAAGGAGGAGGCGGACTACATCATAGACACCAGCCAGCTTCTCATCCGGGAACTCAACCAGAACCTGAAGCAGATCTTTGTGGAAAACCAGAAATTTGAAAATATGACGGTCACCATTTTATCCTTCGGGTTTAAGCACGGGCTTCCCACCGACGCGGACCTGATCTTTGATGTGCGCTTTTTGCCAAATCCGTATTATGTGGAAAATCTGCGCATGAAGACCGGCAACGACCGGGAGGTGCAGGACTATGTGATGAACTGCCCGCAGGCGGGGGTGTTTATGGAAAAACTCACCGACATGATCCTGTTTTTGATCCCGAACTATGTGCTGGAGGGGAAAAACCGGCTGGTGATCGGCATAGGCTGCACCGGCGGGAAACACCGGTCGGTCACCATCGCCAACCGGCTGTATGAGCAGGTGGCCGCGCACACGGAGTACAGTGTAAAGATTGAACACAGGGATATATAGGTGAGGCGCTATGTCATTTTCCAGCACGATCAAAGAAGAATTATCCGCGCAGAAACTGGGCGCGCGGCACTGCCGCATTGCGGAAACTGCGGCCATGATCAGCGTAGGCGGGGCGGTTTTTTTGTCGGATCGCGGGAGATATCGTCTGAAAATCCAGACAGAAAATCGGTCAGTTGCAAGAAAATACTTTACATTATTGAAAAAAACATTTAATATAGATGTTGGGCTTTCTATAAGACAGAACATGGGGGCAAAAAAAAGCCGTGTCTATCTGGTGTATGTAAATAAGCACGAAGACGCGGTCCATATTTTGCAGACAGTCAGGATGTGGCATGGCGCGGGAAGCACAGGCGGTGCGGTATCTGGCGCGGAAAGCACAGGCAGCGCGGCATCTGGCGCGGAAAACGCGGGTGTCGGCGGCGCGGTGTGCAGACCGGACGGCCTGGTGGTACAGCAGACATGCTGCAAGCGGGCTTTCCTGCGGGGCGCTTTCCTGGCGGCCGGTTCGGTGAGTGATCCGAAGAAGTTTTACCATCTGGAGTTCACCTGCGCGGACAAGGCTGCGGCAGAGCAGATTCGGTCTCTCCTGACGGCGTTTGATCTGGATGCCAGGATCATACCGCGAAAAAAATATTTCGTGGTATATTTAAAGGAAGGGGATCAGATCGCGGATGCTCTGAATGTGATGGGAGCTCACAATGCGCTCATGGCAATGGAAAATGTGCGCATAATGAAAGACATGAGAAACACAGTCAACCGAAAAGTCAACTGTGAGACCGCAAACATTCACAAGACGGTGAGTGCGTCGGTCAGACAGATTGAGGATATCAGGTACATCAGGGACAGCATTGGATTTGGCGAACTGCCGGAGACGCTTGCGCAGATGGCGCAGATACGGCTGGACCATCCGGACGCGACATTAAAAGAATTGGGTATGCTCCTGACGCCTCAAGTTGGAAAATCCGGTGTGAACCACCGGCTGAGAAAGCTTTGTGAGATAGCCGGCGAACTGCGGGCTAGTAAAGGAGGAGAAGTATTATGATCAAAAAACCTATTACCATCCAGATTTCCAGTGGTCTGGAAGCGCGGCCGGTCGCCCTTCTGGTACAGGTGGCCAGTCAGTATGACAGCAAGATTCACGTGGAAGTGGAAGGCAAGCGCGTAAATGCCAAGAGCATCATGGGCATGATGACGCTTGGATTGGAATCCGGAGAGAAAATTACAGTAGAGGCGGAAGGGGCGGACGAAGAAGCCGCCATGAAAGATATTGAAAAATATCTGAGCACACACTGAGCGATAGATGAGGAGCTGCGGACGCGGCTCCTTTTTTCTTGCGGCCTCTGGTGCAGCTTTCTTTTTCCGCTGTAGACTTTTGGGCGGTTGTTTTGTATAATAAATGAGGCAATACTTTCAGATGGGGGAAAACAGCGTGCGAAGAAGCAGAGATAACAGCAGCGGAACACAGATGATAGGACAGATCGCCCTTGTGGCGGTGCTGTGCGTCCTGATCATCCTTGCATTTTTAGATTTTACCAGGCAGAACCACAGGCGCGTCCTGGATATAAGCCAGAGCTACGTGGAGGATGCGGCCAACCAGACGGCGGACCATGTGAACGATGTGCTGTCGGAGGCCCAGCACAGCATCTATACCATGGCTTACCTGTACGGCATGAATATGGATTCGCCGGATGTGGACGCAAAAGCCCTTGGGGACATGACGGGCAACTCCATGTTTGACTCCGTAATGTTCATAGACAGAGACGGGATCGCGCACTCCGCCTCCTCCCGCACAGTGGATGTTTCCAGCCGCGACTATGTGGCCAACGGCATGCAGGGAAACAGCGGCACCATGGTGCGAAAGGACTACGGCGAGAACCACGAGACCCGGGTGGGCTTCTACACGCCCCTGTATTATCAGGGCGATGTCATTGGGATCCTGAACGGGTTCTGCCGGGAGGAGCGCATTGCGGAGAGCCTCAGTACCATGTTCTTCGGCGCCCAGGCGCAGACATATCTGTGCACGGACGACGGCACCGTGCTGTTTTCCAGCGGGGTAGAAAACGTGCCGGAAAATTTCCTGGAGGCGATGCAGGCTTACCAGGGGATCACAGAGGATGACCTGAACACCATCCGCGGGGCGTTTTCCGGACACAGCTCAGCTGAGTTCACTTATTACGGGACAAACGGGGAGAGCAGCGCGTATATTACCAGCATCTCCCACAACCAGTGGATGCTTGTGCAGATCTTCCCGTCTGTGGTGACAAGCCGCATGACGGAGGCGGCCAACCGCGCGGGCGTGCAGCTGGAGGTGCGGCTGATCGCCGCGTTTATCGTATATATCTTGATCCTGCTTCTTATGCTCCGCAGGAGGAGCCGCGCGCTGGAGTCCCAGAATCAGGAAATGACGCGGATCGTGGACGGCGTCACAAACCTGTTCACGCGCTTTGCCCTGGTGAACCTGGACGAGGAGACCTACGAGTATGTGGGCGATGCGCCGGACGGGCTGCGGCCGAAGGGCAAGTACGAAGATCTGCTGGCGTATTTCGCGCCGATGTACATGGATCCGGAGAACGCGGAGCAGGAGCGCATGGAGGAGGCCATCAGCTGCCGCTCGATCCGCCAGCACCTGCAGAACCACATTCCCTATCTGCAGTATGAATATCATATCAAGAGGGATCGGGAATACTGGGAGAATATGTCGATCATCTGCCTGGAGCGCCGGGAGGGCGTGCCGGTTACGGTGCTTGTGGCCATTCAGGATGTGACTGCGCTGAAGGAACAGGAATTGCAGAGCCACCTCGCGCTGAAAGAGGCTTTCGAGGCAGCGGAGGCGGCAAATCACGCAAAGAGCGATTTCCTTTCCCGGATGTCCCATGACATCCGCACCCCCATGAATGCCATCATGGGAATGACGGCGGTGGCCGGCATGCACTTGGACGACCGTGAGCGCCTAATCGACTGCCTGGGCAAGATCAATGTGTCCAGCCGCCATCTTCTGGCGCTGATCAACGATGTGCTGGATATGTCCAAGATCGAGAGCGGAAAAGTGACGCTCGCGGAGGAGGAGTTCAGTATCGCGGATCTGGTGGAGAAACTGCTGGCCATCATGAAGCCGCAGTTTGACGCGAAAAAGCAGCATTTTAAAGTGAATATTTCCAATATCGTGCACGAGGACGTGGTGGGGGATTCCCTCCGCCTGCAGCAGGTGTTCGTGAATTTCCTGGGGAACGCGGTGAAATTTACGCCGGAGGGCGGCTCCGTCACCTTCTCCATCCAGGAAAAGCCCTCCCGCGTGGCCGGGAACGGCTATTATGAATTTGTGTTCGAGGACAACGGCATCGGCATGGAAAAAGAGTTTATCGACAAGGTGTTCCTTCGCCCGGGCGAAAAATTCCCAGAGCAGAAAGATCGAGGGCACCGGCCTGGGCATGCCCATCGCGAAGACCATTGTGAGCATGATGAACGGCGATATCCAGGTGGAGAGCACCCTGGGAGTGGGCACCCGCTTTACTGTGCAGGTCTACCTGAAACTGCAGGACAAAGAGAGCTTTGATGCCGCGGATCTGGAGAAAATGCAGATCCTGGTGGCGGACGACGAGCGGGACGCCTGTGAGAGCACGTGCGAGATCCTGGCCGATATCGGCATGAAAGCCGACTGGGTGATGAGCGGTGATGAGGCCCTGGAGCGTCTCCTTTCCGCCCGCGCGGAGGGGACGGATTACGCGGCGGTGATCCTGGACTGGAAAATGCCGGAAAAGAACGGTGTGGAGACCGCGCGGGAGATACGTGACAGGCTGGGAGGTGAGATTCCCATCATCATCCTGTCCGCCTACGACTGGTCGGACATCGAGCAGGAGGCCCGGGAGGCCGGCGTGGACGACTTTATTGAAAAACCGCTGTTTCGGTCCCGCCTGGTGCACGTACTGAAATCCGTGATGGGCAGCCGCAGGGAGCTGAAGGGGTCTGAGTCGGGCGGTGAACAGGCGCAGGAATCCGATCTGGAGCGCCTGCGCAAACATGATTATACCGGCCGCCGGGTTCTGCTGGCGGAGGACAACGACCTGAACGCGGAGATCGCCTGTGAACTTTTGGAGATGATCGGGATCACGGTGGAGCGCGCCTGCGATGGCCAGCAGGCAATCGACATGGCCACCGCGAAGCCGGAGCACTATTACGATCTGATCTTTATGGATATCCAGATGCCGGTGAAAAACGGCTACGAGGCGGCCGCGCAGATCCGCGCCGCCGGGAGGAAAGACCTGGAGGAGATCCCCATCGTGGCCATGAGCGCGGATGCTTTTTCAGACGACATCACCCGGGCGAAACGGTCTGGCATGAACGACCATGTGGCCAAACCGGTGGAATTGGATAAACTGTCGGCGGCCCTGAAGAAGTGGATCTCATTAAATACAGACGGATGCCCAAAGGCAATATGAGCGGGCGTGGAAAGCGGATATTAGTCGGATGAGAAAACCAGCCGCGCGCCGAAAAGAAATCGCTGCGGTTTTGGAAAAGAGAAAAGAATCTGAAGTGCCCGACAGCATATAAATGCTGCATTTCATGGGAGAGGGGAATCGTATGCGGATCGCAGTTTGTGATGATGATGTGAGAGAGCAGGAACAGTTTGAGGAGGCGCTGCGAGGCTGGGAT
>CANRKY010000061.1 GCA_947631355.1 uncultured Marvinbryantia sp.
GACATAGGCCAGTGCCATTCCCGGGTACGCGGATGTGTCTGCGGGCATTGTGCACTGGCCTATGTCTGTGATCCGTCTGCGCTGCGGGGATCCAAAACGGCTCATCGACCTGGCGGATCATATCCTGACGACATGGCGCGGCTACACGGACGCGGACGCCTTTATCTTTGCAGAGACGGACGGCGAGCCGCACAACACCATCACGCCCATCGCCAGGAGGCGCGGCGAGGACTACGAGCTGGATCTGGTGCTGCGCAATAACATCACCACAGAGGAGCACCCATTGGGCGTGTACCACCCCCACAGCGAACTGCACCATATCAAAAAGGAAAATATCGGGCTGATCGAAGTGATGGGGCTGGCGGTGCTTCCCGCCCGCCTGAAAGAGGAGATGGAACTGCTGGCCGATTCTATTCTCTCCGGCAAAGACATCCGCTCCAATGAAGTGCTGGCAAAGCACGCGGACTGGGTGGACGCTTTTCTTCCCGCGTACCCTCAAGTGGACGTTTCTAACATCATGGACATCCTGCAAAAAGAGATCGGCATTGTGTTTGGGAAGGTGCTGGAGGACGCAGGCGTATACAAGTGCACACCGGAAGGGCGCGCGGCCTTTCTGCGTTTCATCGGCACGTTGTAATACCCGATGGTGCTGTATGATAGTGCTTGTATGATCTGTGTGCTATGATGATAGAACAGATTGTCCGCGCACAATGATCTCAGAACACTGTGCCTGCACACAATAATCAAAAAATAAATTGTCTGCGCGCAGTGGTGTTGACAATGATAGAAAGGGGCGAACTGCTATGGAACGAAAAACGGCGTGCATCACCGGCGCGTCCAGAGGGATCGGGCGCGCGCTGGCAGAGTGTTTTGCGGCCAGTGGCTATGACCTGTATCTCACCTGCCGCAGCCGTGAGCCTGTGCTCTCGGCGCTTGCGCGGGAGCTGGAATCTTCCTATGGCATTTCCTGCGCGGCTTTCTCCGCCGATGCGCGGGATCCCGCAAAGACCAGTGCCCTGTTTTCCGCCATAGAGCAGCGCTCCGGGCGGCTGGATGTGCTGATCAACAACGCCGGGATCTCCTGGCACGGACTTTTGACGGATATGTCCGATGAGGCATGGAATGATGTGATCGAAACAAATCTGAGCTCCGTCTTTTTTGCCTGCCGCAGCGCCATTCCCCTGATGCTGAAGCGCCACGCGGGAAAGATTCTGAACATCTCCTCCGTGTGGGGATGCGTGGGCGCTTCCTGCGAGGCGGCCTACTCCGCTTCCAAGGGCGGTGTGAACGCGCTGACTCAGGCCCTCGCCAAAGAGCTGGCCCCCAGCAATATCCAGGTGAACGCCATCGCCTGCGGCGTGATCGACACCGAAATGAACGCCTTTTTAGACGAAAAAGAGCGGGCATCTCTCGCCGAGGAGATACCCGCAGGTTATTTTGGTTCCCCGAAGGATGTGGCAGAGCTGGCACTTTCCCTGTGCAGCGGCCATCCCTACCTCACGGGGCAGGTTTTGAAACTGGACGGCGGATGGATCTGATATGCCGCGCGGTCAATGCCACGGCCGATGATGCACAGTCAATACTGCGCGGCAAGCAATTACATATCACCTAGAATCCCCGGATCCGATCCTCCGCGTCGTCCGTTGTGTTCTGTATGGAGCGGATCACCACGTAGTATCCCGTGTTCTCGTTCACTTTCACGTAGACGCGGTCCCCTTCTTTTTTCCCCAGGAGCGCTTTCCCCATGGGCGATTCAATGCTGATCTTTCCGCTCATGGAATTTCCCCGGATGGACGTCACCAATTTGTACACTTCCGTCTCATCGTCCTCCTCGAAATATACTTCCACAGTGTTGTTCAGCCCCACTTCCCCGTCTTTCGAGTCGTCCGACACAATGTTGGCCGTTTTCAGCATGCGCTCCAGATAATGGATGCGGCTCTCATTGGAATTTTTTTCTTTTTTGGCCGCATGATACTCAAAATTCTCGCTCAGATCCCCGTGCGCCCGCGCCTCTTTTACCGCCTGGATGGCCTCCTTGCGCACATGGAGCTTCCGATACTCGATCTCCTCCTCGATCTTTTTCACATCACTGGCTGTGAGTGTCTCGCCCATTTAAAATCCCCCTTTTCTTACAGGCACTTGCTCCACCCGCAGCTCTTGCAGATATTGCAGCCTTCTTCAAATACCAGCTTTTCGCCACATTCCGGGCAGTACATATGTCGGTTGATATCGTTCACCGCCCGCGGCTTGATCTTTCCCGCCTTGGCGTTTTCTTTCATATACTCTCTTTTCAGCGCCAGCTCCTCCTGCATCTCATTGTACATATCCATCAGGGCGTTGCCCACTGCCATGGGGCAGCACGCGCCCTTGCTGGTGTCTTTTCTGGACACCCGCCGCGCCGTATAGGACGGGCAGGAGCCGCTGGAGTTCAGCTGATCCACGATCGTCTCGATGTCGATCCCGCCCCGCGCGCTGATGGAGATCATGCGGGACAGGCCCACCATGAAGTTGTTGCAGCCGCCGGTGGAACCCTTGCTCAGATAGGTTTCCAGAAGCGCCCCGGTGTGCGGGTCGAACAGGGCAATGCAGTGCAGGCTCCCGCAGCCGGTGATCAGCTTGCGCTTTTTCCCCACCACATCGTCCGTCACCAGGATGATCTCGCCGCGTTCCAGGCCTTCTCCGGCCACCACTTTCTTCTTGTCCTCGGTGTGCAGCACGCCGGTGCGCTTGCAGCCGTCCCGGTAGATGGTGATGCCCTTCAGGCCCTGGTCGTAGGCATACATGTACAGGCTCTCCGTCTCCTCCACCGTAAAGCTGTTTGGCACGTTCACTGTGGAGCTGATGGAGGCGTCGATGTGGGTCTGCCACATGGCCTGCATGTTGATCCTCTGGTGATAATCCAGCATCATGGCCGTCACAAAATAGGCTGGCAGGGCATTTTCGTCTTTGATACCGTGGTGCTTCATATAATCCTCCACGATCTTGGTGTAGACCTTGTAGTACACATCTGTGCCGTGGAGGGATTCTGTTTTCCGCTCGTAAGAATTTGCGTACACCGGCTCGATGCCCCCGGAGATCCCCAGCATGGTGGACAGTGTGCCAGTTGGCGCGATAGTGAGAAGCTGCGAATTGCGCAGACCGAATTTGCGCACCAGCTCCTGAGTTTTTTCTGAGGTGTTGGCCTGAAAATAAGGCGTGCTCATGATGTTTTCCACGCGGCAGGCCGGGAAAGCTCCCTTCTCCCCCGCCAGTTTTGCGGAGGTGCAGATGGCCGCGTCCGCCATGGCGAACCCGATCTTGTCGCACATGGCCACCGCCTCCGGCTCCCCGTAGGTGAGGCCCAGTTTCAGCAGGGCGTCCGCAAGCCCCATGATGCCCAGCCCGATCTGGCGCCAGGTTTTCACGCTCTCCCGCTGCTCCGGCAATGGATGCAGCGGCAGCCCCTCGTCCAGCACCTCGTTCAGCGCTTTCACGGAAGCCTCCACGCATTTGCGGAAGCCGTCCATGTCAAAGGAGGCCGTGTCTGTGAAGGGATGCTGCACAAACTCCGCCAGATTGATGCTTCCCAGCAGACAGCTCCCGCCGGCGGGCAGCGGTTCCTCCGCGCAGGGGTTCACGCCCGCGTAAGAAAATTCCTCCGTATTGCTCAGCAGGTTCCAGCTGCTGATGCGGTCCCAGAAAAGGGCGCCGGGCTCCGCGTAATCCCAGTTTGTCATTGCGATCTTGCGGAACAGTTCCTTTGCCTGCACCTTCTTTTCGATCACCTCGCCCGTGGTCTTGCGCGTATAGCTGAGGAGGTACTCTTTGTTTTCTTTGACCGCCTCCATGAAATCGTTGTGCAGGCGGATGGAGATGTTGGCCTTCGTAACCTTTTCCAGATCTGTTTTCAGCTCGATAAATTCTTCCACGTCCGGATGGGAGCTGTCTATGGAGATCATCAGCGCCCCGCGCCTGCCGTTCTGGCCGATCAGCGCCGTCACCAGGGAATACAGCTCCATGAATGACATCGCGCCGCTGGTCTCTTTGGCCGCGTTGTTGATCTTTGCGCCCCGCGGGCTTAAGCGTGAGATGTCGATGCCGCAGCCGCCGCCGTAGCTGTAGGTGCGGGCCAGTTTCTTGGCGCACTCAAAGATGTCTTCGATCTCATCGTCCGGCGGCGTGATCACATAGCAGTTGGAATAGGTAACCTTGCGGTCGTCCTTTTCGTGCAGGCCGCGGTTGGACAGGATCCTGCCGCCGAACAGGAATTTCTTTTCCCGGATATACCCCGCGATCTCCTCGTTCCCGCCGCTGACGCGCGTAACCCACTCGTCAAAACTCTCGCCATCGCAGCGGTACTTCTTTTCCCAAATGTCAATTCCCAGCTGGTTTTTCTCACCCAGCCACTCTTGTATTGTCATGATTTTTGCTCCTTTGAAACATTACCACATTTAGTTGCCACTGAATATCATATCACAAGATATTGGGGATTACAAGAAGAAAAAGAGGGAATTTGGGAGGGCATAACAACTTACGGATTCCTGCGAATGTAAGAGATGAGCCTCGGATCCGCTTCGCAGATCCGAGGTCAGCTTTTACATTCCTTAAACGTTATCTGCGAACGCAAGAGAGAACCTCGAATCCACTTCGCTCCTTCTCGGTCATCTCTTGCGTTCCTATGAACAAGTCCGCATAACAAAAGCTCCACGAATGTAAACATTCGGGAGCTTTGTATACGCGTCCTTGTTCGCAGATAACTGCTTATCTCTTTGAAAACTGTGGCGCCCTTCTTGCTGCTTTGAGACCGTATTTTTTGCGCTCTTTCATACGCGGGTCACGTGTGAGGAAACCTGCTTTTTTGAGCGTAGGTCTGTAGTCTTCATCTGCCTGGAGCAGCGCTCTGGCAATCCCGTGACGGATCGCGCCCGCCTGACCGGTGGTGCCGCCGCCGCGCACGTTTACCAAAACATCGAATTTATCGGTTGTATCGGTAGCTACCAGGGGCTGGCGAACGATTACCTTTAAGGTCTCCATGCCAAGGTAGTTGTCGATATCTCTTTTATTGATCGTAATCTTTCCGGTTCCCGGCACAAGATAAACTCTTGCGATGGATTTTTTTCTTCTTCCGGTTCCATAATATCTTGCGTTAGCCAATGTTTTTTACCTCCTACCTAAAATGTCAACGTCTCCGGCTTCTGAGCTTCATGTCCGTGCTCTGTGCCGTTGTAAACATAAAGTTTCGTCATCATCTGTCTGCCCAGGGGGCCTTTCGGGAGCATTCCCTTCACAGCCAGTTCGATCACTCTTTCCGGTTTTTTGTTTAACATTTCACGTAATGTGGTTTCTTTCATGCCGCCTACATATGCGGAATGATTGTAATAGATCTTCTGATCCAGCTTCCGGCCCGTCACCTTTACGTTCTGCGCGTTGGTGATGATCACATAATCGCCGGTATCCATATGCGGTGTGAAGATCGGTTTGTTCTTACCTCTCAAAATCTTTGCCACTTCTGATGACAAACGTCCTAATGTATATCCGGTAGCATCTACTACGTACCATTTTCTTTCAATCGTTGCCGGACTCGCCATAAAACTTTTCATTGGTCTTCCTCCTTGAATATTCGACTGCAAGGCGGTGCTGGAAAGTTACACCGCTTTCTATAGCCAAACGTCGCTACCGGGGCTATGGTTCGGACGTTCACGCACTTTGTCGCACTTGGATATTATATTATACAACCTATTTTCTGTCAACCGTTTTTTGCCAAAAAGCGTGTAATTAATTCCACCCGGAGCGCTCCCGGGTGGAATTTAATTCTTTAAAATGAAAGTCACTTTTTCAATTCACCAAATCGTGTAAAAAAGACACAAACCCGCCTATATTTTGGAGATGATAAATTTGTAGATCTTCTCTGACGTTTCCTCCGTGTAGTGCAGGCCGTCAAATGTGGTGAACCCGTTCTTTGTCAGATAGGTGTTGCTGTCTATGTAGCGGGACGGGAAGGCTTTTTTCAGCGCTTTGTTAAATGTCTTGATCCAAGATGTGATGCCGGCATAGCTGAGGCTTCCACAGTAGTTCGTGCTCACCGGGTTTACAGACGTCACATAGATCGTAGCCTTCGGGTACTCCGCCGCGATTTTTCTGTACAGCGCGATGTATTCCGCGGAATGATCCAGATCGTTTATGCCGAATCCGAAGATCACGGTTGCCGTTGGGTTCGCGCTCAGCGTGCTTCTCAGACGGTACACGCCCGTGCCGGAAAACCAGCTGTAATCCGCGCCCAGCTGTGCGATGCAGTTGCTGCAGCCCGCGCCGTGGGCTTTTGCGCACATCCCCACCGTTCTGGAATCGCCCACAAAAATGACGGGCGAAGCAGCCGTCTGCACTTTATCTTTTACCTCGGTCACTGCCGCCGTCCTGCGGCCATTTTTCCCCACGTAATACTTGCCGATCTGGCGGTTCACCACCATGGCTCCTGTTTTCGGATCCAGGTAATAATAGTATTTTCCGATCTTTTGCCAGCCGGTCTGCATGACGCCGTTTTTGTCAAAAAGATAATTTTTCTTTGCGATCCGGGCTGTCCCCGTAGTCATCTCGCCGGTGGCCGGGTTGAAGTAATACATTTTCCCACTGATCTTCTTCCAGCCCGTCACAAGCGCCCCGTCGCTGCCGAAATAGTAGCGCTTTTTATTGTAGGTCTTCCATCCTTTGTACAGTGTACCGTTCGCCTTGAAATAGTAAATTTTCCCATCAATGTTTAACAGTTTCTTCTTCGCATATTTTCCGGTGGCGATGCTGCGGTAGGCTTTCCCCTTTGCAGTGGTCACCCATTTCCCCGCACTCGTCTTCGGCGCTTTCATCACATTGGTGATCTTGGCGGCTTCCGCCCTTGTCCCAAAAGTAAATCCGCTGAAACTCAAAGTCAACAGCATAAATGCTATGATCAAGATCGATCTCGACTTTTTCATAATACCTCCAAACATCGCGAAGCATCAGATTTGCGGGCAAAATTTTCCAGGCCCACGGGGTAATTATAACATGTACAAAAAAATATCTCAACCTTTATTTAAAGATTGAGACATTTTTTTGCAATATTTTCAATATTCCTGATATTTATTTGTAATCTTTGTTATATTTCACACATGCGCATGCGAAAAGTCCCGCACGCGTTTCTTGGCGCCTTTCCCGGATGTATCCGTCTCTAGGCGTTGGTCTCTTTTGTGATGAAATAATAGGGCAGAGCCACAAACACAATGCCGCCCACCATATTCCCCAGCGTAACGATCGCAAGGTTGTACACCAGACCTCCCATGCTGACTGCCGCGCCCATGGGGTTCAGCAGACCTATGGTGAGGAATGTCATGTTGGCGATGCTGTGCTCAAACCCGCAGGCAACGAAAGTGGCCACACACGCATAGTTCATGGCGATCTTCGCGCCCTCTGACTTCAGCCTGGTGCCGCACCAGATGGCAAGGCACACCAGCACATTGCAGAGGATGGCCTTCGCAAACAGATTTAAGGGCGTTCCCGCCATCTTTGTAGCAGCGGTGTTGGCGAAAAATTCGCCGATCGCGCCGTTGCCCGGGATCCCTGTGAGTGTGAACACCACAGCGGCGATCACGGAACCCACAAAGTTCCCCAGATAGCAAAAGATCCACACTTTAATCGCCTGCGCCCAGGTGACCGTCTTTTTCAAGGCCCCCACCGTCATCACGAAATTGTTGCCGGTAAAGAGCTCCGCGCCGCCCACCGTAACCAGGCACAGGCCAACCGCGAAGACAAGGCCGTTGATCAGTCTCTGGGCGGGGAGGCCGTTCAGCAGGCCTCCCACGATCCCCATCATCATGCTGCCGATGGCGATATACAGCCCCGCCATCATGGACGAAACCACATATCCCGCCGGATTTTTCTGAAGCAGATTCCATTTTCCGAGAGCCGCGTTGGCCGCGGCCTTATAATCATCCTGAAACATTTCGGTACCTCCCCGCGGAGCTTTTTTTAGAACAGACCGGAAATCTTTCCGTTCTCGTCCACATCAATTCTCTCCGCCGCCGGCACTTTCGGAAGACCCGGCATTGTCATGATCTCACCGGTAAGCGCTACGATAAAGCCTGCGCCCGCGCTGATCTTCAGGTTGCGCACCGTCACCTCGAACCCTGTGGGCGCGCCCAGCTTCGTCTGGTCGTCCGTCAGGCTGTACTGCGTCTTCGCCATACAGATCGGGCATTTGTCGTATCCCAGGGCTGTCAGCTCTTTCGCCTGTTTTGCAGCGTTCGCCGTGAGCACCACTCTGCTGCCGCCGTAGATCTTCTGAACGATGGCGTTCAGCTTATCTTCAATAGAGCCTTCCAGCTCGTAAGAATAGGTGAAGTCGTTGGGCTGGTCGCACAGTCTCACTACTTCTTCCGCAAGCGCAACGCCGCCTTCGCCGCCTTTTGCCCACACTTCAGAGAGCACCACGTTCACGCCCAGCTCTTTGCACTTATCTTCCACCAGCTTCAGCTCTGCCGCTGTATCTGTGGGGAATGCATTGATGGCAACCACGCAGGGCAGCTTGTACACGTTGGTGATATTGCTCACATGCTTTAACAGGTTCGGAAGACCCGCTTCCAGAGCCGTCAGATTCTCGTTGTTCAGATCCGCCTTCGGAACGCCACCGTTGTATTTCAGCGCGCGCACGGTGGCAACGATCACTACCGCGTTGGGCTTTAAGCCTGCCATACGGCACTTGATATCCAGGAATTTCTCCGCGCCAAGGTCCGCGCCGAAGCCTGCCTCGGTAACCACATAGTCAGCCAGCTTTAACGCCATCTTTGTAGCTGTTACGGAGTTGCAGCCATGAGCGATGTTTGCGAACGGGCCGCCGTGTACGATCGCCGGCACATGCTCCAGGGTCTGTACCAGGTTGGGCTTTAACGCATCTTTCAGAAGCGCCGTCATAGCGCCCTCTGCGTGCAGGTCGCCCGCGGTAACCGGTTTCTGCTCGGATGCTTTGCCATAGGTATAGCCAACAATGATTCTTGCCAGTCTCTTTTTCAGATCTGTGATATCGCTTGCCAGACACAGCACAGCCATGATCTCGGATGCAACGGTGATGTCGTAGCCATCCTCGCGCGGCATACCGTTTGTGCGCCCGCCAAGGCCGTCCACGATGTTGCGCAGCTGTCTGTCGTTCATATCCACGCATCTTCTCCATGTGATCTTGCGCGGGTCAATGTTCAGCTCGTTGCCCTGGAAAATATGGTTATCGATCATAGCCGCCAGCAGGTTGTTTGCCGCGCCGATCGCGTGGAAGTCGCCCGTGAAGTGAAGGTTGATATCCTCCATGGGAACCACCTGTGCGTATCCGCCGCCTGCCGCGCCGCCCTTCACGCCGAATACCGGGCCGAGAGACGGTTCACGCAGAGCTACCATAACTTTCTTGCCGATCTTCTGCAGACCATCTGCCAGACCAACCGATGTGGTGGTCTTGCCCTCGCCCGCCGGCGTGGGATTGATGGCCGTAACCAGAATCAGCTTGCCGTTCTCCGCCTTGCTCTCCTTGATCAGGTTGTAATCAATTTTTGCTTTGTACTTGCCGTACTGTTCCAGGTATTTTTCATCAATACCTGCTTTCGCCGCGATCTCCGTGATAGGTGACATCACTGTTTCCTGGGCGATCTCAATGTCTGACTTGAATCCCATAATACGTTTCCTCCTTATAATAGTGTTTGTGATCCTTATGCAGTATCATATACGTTCAGTATACCTATTTCTCAAAAAACTGTCAAGGTTTTAGCAAACTTTTCCGATAACTCCTGTCCGGTCCAAAATAGGAATTTTTTAGTGCCGCGTCATCGGCCAAAAGTACGAACCGCTCCGCCGTGATCCCCGCGTCCTGCGCCCACAGTGTGAGCCGATTCCGGCCTTTTTCCAGCGTCACAGCCGTCTGCGCCACGTGCTCCTGCGCCAGCACGGCGTCCGCCCATTTCGCGCATGTGCCGTCCCCGCCGCGGTACTGTTCTCCCGTGATGTTCACGATCTGCGGCGCGCCGTGATTCACCGACAGGCCCACCCGCAGGCTGCCGCCGTAAACCAGCGGATTTGCCGGGGAAGTGTGGATATCCAGGCGGTAAGTCCCCGCCTGCGGCACCCAGATCTCATACTCCAGGCCGGGGGCAAGCTGCGCGGCGATATCTGCCTCTGTAAAGATCGCCGTGGTGGGGAAGGCTTTCATTCCGGATCCGTATTTTCCGTAATCCGCAAGCAGCACATACTCCGCCGGTCCCTCCTGCCAGACGCCGGGAATGGCCTCGGAATAGTCCGCCGCGTCCCAGACGCAGACATTGTTCTGCATCACGAACGCGCCAATCGGCACCTGGGAAAGTTCCGGTTTTTGGGCACGGATGAGGATCGGCACCATCTCCCTGCCTGCCAGGACGCGGCACTGCGTCTCCGCCTGGCCGCACGCCGGCAGCTTGTCCGCCAGCAGCCGCACCGTCACCTCATCCATTTCTTCCGTGCGCCCGCTGCGCGCGGAAAATTCCAGGTACGGCGCATCCGCCTCGATCTGCCAGGCGAGCTCCCCGCTGCCTCCGTTCGCGATCTGGATCTTCACTTCCCGCACGCCTGCCGAGAGAAAATCGTCCAGCACCAGGGGAATGGGAAAATACTGGTTCGTGTAGGTTTTCGTGCTGTCCGCCCTGGATACCACCAGGCGCGGTTTTTTCGGGAGCGTGACCACGTGGCGCACCGGATAGCGGCAGTCCTCATCGTTCCAGTTCACGAAACCGATGTGGGAAGCCTGCTCCATGCCGCTCCATTTTCCATCGCGAAATTCTGCCATCTGCCGCGCCAGATCCTGATCCTTTTGGATACATTCCTGCAGTTTTTCGCCGTACTGATTGGCCGCCGTCTTCCCCTGCGCGGCATACAAGTGATTGAATCCCGCGTACAGGTGCATCTTCAGCAGATTGGCCACCGCGGCCGCCGGAAAATAGATCACGCTGAAATAGGCGTCCCCGGCGGGCGTCGCGGAGAGCTGCGCCATCAGTTTTTCATTTTGTTCTTCCAGTTTCTGCGCCCGCGCCAGCATTTTTTGCCCTTCCAGATAATGGGCCGGATGATAGACCCGGTCGTTCAGTGACTCCGCCCTGCGAAGCCCGTGGAGGCGCACCGTCTCCTCCAATACCTGCGCCAGGTCCCGGATCTGCTCTTTGGAGGCATATCCCGCGAACATCTCCGTCAGCCAGCGCGCGGTGTATTCCTTCGTGCCCGCGCACCCGGCTTTGCCCCAGGTGTCGTGGTCGTAGGCCAGCTCCATGAAATATCCCAGGGAGTATTCCTGGAATTTCACATCCCCCACATTCACGATCCACAGTTTTCGCACCCCGTAATCGTAGGCCTGGGACATCTGCTCCCACACCCGGTTCAGCGGGGTGGAATTTACCCATTCATAGGAGATGGGGGAGCCGTGATAATCCAGGTGGTAGTACATGCCGAACCCGCCTGGGTGCCCCCATTCCCCCGCCTGTGGCAGGGCGCGCATATTGCCGAAGTTGTCGTCGCAGAACAGCAGCGTGACGTCTTCCAGCTCGTCATACCCGCGGATGCCCTCCGTCTGGCTGTCCCCAAAATAATAGTCTTCCACTTCCTTATAGATGGCGAAAAGCTGCGGCACCTGCTCCGCTCCGGTTTCCAGGTGCTGCCGGATCAGTTCCCGCTGCTTTCGGATGATCTCTTTCAGGAGACGCACATTTTCCTCAATGGTGGAATCTTCTCCCAGCATCTTGGAATCCCGCTCCCCGCGCATACCCACCGTGGGGAAGACCTGCTGCCCTTTCACTCTCTTTAGGCTGTCCTCCCAGAAGCGCAGCAGCCCTTCCGTGTTTGCCGCATAGTCCCATTCTGTGCCGTAGGGGGAATCCTCTCCCTTAAAGAGCGTGAACTCCTCCCCCGATCGCATGCAGGGCTCGTGGTGGGACATCCCGATGTAAATGCCGTATTCCGTGGCCAGCTCCATGGACGCCAGCCCCGGCCCGTCCAGCAGAAAGTTGGAACTCCACATGGCGGGCCACAGATAATTTCCCTTCATGCGCAGAAGGTATTCAAAAACGTGCTCGTACATCTGCGCGTTGAATCCGCCGAAATGCGCCGTGGCCCAGTTCCCGAAGCAGGGCCACTCATCGTTGATGAAGAATCCCCGAAACTGCACGGACGGCTCTTTGGAGCACGCGTTTGGCACGGCCGCGCGCCGCACCAGCCCCTCCGCCTCCTGTATCGTGCTGCCGGGAGCCTGCATGGCGCCGGGCAGCGGCGTATCATCCGCAAAGATCGCCCGGCTGTACGCGGGCACTGCCACATCTCCCCAGAATCCCCAGGCCGTCACGCCCAGAAGCTCTGAGATATGGAACATACCGTAGATCGTGCCCAGCTTATCGCTGCCCGCGATCACCAGCCCTTTGGAAATCCCCGGAACCGGCTCATTCACCAGCCCGAACCAGTAGCTCTCCCATTTTCCTTCCAGCTCCGCCATTCCCGGCACGCGCTGCCGCAGCTGATCCGCCAGCTCCTGCCCCATGGTGCACACAAGGATCGCCTGCTCGTAAGCAATGTCTGCACACGCTGTCTCATCGGCAATGTCTGCGCATGCTTCCGCAGCGATGCAGGCCGCACCCGTGGTCT
>CANRKY010000062.1 GCA_947631355.1 uncultured Marvinbryantia sp.
ACAGCGCCTGCACCTGGAAGATGATCAATGTCATCCACGCGGGTTTCACGTTCGGCATCACGATGGTGGAAAACACTCTCCACTCACTGGCTCCATCAATCTTCGCCGCCTCGATCAGCGTGGAGGGAAGCCCCTCCATAAACTGTTTCATCAAGAACAGGCCGATGGGTGACGCGAAAGCCGGAATGATGATCGCCCAGTACGTGTCCACCCATCCCAGGGCGTTGATGATCAGGTAGTTGGGGATCGCCGTAACGTATCCGCTGAACATCATGGCCACCGTGACCAGCTTGAAAAAGGTATTTCCGCCGGGGAAATCATATTTCGCCAGCACAAACGCGCCCATGGACGCCACCAGAAGATGGCCTGCCGTGCCGATAAAGGTGATAAACACCGTGTTGAACAGGTACCGCGAGAAGGTCACCCACGATTTCCCCATGGTCACAAACAGATCGGAGAAGTTGTCCAGCGTGGGGTTGATGGCGAAGATCCTGGGCGGGAACATAAACAGTTCGTCCAGTGGTTTCAGGGCGCTGTTTATCGCGTACACAATGGGGAACACCATAATGAGCCCCATAAAAGTCAGGAACAGATACAGCGCCAGATCCCCGAACACAGACCGGTTCGGTTTTCTTCTTCGGATCAGCTTTTTGCGGTACACATCTTTTTTTTCTTGTTTTCTCCCTTTGCTCATATCAGGTCCCTACTCTTTTTAACATACTTTGGATTGCCTTGTTGCACAGAATCATGATCAAAAACAGCAAGGTCGCTATGGCCGACGCATAGCCCATCTCAAATCTGGAATAACCGTAGTCGAACAGGTGCGTCACCACCGTGCGCGCCGCATAGTCCGTGCTCGGGTAGCCGCAGAGCGCCATGGTGACATCGCACACGCCAAACGCCTGGGTGATGGACATCACGGCCCCGAACATCAGCATGGGCTTCATGTTCGGCAGGGTGATGTACCACAGCTCCTGCCATCTGTTCTTCACGCCGTCCATGTAGCCCGCCTCAAACTGCGACTTGTCCACACCCTGCAGGCCGGCCACAAAGGACAGGAATCCCGTGCCAAGGCTCATCCACAGGATGACCAGCATACAGATGGGAAGCATATATTTCGGATTGATGAACCACAGGATCGGCTCACTGATAATACCCGTGTTCATCAGGAAGGCGTTCACGTACCCGTAGGCGTCACCCCGGAAGAACACGGAAAAGATCACGTAACAGTTGCCCGCGATGGACGGCGCGTAAAAGATGATCACCACGATGCTGCGCACCCAGCGGGGCAGCTCATTGATGAGCCACGCAAACAGGAAAGACATCATGTACCCCAGCGGCCCGGTGATGACCGCGATGAGGAACGTGTTCTTGATACTGATCAGAAAGATGTCGTCCTCCAGGATCAGGCTGATATAGTTTTGCAGGCCGATAAACCGGGGACTCTCCAGTATGTTGTAATAGGTAAAGCTGAAAAATATGGAGGTCACCACAGGCAGTATGTAAAACATGGTAAACAGGATGGCATACGGCGCCAGGAACAGATAGCACATTTTGCTGCGCTTCGCCTTTTTCCAGGCCACGTTTGCCTCGTGCCTGCGCAGTGTGAAATACTTTTTGATATACTCTTTCATCTTTTCACCCCTGAATCATGGTTTTGTGTGCGGCTGCTATTCTGTGGGCAGTCCAAACTCAATGCGCTTCTTGGTGATCTCCTCGTCTATGGTGATCGAATAATCAATGATCGTCTCGCGGGGATCGGTCTTTTCGTTTATCACTTTCCGGATGGCGTTTGTAATGTGGCGCCCCGTGTAATAGCCGCCGGGCACCTCGCGGATCCCCTTCGTCTGCTCCCACTGTCTGGCGAGCACATCGATGTCATCCGCGCTCCACGCCAGGTTGGAAAACGCGTCCTTGTTTGCCGTGGCGTACCGTGCGGAGGATCCCAGCAGCGCTTCTATCTCGCGCCCGAACCGCACCTGCGTATCCGTGTCCGCCCACCATTTCATAAATTCCCAGGAATGATTCCGCAGGGTCTCGTCCTCTGTGCGGATCATCATGGTGGCGCTGCCCGTGATCATATCCGAGCGGTCAATGTAGGTATTTCCATTCGCGTCCGTACGCTCCGTGCCTGGGATCAGTGTGAAATCCCAAAGGCCGCGGATTTCCGGCGCGGAAACCATCAGGGTGTTGTACGTGGAATACGCCATAATGCCGATGGGCATCTCACCGGAGCGGAACCTGCTCACAAAATCGTAGATGGTGGGTATTCCGTAGTCGTTGAAATATCTCGTGTAATCATCGAACGCTTTCACGCCCGCCTCATCGTTTACGGTGGTCATGGTGCCGGTGTCGTTGTAGAGATTGCCGCCGTACTGAAACAGCAGGCAGAAATACATCGACAGATCCGGCGCGTTTGACGCCACGGATGTGCTCGGCGTGGCTGTGGTGCTGCTGCCCGCCGCCGTGGGAAGTGCCACCGACATATTGTTGCCCTGGATGGTGGGGAGCATCTCGATCAGCTCCTGCCAGGTGTTGGGCACCTCCAGCCCCAGATCCTCCAGCACATCCTTGCGGTAAAACATCACGTTAAAGGTCTGCGTCTCCGGTATGGCGTAGATGTGCTCGTCCAGCCGGTACTGCTCGTAGGAGCTTTCCTCATAGTGCGCCAGCACATCCTGCAGATCATCGAACTGCGTCAGATCCTCCGCCGCGTTGCGCAGCGCGTAGTTTACCGGCTGATCCGCGCCCACGGAGAGCACCACGTTGGGGCCTCTGCCCGCCACCACTGCGTTCAGCAGGGCATCGGGCGCCACGATCTCCACATTCACCTTAATTCCGGTGTCCGGCGTGAACGTGTCGTCCACCATGGATTTCAGGATCGTTCCCTGGTCGCGGCCGGTCAGTACCCACACGGTGACCACATCGCTCGTATCTTCATAGACATCGCCCACCGCATCGTAATCCACCACGAAGGAGGCGGCGAACGATTTGATCTCGTGCCACAGCCTTGCCGGGAACGGCTCCGTGTCCTTCGGCGGCTTCGCGTTCTCGCCTGTGATGGCCAGGTAGTCGATGTCCAGCATGGTCGTGCTCATATTCAGGGACGCTGTGCCCAGCGCCGTGATGTTGTCGCGGAACGTGGTAAACTCCAGCGTGATCTGCTGCGGCTTTCGCACAAACCGCTCCAGCTGCTGGGCCACCGTCTGGGCCGAGGCGATGTTGTCCGCCTTCTGTCCGCTGTAGGCCACCATGTCGTCCACGATCTTATAGAGCCGCTTCGACTCCAGGCTCATGGCCTCCATCACTTCCGGATATACCTGATGAATGTTGTAGTCTCTGTATTTGTCGGGCGTTGCCCCCGTGTACACAAGCACTTTCCGATAAATCTGGTTCAGTCGGAAAATGGAATCCTCCAGTTCTTCCAGGATCGCACCCGCGCCGCCCAAAGTGGCTTCCAGGCGTATCGTGTGCTGCCCCTCCGTCAGGTAAAACTTGTAGGGCTGCCCCTCCTCGTCCGCGAGCTGCATGCAGTTCCAGCCGTTGCTGTAGTGGAAGAAGATCCCTTTCATCTCCGCGAACGGAACCTCCCCGTCTATGTACACTGTCCTGCCGGACACGTTCCCGCGCGAGTAGTTCTGGCGTCCTTTCACCATGATATTGTAGTAGCCGTCCTCCGGCACTTTGAAGTTCCATTCCACCCACTGGCCGGGGCTTCTCCACGCCTCGCCGCCCACGTAGTTCAGCACGGTCTTTGTGACGCTGCCAGGCTGTGTGGAGGGGGAAGACCGGTCGTACTTTGCGTAGAGAGAGGACTCTGACCGGTAGGTGGATTCCTCCCCCTGCACGATCTGCACGTAGTCAAGTCCTTCGCCCTCTGCCCCATTTGACGGCTGCGCCGCGAGGTATTCCTCGTAGGACGGCGTTTCCTTCACCGCCGTGAGCGCGATCTTCCGGATCGCCACCGGCTCGTTCTCCGCCCGGAGCGCGATCCGATTTTTCCCTTTTTCCATATAAAAAAGATATGGCTCGGTGATGTAACCCATGTCATCGCGGAAAAAGGCGCTCTGCCACTCGTAGACTTCTTCCTGTACCGGGCGGATCTCATTCCCCTGGTTGTCTGTGCGCACCTCGCCGCCATCGTGCCATATTCTTGTAAACGTGATATTCTTTGCGTCCTCAAAGGGCAGCTCGTCGTTCACATAGACTGCCCGCTCCACTGCCACGCCCCTGGACACGGGCGCAAAATATTCCATATAGAGATTGTAAAAACCGCTCTGCTCTACCTGCACATCCCAGGCCACCGTGGAATCTGTGCCCGTGTAAAGCGCCTCCGGCGCTCCCTCATAGTTGGTGCGCTCCTCCACCTGGCCCTCCGATGTGTAATGGAACAGGTCAAATTCCACATCCTCAGCCGGATAAACGGCATCCCCGTGCGCCGCAAGATATTTCGTGTAGGTGCCTTCCCTCTCCATCCCTTCGATATCGCTGGTGAGGTCGTCCCCCGCATATTTATTGCTGAAATCTGACGTTCTGTCCTGCAGCAGCACAAACGCTATGATCGCCCCGACTGCCAATACGATGGCCGCACCCGCGATTATTTTTTTAGCAGAATTTCCCATGTGGTTCCTCCAAGTATCTAAGCGCATTCGCATTTTTCACATATAAACCGCAAAAAAATACCTCTTTTGATGTAATATTATACAATTTTCAACCAGATTTACCAACTTATATATTGCTATTTTCTGTTCAGATATTGCGAATTACAGCAAAAAAAGAAGGACTGACCGAAGTCAGTCCCTCTCTCATTTTTGTTCTGGTTATCTGTGCCATTTGCCAAACCGCACAGGCGCATTGATTGCCGATTAGTGAATGAACTGTGAAACAAATTCTGTCATCTCAGCGTTCGCTTCTTCCATACCGTTCGCATTGAGAGCATCCACCATCTCTGTCCAGTTCGCCTCAAATTCGTCCTCTGTGCCGGTCACACACTTCACAAGACCCGGCCATGCGATCTCGTCCAGAATGGAGATCTTGTCGGACAGTTCCTGCGGCGGCTGCAGAGCCCATACCGGCGGGAACGGCGGAGTTTCAAACTCATCCGGCTGCGGGAAGATATCGATCAGCATCTCCACGCCCCACGCCTCGCAGGCTGCCTTCTGTTCTTCATTGTAAGCCGCAATGATGGTCTCACGTGTGTTCGGTGTGTACGGTGTGCCATCTTCTGCTGTAGCGCCATCGCCGTAGTTCGGGAAACCGTTGAAGTTGCGGATACCGGTCTTCTTGGAGTAGTCCGGATCGGTCTGGGATGCAGTGATCTCATCCTCTGTGCGGTAACGGTTGCCGTTCTCATCGATCTCGTAGTTCACGCCTTCCACGCCCCAGTTGAACAGGATCTGTCCTTCATCGGAGCAGAGGTAGTCCAGGAACTGAACCGCACGAACCGGATCTTCACAGCTCTTTGTGATGCCGATGCCCCAGCCAACCTGAAGGCCCTGATACTGAAGGGTCGGAGCCTTGTCTTCTGCGTGAAGGGTAACAGGAAGCGGTGCGTAGGTCTTGTCTGTCTTGCCATCGCTGATCAGAACTGCCTCAGCTGCCGCGTAATCCCAGTTTGCGTCTGTGATAGCAACCACACGGCCGCTGGAAAGTTTCGCAACATAATCATCATGTGTCTGGGTAGCGAAATCCGGATCCAGGATACCTTCGTTGTACATTCTGCACAGCCACTGGAAGTATTCCTTCTCGTCTTCGCTTGCATGTTTGTAGTAGAAGTTGTTGTCATCGTCATAGATCCACTGGCCATTGTCCGGTTTTGCGTCTGCGATGAAGCCTGCCGGGTTGCCCAGGGTGATCATCCAGTGCCAGTCAGAAGCACTGATGCTCAGGCCGATCATATCCAGGCCATCTTCTGTCTGCGGATGTGCTTCCAAATACTTCTTGATCAGAGCCTCATACTCCTCGATGGTCTTCGGATACTCATAGTTGTTCTCTTTCAGAGCCGCCCACTGGATCTGGCAGGTACCGCCGGTCTGCAGTGTGGTGGCGCGGGTGTCCGCGTAAGAAAGCTGGTAGATGCCAGGGTCGTCCCCGCTCCATTTCAGCTTCTCAAATTCATCGCCATACATCTTCTTGATGTTCGGGCCGTACTCCTCGATCAGATCTGTCATATCGATCAGAGCGCCTGCCTCATACAGATCGGTAGCGGAACCTTTCGCGAATACCAGATCCGGATAGTTGTCCTCCGCGATCATCAGGGCGATGTCCTCCGCCTGGGTACCGTCTGACGTGCCAACCGGATAAGTTACATCCAGTGTAACGCCGGTTGCCGCTGTGATGGCTTCCGATACCGGGTTGTCCCACGCATTGTTGGTGCCGTCTGCATCGTAATACGTGAACGTGATCGGCTCAAGATCCGCCGCGCCAACGGGAACATTGACAGCGAACAGGCTGCCAACCATAGCCGTTGTAAGTAACAGTGCCATTACTTTTCTTGTTTTCATTTACTAATTCCTCCTTTTTATTTTTATAAGTTTAACCCTGAAGCACTCAGGAACTTATACATCTGTGATCCCGGCTCTGCCGGGTATTCCTGTTCCGGAACTTTCGGACGGCTCAGTCTTTCACCGAGCCCACGGTCATGCCGCCGATAAAGTATTTCTGCAGGAACGGGTACACCACCACGATGGGAACCGTTGCCACAATGGTGACAGCCATGCGCACCGACATGGGCGTAACGGCCGCCGTGCGGTTGGACGCGCTGTGGGGATCGATCTGCACCGTAGCCTGCGACATGATCTCATACAGCTTATACTGCAGCGTGGGGAGCTTCTTCGCGTACAGATAAGTATCCATGAAGGAGTTCCACTGCCCCACCGCGTAGAACAGAGCCACCGTGGCGATCACCGGCTTACACAAGGGAACAATGATCCGGTACCAGATCTGGAAATCGTTCGCCCCGTCCAGCACCGCCGCCTCCTGCAGCGCATAGGGAAGGCCGTCGATGTAAGAGCGCACCAGGATCATGTTGTACACCCAGATCAGGCCGGGCAGGATATATACCATAAAGTTGTTGCCCAGTTTCAGGGTGCGCATGATCAGCAGGTATTCCGGGATCAGGCCGCCGCTCACATACATGGTCACTACAAACAGCAGCGTGAAGAACTTGCGCAGCACGAAATCCCTTCGGCTTAAAGTATATGCCAGCATTGCGGTGCAGACCACGCCCAGCATGGTGCCCACAATGGTCTTTGCCACCGACAGCAGGAACGGCATCGCGATGCCGCCTTCTTTAAACACGTACCGGTAGTTGCTCAGGGTGAACACACGCGGGATCAGGAAGTTGATATTCCGCACGGTATCCGTGGCATCGTTAAAGGAAATCGCCAGCACGTTTAAAAACGGGTACAGCGTGATGATCATCAGAAAGATGAAAAATACAAGCAATACATAGTCAAACCATGTTCTTTTCTTTTTAACTGCCATAACTTCGCCTCCTTAAATCAGTTTGTCTTCACCGATCATTCCGGCGACTTTATTTGCAATTAAAAGCAGGGTGATGCCGATCACGGACTGGAACACGCCGATGGCGGTACCGAGGCCGTAGTCGCTGCTCCCGATGCCCCGCACATAGGAGAACCAGGAGAGAACCATGGTGTGATCCTGCACCAGAGGATTGCTCAGAAGCATCTGCCGCTCCATGCCTACCCCAAGGATGCCGCCGATGCTCATGATCAGCATGACCACAATGGTGGGCCGGATGCCCGGCAGTGTGATGTGCCACATTTTCTGGAAGCGGTTGGCGCCGTCCATCTCCGCCGCCTCATAAAGCCCGGTGTCGATGCCGGCCATGGCGGACAGATAAATGATGGCGTTCCACCCCACCTCTTTCCAGCAGTTGATGATCACGATCACGACCCAGATCAGCGGGGAGTTGGTGCTCATCAGATGGAGCCTCGTGCCGAGGAGCGTATCTACCACGCCGCCATCGTTGAAGATGTTCTTTGCGATACTGGCGATGATAACCCAGGATACAAAGTGCGGCAGATAGGAGATCGTCTGCGACAGCTTCTTCGTGCGGCGGAACGTCATTTCATTCAGCAGCACGGCAAACGCGATGGCGGACACTGTGCCCACCACGATATCCAGCAGACTGGTGCCCAGCGTGTTGACCATGGTCTGTACAAACAGGCGATCCGAAAACGCCTTGGCAAAATTCTTCAGCCCCACAAAAGTGCGCTCCCAGATGGGCAGCGCGAAGGTGGCCGGCTTCACTTCCTGGAACGCCATTGTCCAGCCCCACAGCGGGATATACTTGAAAATAATGATCCACACCACAAAGGGCACGGACATCAGCAGCAGGTAGCGCTGTTTCCACAGAACCTGCCATGTGATCTTCTTTTTCTTTGCGGTCACAGCTCCGTCTTGTTTCTTCATGTGCCTCCCCATACCTCCTGTCTTGTTCGTTTTATCTTTATTGTATATTTATCATTATATCTTATCTGTTTTAGGATGTAAAATTGTATTTCTTAACCAGTTTTCCTATCATTTTTTAATATAAATTTGTCAATTTTAACTATCCGCCTTCTTGTTAAAAAAATGATTTTTTTTGCGGTTTCCCCTGTCCTTTTTTATCTCCGTCATGTATAATAGCAGTATCCTGTTGCCCCATATACAAACAATCCGTAATCGCTTTTGACGCCCGAATCATTCTATTTACCCATGTACAAATAACCGTATCCTGTTTCCCTGTGGAGATTTTTATGAACTACGAACAGATGCTATCTTATCTTGATACATACAACGACCGCGAATTATTTTATCAGCGCTACCGGGAGAAAAAAAAGAGTCCAAAGGAAGCCGCGCGCTTTCTGGCGTCCCTGGATCCGCAGCTTCTCCAGAAAAGAGGGCTTGTGCTCCCCGAATATACGGATCCAGACACCGTGCCCGTGCAGGATGACAGCCGCTTTTCGCTTTCTCCCGCGCCGGACGATGAGCGCACTCCCTCTCCCATACCGGGCAGTGAACGCGCTTCTTCTCCCACATCGGGCAGCGGGCACACTTCTTCTCCCGCATCGGGCAGTGAGCGCACCCCCTCTCCCGCGCCAGACGACGAGCGCACCCTCTCTCCCGCATCGAATGGCCGCGACATCCTCCTCTCCAGGCTGGACCGCTACGCCCCGCCCCTGCCGCACACGCACACTTTCTTTGAGATCCTTTACGTGCTGCGCGGCCATTGCACGCACCACGTGTTCTACCGCGAGGAGACTCTGGCGGAGGGGGACTTGTGCCTGCTGTCGCCTTCCATGACTCACGCAGTGGACATTGCCGGCGACAGCCTGGTGCTGGACATCTGCATCCGCCGGGAAAATATCGCAAACATCTTTTACCCTGTCCTGCGGGGGCAAAATCCGATATCCTCTTTCCTGAAAAACAGCATCTATATTAAAAACTATGCCACGTACCTCACCTTTCACACGGGCGGCGACCCCGAACTGCAGATGCAGCTTCTGGATATGTATATGGAGCGCCATTTTCAGGACGACGCGTACAGCGACAGCGTGATCGGCAGCATGATGGCCCTGTTCTTCGCGCGGATGCTCCGCAAATACGGCGGCAGCGCGGAATCCCCCGCGGAGACCGCGCTGAGGGCAGACGCGATGCGCCTTCTGGAATACATTCTGCAGGACTACCGCACCATTACTTTAAGCGAACTTGCCCGGAAGCTGAACTATTCGGTGCCTTACTGTTCCAAATACATCAAAGACACCACTGGCTACACCTTCCAGCAGCTTTTGCAGAAAACGCGGTTCCAGATCGCGGAAAGCTATCTGCTCACCTCCCCGCTCTCCGTCCAGAAGATCAGTGCGCTGCTGGGGTACGAGAACCCGGAGAATTTTATCCGCGCCTTCAAAAAAGCCTATGGCACAAGCCCCGCGAAATTCCGGGCGCAGCACTAAATTACATATGCAAATGCTGGTACTGTACCGGCATTACATAGTGCAGGTATTACAAGCGCAGATATCACGCAGTACATAAACATAAAATATCGAAAGGAGTTTTCTATGCAGAAAGAATTACAGGCAATTCAGCAGGTGATCGATGCCGGCCCCTATCGCGACGACTGGGACTCTCTCGCGCAGATGCAGGTGCCGGCCTGGTTCCGTGAGGCGAAGTTCGGCATTTTTCTTCACTGGGGGCTGTACAGCGTCCCCGCCCACAACAATGAATGGTACTCCCGCAATATGTACCGTCAGGAGGCGGAGGAATGGGAGTATCACCGCAAAACCTTCGGCCCGCACGACCGGTTCGGCTACAAGGATTTTATCCCGCTGTTCCGGGCGGAACACTTTGACCCGGATCTGTGGGCGGACATCTTTGCCCGCGCAGGCGCGCGCTACCTGTTCCCGGTGGCGGAACACCACGATGGTTTTCAGATGTATAAGAGCGAACTCTCCGCATACAATGCCTGGAACATGGGGCCGAAGCGGGATGTGCTGGGGGAATTGAAAAAAGCCGCAGAAAACCGCGGCCTCCACTTCTGCACTTCCTCCCACCGGGCGGAGCACTGGTTTTTTATGTCCCACGGAAAAGAATTTCCCAGCGACGTCAAAGAACCGCTGAAGCGCGGGGACTTCTACTGGCCCGCCATGCCGGAGCCCGCCGACCAGCAGTCGCTGGTAAGCACCCCCTACCCGACAGACGAATACATGCAGGACTGGCTGCTGCGCTGCTGCGAGCTGGCGGACAACTACCGGCCGGAGATCCTGTATTTCGACTGGTGGGTGCAGCACGATGCCTTTAAGCCATACCTGAAAAAATTTGCCGCCTACTATTACAACCGGGGCGTGCAGTGGGGAAAGCCCGCTGCCATCTGCTACAAGCACGACGCTATGATGTTCGGGAGCGGGATCGTGGAGGTGGAGCGCGGCACGTTTGCGGACGCCAAACCCTATGCGTGGCAGACGGATACCGCCATCGCCCGCAATTCCTGGTGCTACACGGATTCCCTGGAATACAAGACCGCCGGGGAGATCATACGGCAGCTCATCGATATCGTGAGCAAAAACGGAAATCTGCTGCTGAACATCGGCCCGCGGGCGGACGGCGTGATCCCGGAGCGCGACCAGAAGATTTTGGAGGAGATCGGCGCCTGGCTTGCTGTGAACGGCGAGGCCATCTACGGCAGCCATGTGTGGCGAAAATCCGGGGAGGGCCCCACGGCTTCCCGTGAGGGACAGTTCACGGACGGCTCGGAGATCCGGTACACCGAGGAAGATTTCCGCTTCACCGTGCGCGGCGGCTTCCTCTATGCCTTTGCCATGCAGTGTCCGAAAGACGGCCACTGCGTCATCCGCTCCCTGAAAAAGAGCAGCGACCAGAACCTGCCGGAATTTCACGGTCTGATCGACAGCGTGGACATTCTGGGGTGCGCAAACGCCCCAGCCTGGCACGTGGATTCTGCCGGCCTGCATGTGCAGGGCGGCCCGGCAGAAAATGGCCTGCCCGTGGTATACCGCATACGGATCCGATGATAATTTAGATTTCGATAATTATTAATCCGCCCCGGCATATCTTTTGTCGGGGCGGATCTTCTATGTGCTCTGCACTATTACTGTCTGAGCCACTTTCTATACAGGTGCTGCCTGAACGCACCTCCTATGCAGGTGCTGTCTGATCTCACTTTCTATGCACCTGCTATCTGAACACACCTTCTATGCAGGTGCTGTTTGAACCTACTCTCTATGCAGGTGCTGTCTGAGCCCGCTTCTTTGCACGTATTATCCGTCTTTTCTGCAAAGCGTGCTTCTTACAGTTTCATGGTCAACTGGATGCGTTTCCGCTCCATGTCCACGCTCAGCACTTTCACTTCCACGATGTCTCCAACTTTCACCGCCTCCAACGGATGTTTGATGAAGCGGTCTGTGATCTGTGAAATATGGACCAGGCCGTCCTGGTGGACCCCGATGTCCACAAACACGCCAAAGTCAATGGCGTTGCGCACCGTCCCCTTTAGGATCATGCCCGGCTGCAGGTCTTTCATCTCCAATACATCCGTGCGCAGGATAGGCTTTGGCATCTCATCGCGGGGATCCCTGGCCGGTTTTTCCAGCTCCTTCACAATATCCCGCAGGGTGATCTCCCCCACGTGCAGTTCTTCGGAGAGTTTCTTATAATCCTTCACTTTTTTGGAGAGCCCGTCCAGGCGGCCCGCCGCAAGATCAGCTGGCTGATACCCCAGTTTTTCCAGGAGCTGCGCGGCCGCGTCATAGCTCTCCGGGTGCACGCTGGTGGCATCCAGCGGATTTTTCCCGCCCGCTATGCGCAGGAACCCGGCGCACTGCTCGTAGGCTTTGGGCCCCAGCTTTGCCACCTTCAGTAATTGCCTGCGGTCCGTAAACCTGCCGTTTTCCTCACGGTAGCTCACAATGTTTTTGGCGATGGTTTTCGTGATCCCGGAAATGTACTCCAGCAGCGGCGCGGAGGCCGTGTTCAGGTCCACACCCACGCGGTTCACGCAG
>CANRKY010000063.1 GCA_947631355.1 uncultured Marvinbryantia sp.
GGTCCATGTCCACCTGCTGCCCCCGCTCCAAAAGCTCCGCCGCGGGGATCTTGCCGGAGATCACATCGTTCCACAGCCTGTGCTGCTCCAGATGGATGTTTTCCTCCATCTCCTTCTGGTAGCGCTCCAGCATGTGCTCCTGCTCCCGCTCTTTTTCGATGAGCTGCGCCACTTCCTTCACCGCCTCCAGGAGCTTCGCGGAGCTGATGGGCTTCAGGAGATAGCGCGTCACCCCGATGTCGATGGCGGTCTTGGCGTAGTCAAATTCATTGTAGCCGCTCAGGATCAGGATCTTGATCTGCGGCAGCTCTCTTTTCACGATCCGGCTGAGCTCCAGCCCGTCCATAAAAGGCATTTTGATGTCTGTGATCAGGATGTCCGGTTTTTCTTTCTTAATAAGAGGATAGGCCAGCTCTCCATCGCTGGCCTCTCCCACAAACGCAAATCCTTCTTTTGCCCACGGGATGTTGTTCTTGATCCCGTTGCGCATAACCACTTCATCTTCCACCAAAAAAACTTTCAACATACGTTATTTTCCCTGTCCGTAATACGCATTTGCCCCGTGCTTTCTATAGTAATGCTTATCCTGCAGCTCCTGCGGAGCGGGCTGTACCTGCGGGTTGATCATCTCGCAGCGGGCCGCCATCTTCGCGACTTCCTCCAGAACCACGGCATTGTGCACCGCCTCGTGGCCGTCCTTGCCCCAGGTAAAGGGCCCGTGGTTCTTGCAGAGCACTGCCGGCACCGCCTCATAATCTTTCCCCTGAAAGCACTCCGCGATCAAAAGGCCGGTGTTTCTCTCGTAATCCTTCAGCTCCTCCTCCGTAAGGCAGCGCGCGCAGGGCACCTCGCCGTAAATATAATCCGCATGGGTGGTGCCGTAGCAGGGGATATTCCTGCCGGCCTGCGCCCAGCTTGTGGCCCACGGGGAATGGGTGTGCACCACGCCGCCGATCTTCGGGAACGCCTTGTAAAGTTCCAGATGGGTGGGGGTGTCGGAGGACGGATTGTACCTGCCCTCCACCTTCTTGCCGTTCAGATCCATCAGCACCATGTCGTCCGGCGTCAGTTTGTCGTAATCCACGCCGCTGGGCTTGATGGCAAAGATGCCGCTCTCACGGTCAATCTCGCTGACATTGCCCCAGGTGAACGTGACCAGTTTATATTTCGGAAGAAGCATGTTCGCTTCGTATACCCGTTTTTTTAATTCTTCCAGCATGATTTTCTTCTCCTTTTTCTTTTTTTTCGCTGATCGGGCCGCCCCTGTTTTCCCTGTAGGAAGGGCGGAGCAAAGAAGCCGCGCCCCGCAGATTTCCGCTGGATCATCCAAAATCCCGCTGCCTCATCGGTTCCGGTCTTTGCTCCGTTTTAAAATTTAAAATGTTTCCACAGCCGCCTTTTCTGTGGGGATGGCTTTCACATAGTCTGTGATAAACTGGTTGAAGCCTTCCACATCCGCCGCGTCCGGTTTCAGGGTCTCGCCCTTCTGTCCCGCGAACACCTTGTTGTTCAGGAACGCGTCCAGCGTTTCTCCATCCTCTTTATTCTTCATATAGGAAGCCAGCAGCGCAATGCCCCAGGCGCCGCCTTCTCCGGCCGTCTCCATGCAGGTGACAGGCACGTTCGCCGCAGCCGCCATGATGCTCTGGCCCACGCCTTTGGTCTTAAACAGGCCGCCGTGCCCCATCAGTTCATCCAGCTCCACATGCTCCTGCTTGAACAGGATATCCATGCCCACTTTCAGGGCTGCCAGCGAGCTGTACAGGTGCGTGCGCATAAAGTTTGCCAGATTGAACTTCGCGTCCGGCGTGCGCATAAACAGCGGGCGTCCCTCCTCGAAACCGGTCACCGGCTCCCCGGAGAAATAGCAGTAAGACATCAGGCCGCCGCAGTCCTTGTCGCCCTCCAGCGCTTTGTGGTACAGCGTGCCAAACAGCTTGTTCATATCCACTTCCAGGCCCATGGTCTCCATGAACTCCCGGAAGATCCCCACCCAGGCGTTCAGGTCCGATGTGCAGTTGTTGCAGTGCACCATAGCCACCAGGCTGCCGTCCGGCGTGGTGACAAGATCCAGCTCCGGATAGGCTTTGGACAGTTCTTTTTCCAGAACCACCATCACAAACACAGAGGTGCCCGCAGACACATTTCCGGTGCGCTGCTTCACGCTGTTGGTGGCCGCCATGCCGGTGCCCGCATCGCCCTCCACCGGGCAGAGCGGGATACCCGCTTTCAGCTTTCCGCTCACATCCAAAAGCTGCGCGCCCTCCTGAGTCAGCAGACCGGCGCTCTCGCCCGCCACCAGCACCTTCGGCATAATATCGCGCAGTTTCCACGGATAGCCTTTGTCCGCGATCAGCGCGTCAAACTTCTGCACCATGGATTCATCATAGTCCTTCGTGTTCACATCGATGGGGAACATGCCGGACGCATCGCCCACGCCCATCACCTTCTGACCGGTGAGCTTCCAGTGCACGTATCCGGCCAGCGTGGTCATATAATCGATGTCTTTCACGTGCTCCTCGCCGTTTAAAATGGCCTGGTACAGATGGGCAATGCTCCATCTCTGGGGAATGTTATAGTTAAACAGGTCAAACAATTTTGCGGACGCCTCCGCCGTCATGGTGTTCCTCCAGGTGCGGAACGGCACCAGCAGATTTCCTGCTTTGTCGAACACCATGTACCCGTGCATCATCGCGGAAAATCCAATGGAGCCGATGTTTTCCAGCACGATCCCGTATTTGGAGACCACATCCGCCGCCAGTTTTACATAGGCGTCCTGCAGACCGCTCCACACATCCTCCAGCGTGTAGGTCCACACATTATTTTCCAGACGGTTCTCCCACTCGTGATCCCCCGCCGCGATGGGCGCGTTTGTGGAATCGATCAGCACGGCCTTGATGCGGGTGGAGCCGAACTCAATCCCCAGCGCCGTCTTCGCGTCCATAATATCCTTTTTTATACAGGCAATATCTCTCATCATTTCTTCCTCCCATTTTTATGTTTCGGTGGTATGCCGCCGGTTTCTGTTCCGGCGGTATGCCACAAGTTGTCTTTCAGCTGTATGCTCTGCATGTCGCTGGCTTATCTTTCTGCGGCATGCCACGGTTTGATTTTCTAGCGGTATACCACGTTTCCAAGCTGCAGGTCTCTCTTGAAATTGCGGATCGTGGTATCTTTGTCGATATACACAGCCTCAATGCCCATGGCGTTCGCCCAGTCTCCCATCTGCTCCGCGGTCAGGTCATACGAGAACGCGGTGTGATGTGCGCCGCCCGCCAGGATCCAGGCTTCCGCGCCCACCTGCAGGTTCGGCTGCGGAGTCCAGAACGCAGTGGCCACCGGCAGCTTCGGCATGGGCTTCTCCACTTTCTTACATTCCACATCGTTGATGATCAGACGGAAGCGATTCCCCAGGTCGATCAGCGAAGTGGCAACCGCCGGGCCGGTCTTTGCTGTATAAACCAGGCGCGCCGGATCCTCCCTGTCTCCCATGGAGAGCGGGCACACCTTGATGCCGATGGGGCCGTCCGCGATGGTGGGACACACCTCCAGCATATGCGCCTGCAGGATCCCCTCCTTGCCGGGAACCAGATTGTAGGTGTAATCCTCCATGAAGGATGTGCCTTTCGGATTCTTTACGCCCGCCGTCATGATCTTCATAATGCGCACCATAGCCGCGGTCTTCCAGTCGCCCTCGGCGCCGAAACCATAGCCTTTTTCCATCAGGCGCTGAATGGCCAGGCCCGGAAGCTGCTTCAGAGCGCCCAGATCGCCAAAATGTGTGACGATGGCCTGGTAATCCTTTTCCTCCAGGAATTTCTCAAAGCCGATCTCAATGCCCGCCTGCACGGCCACATGCTCGCGGAACTCCTTCTCGTCCCGGCCTTCCAGAAGAATGTCGTATTTGCTGTAGTACTCCTCCACCAGCGTGTCGATCTCATTTTTCGGAACCGCCGCCACGTACTCCGCGATCTCATTGATGGGGTACGCATCGATCTCCCAGCCGAACTTGATCTGGGCCTCCACCTTGTCGCCCTCGGTAACGGCCACGTTCCGCATATTGTCCGCCACGCGGCACACGCGCACATGGCTGCTCTCCATAATGCCGATGGCTGTGAGCATCCAGCTGGCGATCCGCTGCTGCACCGCCGGATCCTCCCAGTGGCCCACGATCACTTTCCGCTCAATCCCCATGCGGGATACGATATGGCCGTATTCGCGGTCGCCATGCGCAGACTGGTTCTCGTTCATAAAATCCATGTCGATGGTGTCGTAGGGGATCTCCCGGTTAAACTGTGTATGTAAATGCAAAAGCGGTTTCCGAAACTCCTGCAGCCCAAGGATCCAGGATTTTGCCGGGGAAAACGTGTGCATCCAGGTGATCACGCCCGCGCACTCCTCGTCCGCATTGGCCTCGTTGAATGTTTTCCGGATCAGCTCGTTTGTGATCAGCGTGGGCTTCCACACGATCTCGTGGGGCAGAACCCCCGATTTATTCAACGCCTCCACAATGATCCTGGAATGTTCCGCCACATGTGCCAGGCACTCATCCCCGTACAGATCCTGAGAACCTGTGCAAAACCAGAACTTATAATTTTTTGCTGCTTTCATCAAAAAAACCTCCTTTTCGTTCCTCTTTGCAACATTTTTTGGGCAGGCATGCCATTATCTGGGCCTGTCGGCCTGCCCTTTGTTGTAAATTATACACGAAAGGAGGGGTATATACAAGCTGTGTTTTATAAAATCTGATTCATGATGTTTTAAGTCCTGCTTTTTTGCGTGCCTGAATCTTAGCACAGCAACTAAAACAGCCAGGCCTGTGCCTGGCTGTCGGGCAGTTTATCTTTCGCTGCTTTTGGTGCGCGGATATGGGCGTTTTTCACTCGTGAGTCCCAGCAGATAATCCACGCTGGTCTTATGAAATTCCGCCAGCCGGATCAGGATCTGTGTTGGAATGTCCACATCGCCACATTCATAGTTGCTGTAAATCCTCTGACTGCAGTTGAGTATCTCGCCCATTTGTTTCTGCGTCAGATCCGCGTCTTCTCTTAAGTCCCGGATTCTGCGGTACATACTGATCACCTCCCGAGGCTATCATATCTTAGCGGATTATTCGCTATCAAATTTTGGCGAAAAATTCGCTGAATATGACAGTTTTATTCCTCTTTGCTTTTGGCTTTTGAATATGGCCGCTTCTCATTTGTGAGCCCGAGCAAGTAGTCCACGCTGGTCTTATGAAATTCCGCCAGCCGGATCAGGATCTGCGTTGGAATGTCCACATCACCACATTCATAATTGCTGTAAATCCGCTGGCTGCAGTTTAATATCTCACCCATCTGTTTCTGCGTCAAATCCGCATCTTCTCTTAAGTCCCGGATTCTGCGGTACATCGTGACCACCTCCTGAGGCCTATCATATGCTAGCGGAATACTCGCTACCGTGTTTTGGCGAGAAATTCGCTAGCCAAGTTCTTACTGAGCTCTCCGGGGTAAGATATGCCCTCAATGATACATAGCAATATCTCTGAAATGCCTGATAAAAGCTGCCGATGTCGTTGTACACAGCCGTGGCAGACACCCCCCTCAGTCAAGAAGTCGGCATACAGCGCCAACGCCCGATTCATGGTTTTCCGGCAAAGAAGCTGCCCCGCGGCAAGCCGCGGGGCACTCGATTTTCACACATCATTTTGTTTTAATGTTATTCTTCACAGTTATGCCACTGGAATTTTGTTTCAACGCTGTTCTTCGCGTTTATGCCACTGGCCTTTTGTTTCAGCGCTGTTCTTCGCGTTTATGCTACTGACATGTTGTTTCAGCGCTGTTCTTCCCTGTTATGCCACCGGAATCTCCTTTGTGATAACGGCGCTTTGGGCGGCGCTGCTTTTTACACCTTCTTCTTTCATCTGCGCCCAGGCATCGCTGTTATCGAAAATGAACAGCTGCAGTGTTTTGATTTCTTTTCCCTGCACGGCAAATTCCGCTGCGCCAACCCTGGCCGTCTCCGGGCTGAGCATTTCCCCGTCCTGCGTAAACAGAAGCATATCATACCATGCATAGCGCACGCCCAGCATCTCATACATCTGTGCGTCCGTCAGATCCGGATTCTCCGCAAGCAGTTTTTCCCGCGTTTCATCTGTCAGTTCCACCTGCTCCCCCGGCATTGTGGTATGCACGATCACCTGATAAGGAGACACCATTACATCGTCCAGCGTAATATCCCCATGGGTCTCGCCCACCGCAATGGTCTGCACATCCGCTTCGTCCACCGTAAACGGGAGCGCCATATCCCATGCACCCTCTGTGCTATGAGATGCGGATATGTCCTCACCGTCAAGCATCTGGTCGTCATCATAGCCGATGCTCGAAATATTTATGTGCAGTGTACCGCTTGTCTGCGCTTTCTCTGTCAGGTTTACTTTCATCATTCCCACGAAAGTATGGCTGTCGATCACCTTACCTTCCAGGTTGCTCTCTATTTTCTCCCAGGCTGCGCTATCCGCACTCGCGCCTGCCAATGTACCTGCATTTGTCTGTGCGTCTGTGTCCTCTGGTGCACCTGCGCTAATCGATGTATCCCCATTTTCGGTCATCTCCGTGTCCGCTCTCCAGGTGCCGTGTATATACATCCCGGCAGCTGTGTGGGCGTCCGCGTCATCTGCGCCGTTTAATGTATAGTGTTCCGGGATGTGCGTGAAATCCGCGTCTTCCGCCTCCACCTTCATGGTGAAAAATACCGAATACCCATCGCAGTATATCTCCGATGCCGTCAGTGTGATCCCCTGATCCGCCACAGAATAATCCGCCGGATCCGGATTTCCCTGTGCATCCTCTGTTGTCAGCACCGTTCCCTTATCCGTGTAGTCCCCGGAATACGTGACATCCTCCTCTATCTTCTCGAAGATTTTTCCGATCAGCGGGATTTTCGCCGCCAACACCGGATTGAAATATCCCAGGCCTCCGATTCCCACAGCCATCACAGCCACCGCTGCCGCCGCGGTCTTTCCTGTTTTTATGAACTTCCTCAAGTTTCCCTTCCTCCTTTTTTGCACCTTCAGGTCTCTGTCGCTGATTTCCGGAGCAAGGGCCTGCTTTAAGATCTGATCCAGTTTTTCATCTGTCATATCCCATCGCCTCCAATTTTTCTTTCAGCCGTCTTTTCGCCGTCTTCATTCTGGTCTTTACGGTATTTTCCGGCAGCCTGAGCACTTTTGCGATCTCGCTGATCTGCATATCCGCCGCATAGTACAGACAGATCGGCAGTCGATAATCCTCCGGCAGCGCCGCCACGATTTCCCGGATCATCTCTGCTTCCTTTTTCTGCAGAACGATCTGCTCCGGCGAAACCGTACTGTCCGCACTGACTTCCGGACACCCCTCCTCGGCCATTTCTTCTATGCTGTCGGTCGGCGCCAGACGCATCCGGTTTGCATATTTTTTCTTTTTATTTTTCCAAAGATAAATGGAAGTGGATATCGCGTAGCTCTTTATATTCTGCATAGAGTCCAGCCCTCTTTTTTTCTCCAGCAGCTTGAGCATTGTTTCCTGGTACAGTTCATCTCCGTTTTCTGTGTCCTGCGCGGTCATCCTGCAAAACCGCAGAATATCCTTTCCGTATCTCAGGACAAACTGCTCAAATTCATCATCTTTCAAAGCTGCCACCCTCTTTCTTCTTTTCGGCCGACTCGAATTGATTTATCCTTGCATGTATATATTGTCGTCATCTTTGGAAAAGTTTTTGGAATGTCAATTTTTCCGAAAAAAATTCTTTTTATCGGAAAAAAACTTTTGGAAGGAAAACAGGCTGATCGCCTGAAAACATAAAACGCCGCAGCGAACCGAAAATCCGCTGCGGCATTCTTGTTCCAATCTTTCTTTATCTGTTTCGATGGCACACGCCTTCTATATTCAGATCTGTATCCCTTTTGTTTATTGATCTGCGCCAAAATCAGCTTTGTATGCTTCTGCAAGTTTCTCCGGCCAGTCAGAAACCGGTTCCAGAATACCTGTGAAGAAGCGCAGCGTTTTCGGCTCATGGACAAAACGCAGTCCGCCGATGAGATCACGGTGATCATACAGCCATTTCACACGGTCGATCACATACTCGGTCTGGGACAGGGTGAACACGCGCCGCGGAAGTGCCATACGCACCAGTTCCATGGAAGCAAAGCGCTCGCTGCCATCCGCGTTGCGCTCCTCAGACAGCGTGCCGCGCTCCATGCCGCGGATACCGCCGCAAATATACAGTGCACATACCAGCGCGCCCGCGGGGTATTCCTGCTGTGGAATATGGCTCACAAACTGGCTGGCATCCAGATGCGCGCCAAGGCCGCCGCCCGGCGTGATCATAGGTACGCCATACTGATCCAGCTGCTTCACGCAATAGTCGATAAACTGCGGCCCCTGCGAAATAACATCCATCTCCATGCTCTCGTCAAACCCGATCGTCATGGCCTCAATCTCTTTCACGGACATGCCGCCGTATGTAAGAAAGCCTTCAAACATGGGAATCAGATCTTCCATGGAATGGAACAGGCCCTCATCCCTCACCAGGATGCCGCCGCCCCTGGCAAATCCAAATTTGCGTCCGGAGAAATAAATGATATCAAACAGATCCGCGATCATGCGTGTGATCTCGCGGATGGATTTCTCTTTCATGGATTCCTCGCGAATCTTGATGAAGTACAGATTATCCTGCAGCAAAGAAGCATCCAGCACCGTAAGGATCCCATATTTTTTTGCGATATCTGTAACCGCCTTCATATTCTCATACGAGATGGGCTGTCCGCCGATCAGATTTGTGCCGGCCTCAATGCGGATAAACGGCACCTTCTCCGGCGTCTCTTTCTGAATACATGCCTCCAGTTTCTGAAGATCCATGTTGCCTTTAAACGGAAGATCACTTTTGGGAACCAGCCCCGCATCGCTTACCAATTCTTCCACCCGGCCGCCCAGTCGCGTGATATGCGCTTTCGCCGTTGTGAAGTGATAATTCATGATCACACAATCATCCGGCTTCACAAAACGAGTGGCCAGAATATTCTCGCACGCTCTGCCCTGGTGAGCCGGGAGCAGATACTTAATGGCGAAAATCTCCTCCAGCTTTTTCTGCATACGATAAAAAGACTCACTGCCCGCATAGGCGTCATCCGCGCGGAGCATTGCGGACTGCATATTGTCGCTCATGGCGTTCACGCCAGAGTCCGTCAGCATGTCCATGAAAATATCCCCGTTATGCAGCTGGAACGTGTTGAATCCCGCCTCCCTCATCTTTTTAAGGCGTTCATCTACCGGCAGCAGCGTCAATTGCTGTACGATCTTAACCTTGTGCATTTCCAGCGGGATCGGATCATGTTTGTAGAACTTAATCTGTGGCATAACAAAATTCCTCCTATGTTGCTTTTTGGCTTTAGCGCGTTAAAGTTTAAACTTTTAAACTTTAACGTGTTGAAGCCCATTATACAACAGGGAGGATTTTTCCGCAACTGATTTTTTCATTGATATCAGTTCTTTTCATTATTATCGGTTCTTTTCATTATTATAAATCATTTATGCCATTTCCCGCACAGACTGTCCCTCGATCAGCTGTCCGTCAAATACAATGTGCTTGTTGCTGCTTTTATTTCGGATCATATCAAACAGCGTGCGGATGGTGGCCTCCGCCATTTCCTCCATGGGCTGCCGGATCGTTGTGATAGAAGGATTGTAAAACTGCGCCAGATCCAGCCCGTCAAACCCCACCACGGAATAATCCTGGGGAATTGTCTTGCCATTGTCCATGATCGCCTTGCATGCGCCAACCGCCATGCGGTCCGATATCGCAAACACTGCGGTAAAGTTTTCCCCGCTGTCCAGCAGATCCTTTGTCATGGCATATCCATTTTCCATGGTATACGTGCCCAGTTCCTCGTCCATATAGCGCACAAGCGACTGTTTGGGTATGATCCCGTGCCTGCGCAGGGCGTTATAATATCCCTCCAGGCGCAGCCTGCCGATACTCTCATCGTCCCTTGTAGATGTGAGGATTGCAATATCCCGATGGCCTTTTTTGATCAGATAGTCCACCATGCGGGCGCTCTCCTTCACATCATCCACGGAAACAGAGGCATATTTTTTCTTATTTTCATCTTCCAAAAGCCCGATCGTGCACAGCACGAAAGGCACAGAAATCTTTTTCAATTTATCCGCGGAATGGGAAAAATAGCCGCCCAGGAACACGATCCCCCGCAGCCGTTTTTCCTTTTCCAGCTGGATCGCCACATTCACCTCGTCCTGGCGATCGTCCACATGCTGCAGGACCAGGGAGTAATGTTCTTTTTTAATCTCCTGCTCAAACACCTTGATCATGCGCGCAAACAGCGGATTGCTGATCCCTTTTACCAGAACAGCGATGGTCCTCGCATCCGTGCGCTTTAAGTTCTGCGCGCTGTGGTTTGGGATATAGTTATGCTCCTCGATCACCCGCATAACCTTGTCCTTCGTCTCCTGATTAATGTCCGGATGATTGTTAATGGCGCGGGAAACGGTGCTTACGCCCACTCCGCATATCCGTGCGATATCCTTTATCGTTACGCTTTCCACCGCCGCTTCTCCTTTCATACAACCAATATAAGAATCAGTGTACCATATTTTCGGAGACAACACAATCACAGAATTTCACAGCCGCGCCCACATCCGCGCAAACACATTTCACAGCCGCGCAGACACATAGAAAATCTACAGCCGCCCATACAGCGCAGCCAGGCCGCGCATTTTTTCTTCCAATTCTGCCGTCAGCGCATCTGCACAAAGCCGCCAGTTCCAGTTTCCGCCCAAAGAAGATGGGGTATTGATGCGCGCACTGTCATCCAGCCCCAGATAATCCTGGAGCGGTATGATCGCCGTGTCCGCCACGCTGCCAAGCACCGCGCGGATCATTTTCCAGTGAATCTCCGCCTCATCCTCTTTTTTCAGATCCAGATAGCGGACCGCCAGATCGTAATCCTGCTGCGGCAGCGTGCGGAACCATCCCACCACGGTCTGGTTATCGTGGGTGCCGGTATATGCCACGCAGTTCTGAGTATACGTATAGGGGAAATAATTGCTCTGTTCTCTGGAATCGAACGCGAACTCCAGCACTTTCATGCCGGGATAACCGCTGTCCTTCACCAGTTTCACCACGCTGTCCGTCAGAAAGCCCAGATCTTCCGCAATGATCTGTACATTCCCCAGCTTTTCTTTCAATACGGCAAACAGTTCCAGCCCTGGCCCTTTTTCCCAGTGGCCATTTGCCGCCGTATCCTGTCCGTAGGGAATGGAAAAGTATTCATCAAAGCCGCGGAAGTGATCCACCCGCAGCACATCGTACAGGTGGAAACACCGCTCCATCCGTTTCAGCCACCATGCATAACCGGTGTTCCTGTGGTACTCCCAGTCATAAAGGGGATTTCCCCACACCTGCCCGATGGCGGAAAAACCATCCGGCGGACACCCTGCCACGCCTTTGGGCGTTCCGTCCTCTCGAAACTGAAAAAGTTCCGGGTTGGCCCAAACATCCGCGCTGTCAAACGCCACATAGATGGGGATGTCCCCGATAATACTTACATTGTGCGCATTGGCGTACTGCTTCAGCTCCAGCCACTGTTTCTGGAACCAGAACTGCTGAAACCGGTAAAAGTCAATTTCTTCCGCAAGCAGTTTCCGGTAATTTTCCAACGCTTCCGGTCTGCGCGTGCGTATGCCGGGTTCCCACGCGTCCCAGCTGATCCCGCCGAAATAGTTCTTCACCGCCATATACAGGCAGTAATTGTCCAGCCAGTCTGCGTTCTTTTCTAAAAAATCCTCGTACTCCCGACTTTTCGCGGTCTTGCCCCGCACAAATGCCTTGCGCAGAACCGCAAACCGAACTGCGTACAGTTTTTCATAATCAATATAGTCCGCGCCGTTTCCGGCATCGTACTGTTTACATTCTTCCCGCGTCAGAAGCCCTTCGTCCGCCAGTCTGTCCAGGTCTATGTAATAGGGGTTTCCTGCGAAAGTAGAAAAAGACTGGTAGGGGGAATCCCCATATCCCGTGGGTCCCAGCGGAAGGATCTGCCAGTATCTCTGTCCCGCCCTCTGCAAAAAATCCACAAATTCACGGGCACATTTTGAAAATGTACCGATTCCATACGGGGAAGGCAGGCTTGCAACAGGTAATAATACGCCGCTTGCTCTCATATCTGCTTCCTCCTTATTTTTTTAGCCTTTCACCGCTCCTGCCACAACACCTTCAATGATGTACTTCTGACATGCCAGATAAAACACAATGATGGGAACGATTGCCATCACCAGCACCGCCATCATGGCGCCCCAGTCGATCTGTCCATGGCTCTGTTTCAGATACTGCACTGCAATGGGAATGGTGCGGTACTT
>CANRKY010000064.1 GCA_947631355.1 uncultured Marvinbryantia sp.
CAAAGCATCATGCAGCCATGTTTCAAAGCATCATGCAGCCATGTTTCAAAGCATCATGCAGCCATGTTTCAAAGCATCATGCAGCCATGTTTCAAAGCATAACGCATCCATATTTCAAGACATAGCGCAGCCGCATTGCAAGTCATAGCCCGTCATATTTTGTGAGTCTCCGCATTTCATCTGACTGATTTTCTCATGAAATTCCCCAGATTACCGTAACGGTGTCGCTTACCGTGATATCATCCGGCTCTATGTCAAGATGATAACTGCTGTCATCCGGGGCGGCCATCAGGCGGGCGTCTTCCATAAAGATGTGTCCCATGGGATGTACTTCCAGATTAAGCTCTCCCCACGAATAGTCGATGCTCTGTATCTCCTCCAGCGCAACTCCGGCCGCAGCAGCCAGCACCGCAGCTTTCTTCCCTGCGTCTGTAACCGCATTTCCGAGAAGCTCATTCCTTGCGGCCTCCGGATCTTTCACCGTATAGCTGATCCTAAATTCCGGCTTCATCGGACAGTTTGCAAGTGCGTAAAGAACCTTCTCAAGGCGCTCATTGTCCGAATCAAACTCTATTTTCAGGATATGCCTGTACGTATATCCCACAAGCCTCTGTCTGTATGCCCCTTCCTCTTTGTAGCTTTCGTATTTTGTATCCACATTGAAGGACAGTGTTTTCAGGTCCGAGCGCGCAAAGCCATACACAGACAGGATGTCTTTCAGGTACTCCGTGTCCTGTCCCGATCGGTGCAGGACTTCCCCGTAATCTTTCCGCATCCTCTCCATTGTGATGGTGATCCTTGTCATATCCGGTCTTGCTTTGATCTGTCCTCTTCCCGTCACTCTAATGATCCTGGGATTATTCATCTTTTGTCTCCTTTCCGCGTGCTCCTTCCTGCTTTTGCATCTTCGAACCGATCCAGCACAGCAAGCACATCCTGCGGCAGGCGCTTCCGCCCTTCCGCCCGCATTTCATCCGGTACCCCATAAAACGCTTCCGCGATGCTCCCCGCAATGCAGGTGAGGGTATCGCTGTCTCCGCCCAGTGACACCGCCGTTCGGATCACATCCTCAAAATCCGTCCCCTCCAGAAACGCCGTGATCGCCTGCGGTACGGTTTCCTGGCAGGATTCCACATGATGGTAAGACGGCCTGATCTCATCGCAGGTGCGCGACAGATCATAGTGAAATTCCCGCACAATATACTCTTTTATCTCCTCTTTCGAGCTGCCGTTTCTTGCCAGGAAAATGGCAGCAGCCGTCGCCTCGGCGCCCTTGATCCCTTCCGGATGGTTGTGCGTCACCTCCGCGGTCACCTTCGCCGCGTGCCTGGTTTCCCGGATGCTCCCGTAAAGCCAGCCCGCGGAAGAAACTCTCATGGCAGAACCGTTTCCATAGCTGTTGTAGGGCCTGGGATGTTTCTCCGAAAGCCATCTGTAGAACATCCCTCCGTAGCCCGCGTTAGGATAGTTGTGTCCCCATTTCTGCATAGACTGGATGATGGCGTCCTTTTTTCTGTCCTCCAGCTCTCCCTGTGTATTCATCAGCGCCTCCGCCACTGCGATCGTCATCACGGAGTCGTCCGTGAATACAGACTTTTTGCTAAAAAGTGGGAAATCCTTCGTCTTATCACCCATATCAAATTCATAAGGCGCTCCGATCATGTCGCCCAATATCGCTCCATACATACTGCATACCTCCTTCTTCATTTCTTTGTGATACCAGTATACCGCAAATAAAAAAGGAGTGGTCGTTTGTCAGGCGACAAATCCACTCCCCCCCCTAAATTATGCCTTAAAAATGGATAATCCATGTTGCAGCAAGATCTGCGAGCAAGCCATCTGCATTTAAACCATGCCACAAATAGCTCCTCCGCATCTAAACTACGCTCCAAGAATCGGCAATCCATATTTAAACAGTGCTGCGTTTATCTCGAATATATCGTAAATTTTGTTCGTGATGAAATAGGCGATGACCATGTCGAACCTGCTGCTGGGCGAAAATGCGATCTCCGCTCTGGCAAGCAGATCCAACATATCCGGCATATCCAGCTCCAGCGCAACGCACAGGGCAACCGCGGTTTTCTTCTTTGGTCTGTAGTCCGCCTTGCAGCGGATGCGGGAGAATACTTTTCTGTCGATGTTGGCTTTTTTGTAGACTGTCACATCGTCCATGCCCCGCTCATCGATCAGCTGAAACAGTCTCTGCCGGAAAGTGTCGCCGGTGGTCCTGAGAAATTCATCGAGGCTCTTTCCCGCCACATCCGGGAACGTGGACGTGGGCGCGGGCGTTGAGTCGTGATCTGCTCCCCGTGACACTGTATCTGCTGCCGCGAAATGTTCGGGATTCGCTGGCATCGGTTCTCCTGTTACGAGACACTCATCGTCCGCAGACATCGGTTCCCTTGTCACGAAGCTTTCATCGTCCGTGGACATCGGTTCCCTTGTCACGAAGCGTCCATCGTCCGCCAACATCGGTTTCCCTGTCACAAAATGTTCGAATCCCGCTGGCATCGGAATCGCTGACCCAACATGTCCGGCGTCCGGTGATTCCAGTTCTTCCTCTGTAAAAGAATCATCCGCGTCCTCCATGACCCTTTCAAATCTGTGATACTTTTGTCCATTCCGTCTGATCTTATCCCGGTATTCCGCATCCCGCAGCGCCTTTGCAGAGTGATCGTCAATAAATTCCTCGATCCCGCTGACCAGTCTGCCGGACAGCTCGAACGCCTTGCGGTCAAACACCACAAGTATAACCTGCATGTCATGGGTGAGCAAAAACCTGCTGATCTCCTCCAGAGCGATCTGCAGTGCCTCATCCTTCGGGAACCCGTAAACGCCCGTTGCGATAAGTGGAAATGCGATGCTGGCGCAGTTCAGATTGTCCGCCATGTGCAGGGAGTTGCGATAGCATGCTCGCAAGATGTGGCGCTCATCATGTTCTCCGTCTATCCACATCGGGCCGACTGTGTGGATGATATACTTTGCGTCAAGCCGGAACGCATCTGTGTGCGCGGCCTGCCCAGGCGCAATGCAGCCAATCTTCTGTCTTTCCAGAAGAAGTTCGTCTTCTCCAGCGGCCCTGTATATGGCGCTGTCTGTGCCCTCCCCAATGAGCGGCTCCGGATTTGCCGTATTCACAATGGCATCTGCCTTTACCTTTGTTATATCATTTCGAATGATCTGAAATGGCATGCGCAGTACCTCCATCCCGTTATCTCTGGTATCTGATCCCCTGTTACAGATAGTAGCACAAGAACTTTATATTTGCAAACTGAGAGGATTGTTTCTTATTGTAAAGATTTTTTATTATTGTCATGATTACTGTAACTTTGCAGTCAGCCGTCTTTTTGGTGCAGGTATTTTTCTTTTGTGGCAAGTCCACCCCGTATGTGGCGCTCCGATTTGTTTAGATCCAGAACTTTTCTGGCGTTTAATGCAAGTCCTCTGTTGAACTGCGGCAGGCGTTCCACCACATCTTTATGTACCGTGCTCTTGCTCACCCCAAATTTCTTTGCCGTCTGTCGCACGGTGGCATTTGTCTCGATAATATAGTTTGCGATCTCCATCGCCCGTTCTTCGATATATTCCTTCAAGGAAAAATCCCCCGAAACATTGTTTTTACAATGTATGCGGGGGATTTAGATTGTATGTATCAGTTATTTTCAAGATGGTCTATATCATGCTCCAGAGCTTCAAACCTTGCATTCTCGCTTTCAGCTTGATCGTCTTTTCAACCTGGTTTCTCAAGGCTGCTCCTCTCATATTTTACAGGTTACGTTTACTGCCAAATGACAATATGTCATAATGACGAGCGAAAAGAATGTTAATTAACCTAAAATCATAGCGCCTTCTATTGAACACCATGTCCGACCCTGTTATAATAAAATGAAACTGTATGATTCAGAAAGGAACATGGTATGGGTTTATTTAAGAATTTTATCTCACCTGATTATGGTGAACATCTGGATAACTTCGGTGCGGGTATCCTAAATGGCAGGAAACATTATTTTGTAACGAATCTGGACAGGAATTATGATTCGCACGAATTTCTTTATCACAATGAAAGAATCACCATAAATGAATTCAATATCCTTATTTCCAGGCATACTGCATCCATAGTTTCTCTAAGCGGCAACTATCACTCAGATGAATGTATCTCGGCCATTGTAGATTTTAGCGACCAGGAGTCCGTTGTAACACATCCTGCCGGAGGCGCCCCTCGTGCATATTCCAGGTTGAAAAGCAGCAATGTAAACGATCTTACCATGGAAGATGGTTACATTATAGATACTTATAAGCTCTACTGTGTTTCCGCATTAACCAATCGTTGTGAACATCATCCGTTATATTGGAACCGTCAGTGCATATCACTCCCAGAAATAAACCATATCCTTGCCTCTCATTCCGCCAGAATCGAACAAATTATTCCTGTATACAGAACCGGGACTGAATGGTTTGTTCTTATTTGCTTCCGCGATTCGTCATTGGCAACCCCTGACGTCTCCTATGATACACTGATATGTCTGACAAGCCAGAATCGAAACAGTATGACGCGAAATTATTTCTATAAATATGACTGCATTACTCTTGAGGAATACAATAAGCTTTCCCGTTCTGTAACCGAGGATCGTTTCCATATTAATGACACAGGGACAGACCATTCATTTACGGTTTTTGCAGCGACAATTCGCAACAAATGACCGGGAATCCTTCCTTCGCGAAGCAGAGGAGCATATCAAAACATGTGCGTGAGGAGGCGATGTGGCTGGATAGGGTGGCGGAGGGAACTGGAATATCAGTGAAGCGGATGAAGAAGCTGCTGCTAAATAAAGAACTGATGAAAAAGTTGAAAATAGGGAACGAAAGTTTAAAAATTGTATGAAGAAAGAAGGGAAAAACGTGAAAGAAAAAGAAATGAAGCTGATAGAAAATTCGGGGTGCGATGATGAATTGACATATGTAAAACGGGAGAATGTACAGTATGAATGGCCAAATCAATGAAAAAGATTGGAAGCTATTTCGGAAGAAGCTACCGGACTGGCAGGAAAATTGCATGAATCGTTTAAACAAAGAATATATAGAAATCCTGTCTCAGGACGAGAAAAATCCATCAGACATTTTCTGGGAACTGGAGGACAGGATCAAACGTGACAAGAAATTGACTGGCGTCATAGCACGCGATGTGTGCCGTTCCAATATGTACGGACTTCTTATAGATCTGTTGAGAGAAAATGTCATTACACTGGAGGATCTTTCGGATTTCAGCGAAGACCTTCAAGAGAGGCTGCGGTGGTTCATAAAAGCGTAGAAAAGGCTCTGGGCAAGCACAATGCGGTTATAGCGGAACTGGATACAACGGCTAAAATAAAGAAAGAATGGAACGGCTGCCACCTTATGATTCCGGGTTGAAGGATGACTACAGCACTCCGAACAAACTGCTCACGTCAGCCGTATCCAGAATCCGGCTGCTTTTGCAGTCTGCATTTTTCAGCATTTGCTCGACACGGTTTTCCAGGGCGACATCAATAAAGCGTTCCACATCAATCCCCCTGAGTTCGAAGAAGTAAAATGGGTTTTCATCAAAACGAATGCCAATGGCGTACATGACCGCCGCCACATGTTTGCACATCAGCGCCCAATCCGGGCAGCTGCATCCGAAGCTGATCTCCTGCGGAGACGGGAAAAGCCCGTCTTTTTCGGTAAAAATATCTTTCAGTTCTTCCGGAAACTGTCCTCTGATCAATGCCTCCATGCTTTCGATCTTTTTATTGCATCGGCTGATGATTTTCTGGCAGTTTTCCTCAGACAGCCTTCCGATCCTGATCTCGACCTTGTAGGGCGTCTTTCGCCTTCCCTGTACCCTGGCTTCGACGATCTGATTTCGTATCTGAAGATCTACCACAGCCCCCGAACGGACATATCGCTTTCCGCGGTCAAGACGGCTGGCATAATCCGCATATCTCTCCAGATTACTGCACCAGGCCTGTCCCCACCAGCTTTCACACAAAGCGCCCCGCTGGGTCCGCGCGACAATCGGTTCATATTTCCGTCCCTTTTTTTGGGCCGCTTTAATGCTGTCGGATGCCTTTTTGCGAAGTTCACTGGCATCCGGCTGAGAATATACCGTTGTGTCATCCCAATAATGTTTCATGGCGACTCCTTCAATTCTTTTCGCAGTACTTTATTATATTTCCAGCTTCATAAGGTGCATAAGCGCATCATCTGAGAGTTCCGTGATCCACTTTTCTCCGCCGCCAACTACATTGCTTGCCAGTTCCACTTTGCTGCGGATCATAGCGTCAATTTTTTCTTCGATCGTTCCCATGCAGACAAATTTATGTACAATCACGCTTTTCTCCTGACCAATGCGATAAGCCCTGTCCGTAGCCTGATTTTCCACCGCAGGATTCCACCAACGGTCGAAATGAATGACATGGTTCGCTGCCGTCAGGTTTAATCCGGTTCCCCCTGCTTTCAAAGAAAGGATCATAAAGGGAACATATGCTTCCCCGTTAAATTCCTCAACCAGTTTTTGCCTGCGCGAAACCGCAACGCCGCCGTGGATCACGAGCCCCTCACAGCCAAAGATATCGTCCAAAAAGGTTTTCAGGTAAGGAATGATCTCTTTATACTGCGTGAAGATCAAAACCCTCTCCCGCTTTTGGTAAATCGTCTCGCAGAGTGTCCGGAGCACTTCAAATTTTCCGCTCTCCCTTGGCGCGTACTGTTCCTGCCCCATAAACTGATCCGGATGATTGCAGATCTGCTTCAGCTTCGTGATATATGCCAACACGATGCCGCGGCGCTGAATACCATCCACTTCATTCAGCAGCCGTTCCAGATCGGAAACCTGTTTCCGGTACAGGACAATCTGTTTTGGCGACAGGGAAACATACTCTGTCTTTTCTACCTTTTCCGGCAGATCAGCTATGATTTTCCTGTCACTTTTCAGGCGGCGCAGGATAAACGGAGAAATCATGTTCCGAAGTTTTTGATAGCCCTGTGCATGCTGAGGCAGACGGCCGGAAAAGGCGCGAAATTCCTCTGACGTTCCCAACAGGCCTTTGTTTAAGAAATCAAACAGTGACCAGAGATTCGAAAGGTCATTCTCGATCGGTGTGCCGGTCATTACAATTTTTTGCACCGCATGAAGCTTTTTGATGGCCCGCGTCTGTTTGGTTCCCGGATTTTTGATAGCCTGCGCTTCATCCAGCACCAGACAGTCGATTTTCTTTTCCCCGAGGCGCTCCATCCGAAGTGCCATTCCATAGGTAGTGATGTTTAAAAAAACCGGAGTCGTCAGAAATTCCTCCTCCATTTCCGGCGCCCTGCGTCCATGCAAAATACGAATGGGCAGAGACGGGGTAAAATGCTCCGCTTCTTTTTCCCAGTTTCCAAGGAGAGATGCCGGAACCACAAGCAGAACCACAGCGTCCGGCTTTTTTTCGTACAGCCAGGATAGATAAGTAAGCACCTGCAGAGTTTTCCCAAGCCCCATATCATCTGCCAGACAGGCGCCGAATCCAAGAGCCCCCATATAGCACAGCCACTGAAAGCCTGTCTTCTGATAAGAGCGAAGCTGTGCACGCACATCCGAAGGTACGCTCTCGTTTTTCATGAGCGCAGGCTGACGCAGATTCTTCAGGAGGTCGCCCAGCCATTTTCCGTTTGTAATGGCGGGACCTACATCAATGGATTCCCGCTCTGGCGAGGACAGGCCGGCTTCCAGCTTCAGCGCCTCTAAAAGGGTCAGCGTGCCATCGTATCGCTCCATCTGTTCGAGCAGCGCGCGAAGCCGTTCATGGTCTACTTCTACCCATTTCCCCTTTAACTGCGCCAACCCCTCCGTCTGGTTCAGCAGATCCCGGATTTCTTCTTCTGACAGGGGAATACCATTGCAGATAAGCTGCGGCTTCATAGAAACCAATGCGTCAAATCCCAGCATAGAAGGTTTTTCATTTCCCAGGCTGACCTGCATCCCCACTGTGCTTTCGTGCCGTTTCCACCAGTTCGGTACACGGCAGACGATGCCGCAGCCTTCAATTTCGGGAACTGCTTTCAAAAATTCATACCCTTCCTGCGCGCTCATCCGCAGCGGGTGGAACATTTCGCCGGACTCCACAAAGGAAGCCAGCAAGGGGGAAACTTCTGCCACCCGGCTCAGACAGGACAAAAGAGACAGCAGATGCTCCCGATCCTGTCTGTATTCTTCCAAAGCATAGGAGAGCGGCATATGGCGGACACGGCCATCTCCCGCCTTTGTTGAGTAAGTTGCCAAAAAGGCAAACGGATTGACCTTATCTTCCGTATTTTCAACCAAGTGGAAAAATACTCTCTCCGGTATCCTGAGATTCTGGCTTTTTTCTGTAAGGAACATCCCAACCGTACCATCATAGGAGCGGACGGCAGAGCAAAAAATTGTGGTCAGTCTAAGGTACTGCAGCGCAAGCCAGGCCCGGTTGACGTTTTCGGCGCCGATTCCAAAAGGAACCATGCAGATAAGCGCTTCGTAATCGTCCTCTGATAAGTCCACAGAAATCTGATCCCTTGCCACTTCCAGATCCGGAAGTGCAGTCAGCGCTTTGAGAAAATGGCTGGCAACCGTATGCAAAAAGGCAAATGTCGGGCTTGCGCCGCTGTCTGCCGCATCGAATCCAAGCCGGAACAGCGTCTCATAACGATTCTCTGCAAAAGCATCCCTATATTCCCGTTCCCGTCGTGTATCCTGTTCGTCTGGATGATCAGGACAAAAAGAATCCTCAGTAAAAGTAAACGATAACATAGACCTGCTCCTCCATCAAAAGATTTTCAAATTAAACGAAACCCTGCCGTAAATTTCCTTTATGTCTTTGCCGCATGTTCCCCGTTGTCTTCAGAAATAGAATCCCGAATGTTCTTCAGAGCCTTCCCTGATTTCATAGCGCTTCTGTTATTCCTATTATACATAAAAAGCCGTAAAATTCAATGTAGATTTTTGATTCGTCCGCAAATGCAATGTCGATGTGAAACTCCACTTCCGGTGGAACATCGGTATCATTTGCGATAATAAGGCGATACTATCGCTAAGATGTTCTTCGGTTCAGCAATATGAAAGCAGCTTTTTGACGGCAAAGTTATTTGTGCCAGTCAGCTTGACGATCGTGACGCCCGGAATATCCAGCTCGTCCAGCATGGTTTCAAACTCTCGGTCTTCATCATGCCAGAAGATAATCCGGCGCTGGTAGAACTCCCGGAGAGGGGCCGCGAACCTTTCTTTCAAATTCTGTGTTATTCTATTGGCGTCCATGATGGGGGCCTCCTTTCCCTAATCCGCATCTTCATTTCCATTTCATAAAATATCACAGCAGTATTTTCCAACTGCCGCCATTATCCGGCCCCACTCGCTCTATAATACCATGCCCCTTTAAATCTGAAATGTATCGGGCTATTGTCCTATCCGTTACATCCATGGCTTTTCTCATCTCATCAATCGATATCTGCGGGTTCTCTGCCATCATCTTTACAATTTCGCACGCCCTAGCAATCTTTTTCTTAGAATATTCCGGTATTCGGTTCTGCATTTGTTTCTCAAAAATTTCTATGACATTTTCTATGACATTCTCGCTATCATTTCCCGTATCAGCGTTTGTTTTCTGGATTTTTTCTGTAAAGCCAAGCTCCAGAATCGTCCGATCCGGATTAAAATGTTCTGCTATGACTGGTTCCGTCCATCCCTCATCCTCCCAAACCTGAAAAATATTCGGGACACCGCTTCCGGCTCTCTCCCCAATACTAATCAGATTAAACATCTTCATCAAAGCTTTATTTCTTGGATCAGACATTCCACCCAAACGCATCTGTTTTTTTCCAATGCGTATATAGCCCGGGTTTTCCAAAAACAATTTATCTGGTTCCTTTCGTATCACAACACCGCAAGTCCCATAAAAGTCCGCATTAATCAAGCAGTTAGCCCGCGCCTCACGGATCGCCTTATGAACCGGAGTATCATCAATCCGATCTCCGCCTTCCATGCGGAACGGGATTTTGATATCTTTAATGATTTTGTTATACACACGAAAATAGAAGTCACAGAGATTGCCGGACCATTCTCCGGAACTAGACTGTAAACGATCTGTCCAGCGAATGGCAGGATCAAGCATTTCTCGATAATCCAGAAAGTACTCCGGGAAATGGCGCACAATGTTATACTCATCCCCAAACATCAAATCTTGAGGATCGCGGTTTAGCTATCCCCTTTTATGACAAGTTCCATTTTCTCGAAGTGTTCCAGCACGAATATGACAAAGATATTTATCAGGGGAAGTTTTACAGTTTGCGCGCTACTGATTTTCCTTACCTGTTCAATCTGTTAGATGGGAATCGCCAAGAGATTCCGGCAAGTGATGATGATCACTTACTGTATTGCCCATATTAACCGTTCCGATTTATTACTTCCGTATGTACCGTGCTCTTACTCACCCCAAATTTCTTTGCCGTCTGCCGCACGGTGGCATTTGTCTCGATAATATAGTTTGCGATCTCCATCGCCCGTTCTTCGATATATTCCTTCAAGGCAAAATCCCCCGCATACATTGTTTTTACAATGTATGCGGGGATTTAGATTGTATGTATCAGTTATTTCCAAGATGGTCTATATTATGCTTCATAGCTTCAAACCTTGCATACTGTCCACGCTAATCTTATGATTCACTTTGTATCTCCTGAATTTAGCCACTCCAAAGTAACACGATGTGCCGCAAATATGGAATCCTTCCGGATTATCTTTGACGGATAATATCTGCAATCCGCCTCCCAACCCGTATACATAACAGCATTTTGTCGAATCTTTGCAGGCGGCGCAATGTCAACATTTGCCTTTTTACACTCATTAAGCAGATGGTCTATATCATGTCCCCAAAGGTTCAAACCTTGCATACTCGCTTTCAGCTTAATCGTCTTTTCGATGGCCTGTTGCACATGGTATGCTCCAAGCAGGCGCTCATACTTGTCATCTGAATTACCCCCGACTAGTGCCATCTTCAGATCCGCCAATATCATTGCTTTATACTTTTTCTGCTCGTCCGTCATATAAAATTACCCCATCTCTTTCAATCTGGCTCCACAATGCTGTTCCTCTCATATTTTGCAGGTCACGTTTACCACCAAACGACAGTATGTCATAATCAACCTTTCCATCGTACAGATCGAACAGTTTTAAGCGAAATTCCCTGTATGCCCTGTTTTTTTCCAATTTTCCTGATGTCATAGTGAGATCCCGCGGTTCCACATATAGATCAATATCTGAGGCTTCTGTATTTTCGCTTCTGGCAACAGAGCCAAACAGAATCACACGTCCAAGAATACCAGCATATTCTGCGCATATTCTGCCAATGTTTTCTATACAGCTTTGTCTGTCAACTCTCATTCCATCATCCTCTTTCGGTATATTTGTTATATTATAACTTTTTTTCACCTTGTTTTCAACTGGCAACGGAATCCTTTGATAAATAGAACACTTATTGCCATTCTTCTTTTTGTCTGCATCCGTTTCTCACAAATAGTCATTTGTATAAAAAGTACGCATAATAACACTGTACCTATTGTCTGTTTCATAACAGAAAGCAAAATATCTCATATTAAAGGAGGCTGACACCATGAAGCGATATGGTTACATACGAGTTTCTACCAAAGACCAGAATCCAGGAAGACAGCTGCTGGCTTTGCAGGAATATGACGTTTCCCGCAAGAACATCTATCTGGATCAAATGTCCGGAAAAAATTTTGCACGGCCGCAATATCAAAAGCTGCTGGCAAAACTAAAGCAGGGCGATGTGCTGGTTATCAAGAGTATTGACCGGCTTGGCCGAAACTATGGGGAAATCCTTGAACAATGGCGGATCATCACAAAACAAAAGGGCGCACAGATAGAAGTGATCGATATGCCGCTGCTGAACACCAACACAGCCCACGGAGATCTGACGGGAATATTTATCTCAGATCTGGTGCTACAGATATTGGCCTATGTGGCAGAAACAGAGCGCACATTTATCCGTCAGCGCCAGGCCGAGGGCATCGCCGTAGCAAAGATGAATGGCGTAAAGTTTGGCTGCCCCAGAGTTGCACTGCCGGAGAATTTCGAGCAATATTTTGAGTTGTGGAAAGAGCAGGAAATTACTGTGCGGGAGGGCGCCCTGGCATTAAACATGAGTCCGTCCACTTTTTATCGGAGATGCCGCGAGCGATTGTACGAAAGCGTTGAAACAGATCCGGCTAATTCGATTGTTACAAATTAAGCGGACTCGATTATTTCAAATAGTAG
>CANRKY010000065.1 GCA_947631355.1 uncultured Marvinbryantia sp.
TATTGTGCTCAAAAATATTGATCAGCAGCTGGCTGGAAACCGCGGCGTCCAGTGTGATGCCGGTTCTCTCATAACTCCGCAGCGACTCGTTCTGCTCCAGCACCATCAGCGCCCCCGTCTTTACCTCTGCCATGGAGACCGTGGCGCGCACGATCTCATTCAAGGTCTGGTCACTGAAGCGCTGTTCGTATTCTTTCGCGCCGCTGGTGGGCAGAAGGTTGGAGAACAGTTCCGTCTCGCCCAGCTGCTCCAGCACCCTGCGCAGCTCCGGCTGGAAAATGATAATGCCCGCGATGATGATCAGGTTCAGCCCACGGCTGATGATGAACGTGAGGGTATCCATATTTAACAGGTAGATCAGCGTGATAAACGCCCCCACCAGGAGCAGGCCCTTCAGCAGCGTCCACGCACGGCTTCTTTTGATCCACACCAGCACGCTGTAAACCAGAAAAGATAAAATGATGATCTCCAGGATATCCGTATATTCGATTGTTATCGCCGGCGCCTTTAACCATGGAAAATGGTTATTGAACCATAACAGAATCGTATCCACTTTTATCTCCCTTCCGCCCTGCGTCTTCTCTTTTTTCTGCGTATTTTTTTCTTTGGCACGGCTTTCACATAATAATAATATTCATCGTCCTCAAACCGGACGTTTTCTGTCTTTTTGTAGTCCAGGGAAAACAGCATGGTCTGCGCCGCCCAGGCCGCCGCCATGGATACGGCCAGCTCCGCCGCCAGAGACAGCGGATCCAGCTGTGTGCCCAGCATCAAAAGTCCGCTGATGCGCACCGCGGTGTAAACCGCACATCCGGCCGCTGCTGCCACGATCCACGCGTATTTTATCGCCATGCCGCGTATAAGGTAGACCGCCAGAAAGGCCGCCGTCAGCGAGATCACCATCACCGGGATCTCCCGGACAGACAGCACCACATGAATCAGTTCCGCCATTTTCTGAAGCATGGCCTCCATCGGCTCCGCCGCCGTAAACGGGAGGTCGCCGCCGTACTGTTCCACAGTGCGGATCAGATAATAGGCGAAGGCCCCGAACGCGGTGCCCATCGCCAGAAGCGGCCCGCCCACCAGGCCAAAGATCACCGCGGGCACACAGCCCATGTGGATCCCCAGCGTAAGCGCCGTAAACACCAGAGGCCAGGCCGACTGCGGCGCCATGCTGAAGTACAGCAGCATGGCCGCTGCCAGGATCCCGCCGCCCACGATGGCCGCCTCCAGCGAGATCCCGTAAAAATGCATCAGCACAAGCCCCGCCCCCGTGAGGATCACCGCGTTGGACGGCAGCAATGCGCACGCTGCCGCGAGCCCCAGAAGCACCAGGGGATGGTTGGCCGCCTCGTTCTGCCCCATATTCACACGGATCATCATAAACGCGATAAACGCCGCCGCAAATTTGAGGAACAGCCTCACCGGGGTGTCGTATTTCCCGTAAAACCGGCTCAAAGAATCCCTGACCGCAAGCAAAAATCTCATACTCCCACCCTCCTGCGGGCGTTCATCTTCTGTATATCTTCCTGCCGGTACTCATTTTCCAGCAGCGCAAGCATTTCCCGGTAATGGTACAGGTCGCGCTCCGCCCTGGAATAGCGGATCGCCTGCATCGCGTAAGTAAGCACCAGGCTGACGCACAGCGCGGCGGCATAAAAGAACAGGATACGCGCGCCCAGCGCCGCCACATCGATCCTGGTGATATCCACGATCAGCATTTCCGCATGGTAAAGCCCCCAGCCCGCCAGCACCAGCAAAAAAGCCAGCGTCGTCCGGATCCCGTTTTTTATCATGTGTCTTCCGATATAATCGCCGCGGAAGTAAGTGTTGATCCCTTCCAGCTGGTCTTTGTGCTGTTTTTCAAAAAGAGCGATCTGCGTCATCAGATAGATCCTTTTTTCATCCGGCATAGTACACTCCCACTGCAGGCGAACCTGCATGACTTCTTTTATCTGCGCTGTATGAAAAGATACAGCCCATATCGTTATGATAGCATAAATTACATGCTTTGAAAACCCATTTACTGGCCGAGTTTTGGCAAAACAGACGGCGCTCCCGGAACAATGCACAAGGTTACAAAAAAGACCTCCTCCGCTCCCGCGCGCCTCAGCGTCTTTGCCAGTTCCCGCATGGTGCTGCCGGTGGTAAACACGTCGTCTACCAGCAGCACACGCCGCCACCGCAGCGAGCGCCTTGTCTCACCGCGCGTCATATAGCGCGGATCCACCGCGAACGCGTCTTTGAGGTTCTGTCGGCGGGCGCGGTGATCCAATGTCTTCTGATCCGCCGTCCTTCGTATTTTTTGCACCGCGTCCGTGCAGACTGCAAGCCCCAGCTCCTCCCCCAGTCTTCTGGCCAGCAGTTCTGCCTGGTTGTACCCGCGCCTGCGTCTCGCCGCCGGGTGCATGGGAACGGGGATCACTATCTGGGGATCCCAGCGCCGGATCGTGCCGCCCAGGCGGACAGCCATCTCGCGCGCAAAAACATCCAGATATTCCCGGCGGTTTCCGTACTTTATCCCGTGCAGGGATCTGCGCAGATCCTCATTGTACAGGTAAAGACCGCGCCCCTGGGTAAAATACATGCAATGCGCCCGGCAGTCCGGGCAGTATTCCTCGTCCCCGTCCGCCAGCGGCCTGCCGCATTGAAAGCAGACGGGCCCCCGCACAACCGGCAGTTTTTTGGCACATTCCCCGCAGATTCCGTCCGCGATCTTTCCGCATAAGGGACACCGGCGCGGGAACAGAAGATCCAGCGCGGCGTTTCCCACATCTCTGCATTTCTCTTTGTATTTTTTCAAGCAGCTCTTATAATCCGTCCCACTCACAGATCCTTTCCCGCAGAGAAGTGTAGCGCTTCTGCTCCTCGTGATTGTCTATCATATTGCAGAACTCCTGCATGGAGCCCACCACCGCAACGCATTTTCTCGCCCTCGTGACCGCCGTGTACAGAAGGTTCCTGGTCATCAGAACCTTCGGCCCCGACAAAAGCGGTATGATCACCGCCGGGTATTCGCTTCCCTGGGATTTGTGGATGGTGATGGCGTAGGCCAGCTCCAGCTCGTCCAGCTGTTTAAACGGGTACTCCACGAACCGTTTCTCATCGAACTCCACGGTCATCCGCTCCGCAAAGGTGTTGATCTCCCGCACGATCCCCGTGTCCCCGTTAAACACGCCGGTTCCTCTGTCGGCCACGATTCCGTGCAGGCCGCGCACTTCCCACTCCGCCTGGTAGTTGTTCTTGATCTGCATGACCTTGTCCCCTTCGCGGAAAATGACCCCGGCGTATTCTTTTTCCCGCTTGCGCGCGGACGCCGGGTTCAGGTATCCCTGCAGCGTCTTGTTCAGCTGCTCCACCCCCAGGGCCCCTCTGCGGCCGGGCGTGAGCACCTGGATGTCACTCGCCTCCGCGTGGATATATCCGGGCAGGCTTTTTTGGATCAGCTGCCGCACCACATCGGTGATCGCCTGGAAACCGTCCCGCGGGAAGAAGAAAAAGTCTCTGCTTTTGTTTGTGATCGGCACGCGCTCGCCCTTGTTGATCCGATGGGCGTTCAGCACGATGTCGCTCTCTCCCGCCTGCCGGAAAATCTTTGTGAGGCGCGCCACCGGAAATCTGTCTGACTCGATAATGTCCCGCAGCACGCACCCGGGCCCCACGGAAGGGAGCTGATCCGCGTCTCCCACCAGGATCAGACGCGTGCCCGGCGATATGGCGCACAGCAGGGCGTGCATCAGAAAAATGTCTACCATGGACATTTCATCGATGATGACCACATCCGCCTCCAGCGGATTTTTCCGGTTCCGGCCGAAATGTGTGCCCGCGGAGCCGTCCTCCAGTATCCCGGACACCTCCAGCAGCCGGTGGATCGTCTGCGCCTCATACCCCGTAGACTCGGTGATGCGCTTGGCCGCCCTGCCAGTGGGGGCCGCCAGAAAAATAAGCATCCCCTCCGCCTCAAAGCAGTGGATCAGGGCGTTGATCGTGGCTGTTTTTCCCGTTCCCGGCCCGCCGGTTATCACCAGCACGCCGCTGCGTCCCGCTTCCAGAACCGCCATTTTCTGCCGTTCTTCCAGAGCAAGCCCTGTCTGTTTCTCGCTCTCCAGCAGGCTGTCCTTCAGGGTCTCCGCATCCAGTGCCTGCGCGGCGCGGTTCAGGTCATAGAGCATTTTGGCCGTGTCCAGCTCCAGATGATAGTTGGCCATCAGATACACGACCGCTTCCCCGCCGTTTTCTTCCGGATTGGCGGCGGGCAGATCTTTGCAGGTGATCTTCCGCTCCACCGCCAGATTCGGCAGCTGCTCCTCCACTTTCTGCACAGAGATGTCCAGAAGCTCCGCCGTGCGGCCGAGCAGTTCCCTCCTGGGCAGGTACACATGGCCTTCCTGCATGGCCTGCTCTAATATATACAGGATCGCGCCCTTAATGCGGAAGTCCGCATCGGCGCAGATCCCCATTTTCCGGGCGATCTCGTCCGCCGTGCGGAACCCCACGCCGCTGATATCGTCCACGATCTGATAGGGGTTCTCCTGCATAATCGTGTACAGCGCGGATCCGTAGGTGTTGTATATTTTCGCGGCAAGGGCCTGGCTTATGCCGTACTGCTGCATGAACAGCATTACCCTGCGCGTGTCCCGGTTCTCCTCGACCTGCTGCGCGATATCCCGCGCTTTGCTCTCGCTGATCCCCCGGATCTCCGCCAGGCGCTCCGGCTCCTCCTCGATAATGCGGAACGTATCCTTTTTAAAATGGTTCACGATCCGCGCCGCAAGGGCCACGCCGATGCCTTTTATGACGCCGGAGGCCAGATAGCGCTCTATGGACTGCTCCTCGTCCGGTATTTTATATTCGTACGACTGGATCTTAAACTGGCGCCCGTAAGTGCCGTGTTCTGTGTAAGTGCCCTCCAGCTCCAGCGTATCGCCTTTTCTGATATTGTACGTAATGCCCACACAGGTGATCTCTTTTTCTTCGCACACAAGCGCCAGCACGGTGTATCCGTTTTCGCTGTTGTAATAAATCACCTGGTTTACATAACCTGTTATCTTTTCCATTCTCCGTATCCTTTGCCCCGTGTTCTGTCCTCCTGATGCGCCATGGCCTGCGCGATTTGGGCTTTCTGCTCGCGTCACATCGTGGTCTGCGCACAGCGAGGCAGGCTTTCTGCATATATCATGTCACAGCCTGCGCGATGCGCTGGGCTTTCTGCTCGCGTCACATCTTGGCCTGCGCACAGCGAGGCAGGCTTTCTGCATGTATCATGTCACGGCCTCGCGATGCGCTGGGTTTTCTGCATGTGCCATACCGCGGCCTGCGCCATGTGCCGGGCAGTTACGGGTGCATGGCCGCGGAGGTGACTTCCAGATAGCGCCCCACGCCGATGGCCACCGCCGCGATGGGATTTTCCGCCGTCACCGTGTTGATGCCTGTCTTTTCCTCGATCAGCTCCTCCATCCCGTCCAGCAGCGCGCTCCCGCCGGTGAGCACGATTCCCCGCTCCATGATATCCGCCGCCAGCTCCGGAGGCGTTTTTTCCAGAACGCTGTGCACCGCTTCCATCACCTGCGCCACCGGTTCCTTCAGGGCATCGCGGATTTCTTCCATGCGGATGCGCACGGTTTTGGGCAGGCCGGTCTGCAGATCGCGGCCTTTCACCTCCATCAGCTTCTGCTGAGAGCGCTCCACCACTGTCCCCACATGGATCTTGATGTCTTCCGCCAGGCGCTCCCCGATGATCAGGCTGTGGGCCTGGCGCACATAGTGGATGATGGCGTCGTCAAATTCATCCCCCGCCGTTTTGATGGTGGACTCCACCACCACGCCGTCTAAGGACAGCACCGCCGCGCAGCATGTGCCCGCCCCGATGTCCACGATCATTTTTCCGCACGGCCTGGAAATGTCGATATCCGCGCCGATGGCCGCCGCAATGGGCTCCGGCACCAGCGTCACTTCCCTGGCCCCGGCCTGATATGTGGCGTCCTCGATCGCCTTTCTCTCCACTTCCGTGACCGTGCCCGGCAGGTTAATGCTGATGCGCGGTTTCCGAAACGACAGCTTCCCGCTGGCCTTCTGTATAAAATATTTCAGCATCTGTTCTGTCACGGCGTAATCTGAAATGATCCCGTTTCTCAAAGGCCGGATCGCCACAATGTTCCCGGTGCTGCGGTTCAGCATCAGGCGCGCTTCCTCCCCGATCGCCCGGATCTTGTTGGCGTCCCGGTCGAACGCGACAACCGATGGTTCTTTTAAAACGATTCCTTTTCCCCTCACATAGATCAAGATACTGGCTGTTCCCAGATCGATCCCGATATCTGAAACACTCATCGGATATCCCCCTTTTTCACATGGTGTCTTTCCTATAGATTTAGTATAAAGCAGCACATTGGATTTTTAAAGTAGTTTTTAGGAATTTTAGATTTTCTTTAGAATGAATACATAATTTGAACACAATTATGGGATATACTTACGTTGTATCAGTAAAGAGCTGGTATATTTCATAACTCACACTTCGCAGCCCCCACACGCTGCGAAGTACTCCCTCAAAATATTTAATTTTTTCTCTTTCCTGAAAATGCTGCACCTGCGGTGCAGCATTTTCACGTTTCTGCGCACATCGGCGCAGAGATTCCATATAATCAATATAATCTATCCATCTAGTCTATCCATATGATCTGCCATCCCGCAGCAATACGGTGTTCCACTGTAATCTACCATCCCGCAACAGTGAGGCAGACCGCAGCAGTCTGCCAGGCCGCAGCAGCACAGCACCCAGCAGTAGTCCGCCAGACCGCAACAACCCACAGAAGTTCAATCGTTTGTGGCAGCCAGCTCACACTCTACTCTTTCTCCGACCGCAGGTAGCGCTTCACGTACTGCCCGGTGTAGGATGTTTTCACTTCCGCCACTTCCTCCGGCGTGCCCCGGGCGATCACGGTGCCGCCGCCATCGCCGCCCTCCGGCCCCATGTCAATAATATAATCCGCCGTCTTGATCACATCCAGGTTGTGTTCGATCACCACCACGGTATTGCCGCCTTCCGCCAGGCGCTGCAGGATCTCGATCAGCTTGTGCACATCCGCAAAGTGCAGGCCGGTGGTGGGTTCGTCCAGGATATAGATGGTCCTTCCCGTACTCCTGCGGCTCAGCTCCGTGGCCAGCTTGATGCGCTGCGCCTCCCCGCCGGACAGCGTGGTGGAAGGCTGGCCCAGGCGAATGTACGAAAGCCCCACGTCATAGAGCGTCTCAATCTTCCGGCGGATGGACGGCAGATTTTCAAAAAATTTCAGCGCCTCCTCCACCGTCATGTCCAGCACGTCAAAAATACTCTTTCCCTTGTATTTCACCTCCAGCGTCTCGCGGTTGTAGCGCTTGCCCTGGCAGACTTCGCAGGGCACATATACATCCGGCAGGAAGTTCATCTCGATCTTCAAGATGCCGTCCCCGCTGCAGGCCTCGCAGCGCCCGCCCTTTACGTTAAAGCTGAACCTTCCTTTTTTATAGCCCCGGGCTTTCGCGTCCGCGGTGGACGCAAACAGGTCGCGGATCTGGTCGAACACCCCGGTGTAAGTGGCCGGGTTGGAGCGCGGCGTCCGCCCGATGGGGGACTGGTCGATGTTGATCACTTTATCCAGCTGCTCCACGCCCTCGATGCCATCGTGATCCCCAGCGATGGTGTGCGCCCGGTTCAGTTTTCTGGCCAGGCTCTTATAGAGGATCTCGTTCACCAGCGAGCTTTTCCCGGAACCGGACACGCCGGTCACGCAGGTCATCACCCCCAGCGGGATCTCCACATCAATGTTTTTCAGGTTGTTCTGCCTTGCGCCCCGCACAGTCAGATACCCCGTCGGCTGTTTCCGCACTTCGGGAACCGGGATCTTTCTTCTTCCGCTCAGGTAATCCCCGGTGATGGAGTTTTTGCACTTCATGATGTCTTCCGCTGTGCCTGTGGCGATCACCTCGCCGCCGTGCTCTCCCGCGCCGGGCCCGATATCCACCACAAAATCCGCCGCGCGCATGGTGTCCTCATCGTGCTCCACCACAATGAGCGTATTGCCCAGATCCCGCAGGCTGCGCAGCGTGTTCAGCAGTTTGTCGTTATCGCTCTGGTGCAGGCCGATGCTGGGCTCGTCCAGGATGTAGGCCACCCCCACCAGCCCGGAACCGATCTGCGTGGCCAGACGGATGCGCTGCGCCTCCCCGCCGGATAAGCTGCCGGTGGCCCGCGCCAGGGTGAGGTAGTGGAGCCCCACATCGCTCAGGAACTGCACGCGCGCGCTGATCTCCTTTAAGATCTGATGCCCGATCAGCTCCTGCTGCTGCGTGAGTTTCAGTTCACGCAAAAATTCCTGCAGTTTGCGGATGGACAGAGAGGTGACCTCGTGGATATTCCGGCCGCCCACGGTCACCGCCAGGGCCTCTTTTTTCAGGCGCTGGCCGCGGCACGCCTTACAGGGGGTGATGCGCATAAATTGCTCGTACTCCTGTTTGGACGTCTCGGACGCCGTCTCCCGGTAGCGCCTCTCCACGTTCCGGATAAGCCCCTCAAACGCCACATCATACACGCCCGTGCCGCGCATGCCGGTGTAGTGCACTTTCACAGACCTGCCGCCCGTGCCGTGGATCAGCATATCCTGAATGGATTTCGGAAGTTTCTCATAGGGCGTATCCAAACGGAACTTATATTCCTTTGCCAGCGCGTCCAGAACAGCCCTTGTGAAGCTGCCTTTCGTGGTGCAGGACTGCCAGCCCAGCACGGTGATGGCGCCATCCGCGATGCTTATAGACTTGTCCGGGATCATCAGGTCCTCGTCAAATTCCATCTTGTAGCCCAGGCCATAGCACTCCGGGCAGGCCCCGAAGGGATTGTTGAAGGAAAAGCTGCGGGGCTCTATCTCGTTGATGCTCACGCCGCAGTCCGGGCAGGCAAAATTCTGGCTGAACTCCAGGGTCTGCTGCCCGTCCACATCCACCATCGCCAGCCCGTCCGAGAGCTGCATCACATTCTCCAGGGAATCCGCCAGGCGCTTTTCAATGCCCGGCTTGATCATCAGGCGATCCACCACAATCTCGATGTTGTGTTTTATATTTTTGTCCAGCTTGATCTCCTCGGATAGATCATACATATTTCCGTCCACGATCACGCGCACGTAGCCGCTGCGCTTCGCCCGCTCAAACAGTTTTTCGTGCTGCCCCTTGCGGCCGCGCACTGTGGGCGCGAGAAGCTGGATCTTTGTGCGCTCCGGCAGCTCCATCAGCTGGTCTATGATCTGATCCACCGTCTGTTTTTTGATCTCCCTGCCGCAGTTCGGGCAGTGGGGCGTGCCGATGCGGGCGTACAGCAGACGGAAATAATCGTAGATCTCCGTGACCGTGCCCACCGTGGAGCGGGGATTCCGGTTGGTGGATTTCTGGTCGATGGAGATGGCGGGAGGAAGCCCTTCGATGCTCTCCACATCCGGTTTCTCCATCTGTCCCAGGAACTGCCGCGCATAGGACGACAGCGACTCCATGTAGCGCCTCTGCCCCTCCGCGTAAATCGTGTCAAACGCCAGAGAGGACTTGCCGGAGCCTGACAGGCCGGTCAAAACCACAAATTGATTCCTGGGGATATCCAGATCTATGTTTTTCAGATTGTGCTCATTCGCTCCGCGGATGCGGATATATTGTTTCATGTCCATTTTTACGCTCATATGATTTTCCATTCCTTCTTTTATCTGCTGCGGTTCTGTTTTTTAACTCTTTATCTCTTTATCTTTTCATCTTTTTCCGTATTTCCTGCGGTGTTTTGCTTTTTCTCATATTTTTTGCAGATCACCAGTTCATATATTGCCAACTGCGCCAGTTCCCACGGAAGAACTCCACACACAGGGATCAAAACCAGCGGAGACGTATTCTCGTCCAGCAGCGGAATCCCCAGCAAGATAAAGAGGATTCCAAAAACACAGAGCATTTTTCCCGCTGCCCGGTTGTATCCCTGTACATCGGTCACTTCAAACGTTTTGTTGAATCTTCTTCTGTTTTGGAAAAATCCAACCGCCTCCCTGCTCAGAGAGCACTGTATTCCATTTCCGATGACCAGACATCCGGCCAGTGCCCATATGATGAAGTCGATCACTCCTGTTCCCCCTTACTCGCCCTGCTCGATGCTGTTCAGATGTTTCTTCAGCTCGATCATCTGGTCGCGCAGTTCCGCCGCCGCCTCGAAGTTCAGCTCCGCTGCGGCTTTCTTCATCTGCTTCTGCACCTGTTCGATGAGTTTCTCCAGATCCTTTTTGCTCATGGATTCCGGATCGGCCGCCAGCTTTTTCTCCTCTTTTGCCACTTCTCTGGAAATGCTGATCAGGTCGCGCACCGCTTTCTTGATTGTCTGGGGCGTGATGCCGTGTGCCCGGTTATATTCTTCCTGCACCTTGCGGCGGCGGTTGGTCTCCTCGATGGCTTCTTTCATGGAATCCGTCATCGTATCCGCGTACATGATCACATGCCCGTCCGCATTGCGGGCCGCGCGCCCGATGGTCTGGATGAGAGATGTGGCGGATCGCAGGAACCCTTCCTTATCTGCATCCAGAATCGCCACCAGCGTGATCTCCGGGATGTCCAGCCCCTCGCGCAGCAGATTGATCCCCACCAGCACATCGAACACATCCAGACGCATATCACGGATGATCTCCGTGCGCTCCAGCGTGTCCACATCCGAGTGCAGATAGCGCACGCGGATGCCCAATTCCCGCATATAGTCCGTCAAGTCCTCCGCCATGCGCTTTGTGAGGGTGGTGATAAGCACTTTATTCTTCTTCGCCGTCTCTTTATTTACTTCCCCGACCAGGTCATCGATCTGTCCGGCCACCGGGCGCACCTCTACCTTGGGATCCAGCAGCCCCGTGGGGCGGATGATCTGTTCCGCGCGCAGCAGTTCGTGCTGTTCCTCGTACTCCCCAGGGGTGGCGGACACAAATAAAATCTGGTCGATCTTACTCTCAAATTCCGCAAAATTCAGAGGACGGTTATCCTTCGCCGAGGGCAGCCGAAACCCGTAATCCACCAGGGTGGTCTTCCGGGACTGATCCCCCACGTACATCGCCCGGATCTGGGGAACGGTTTTGTGGGACTCGTCTATGATGATCAGGAAGTCTTCGGGGAAATAATCAATCAGCGTATACGGGGGCACGCCGGGCCCCAGCCCGGCCAGATGGCGGGAATAGTTTTCGATCCCCGAACAGAAACCAGTTTCCTTCAGCATCTCTATGTCAAAATTTGTGCGCTCCGCGATCCGCTGCGCCTCGATCAGCTTATCTTCGCTTTTAAAGTAGGCCACGCGCTCCGCGAGTTCCTCCTCGATGGCGTTGGCCGCCCGCAGAATTTTCTCCGCAGGCACCACGTAATGGGAAGCCGGGAAGACCGCCACGTGTTCCAGAAGGCATTTTACCTCCCCGGTGAGGGAATCGATCTGTGAGATGCGGTCCACCTCATCCCCGAAAAATTCCACCCGCACCGCCGTCTCCGATGAATCCGCCGGAAAGATTTCCAGCACATCCCCGTGCACTCGGAAGGTGCCGCGCTTAAAATCCAGGTCGCTGCGCTCATACTGCATATCGATCAGCTTGCGCACCACTTCATCCCGGTCCTTTTCCATGCCTGGGCGCAGAGACACCACCATGTTTTTGTAGTCCACAGGGCTGCCAAGCCCGTAAATGCAGGAAACAGAGGCCACAATGACCACATCCTGCCGCTCGGCCAGCGCCGCGGTGGCCGAGAGCCGCAGCTTATCGATCTCATCGTTGATGGAAGAATCCTTTGCGATGTATGTGTCCGAAGACGGCACGTAGGCCTCCGGCTGGTAGTAATCATAGTAGCTCACAAAATACTCCACCGCGTTCTCTGGGAAAAATTCTTTAAATTCCCCGTAGAGCTGCGCCGCGATCGTCTTGTTGTGCGCAATGACCAGCGTGGGTTTATTCAGCTGCTGAATGACGTTCGCCATGGTGAACGTCTTGCCCGATCCCGTGACGCCCAGCAGCGTCTCGCACTGGTTGCCATCTTTGAAGCCCTCGACCAGCTTTTCGATGGCCTGCGGCTGGTCGCCGGTGGGGGCGTATTCGCTGTGTAGTTTAAATTCCATATGTCTGTCCCTCTAGTATAATAATGGTGTAGTCAATAATGACTACGAGTTAACAGTTACAACGTCTAAATGAATAACCGAAGGAGGGA
>CANRKY010000066.1 GCA_947631355.1 uncultured Marvinbryantia sp.
TCCGATATGCAGATATCCGTTGGGCTCCGGCGGGAAGCGGGTACATATCGTGTCGCATTTTCCCTCCGCGAGGTCTTTGTCTATGATCTGTTCGATAAAATTTCTGGAAACCGTCTCTTTTTCCATAATATCCCTCCGTAAATCGTTTCTTATCGTATCCGTGCGCACTGCGTCTGTCCTATACTATCATAATTTTTCCATAAATTCAATCATTCTGATTTCCTTTTTTGGGAAATTCCCTGCCGCGGACGGATTTACTTTTTCCGCCGGATACGTTATGATATTTCTCTGTGTAAAGAAAAACTCCCGTTTATCGTTGGATAAACGGGATATTTTTTTAATTGAATCCGTAAAATTTCTGCGTCACCTTGTAGGCCGATACCGACACCATGCGGCCGCTCTTTCCAGGCAGGTTGCAGGCCCGTCCCAGAAGGCCGTGGCGTATCTTCCGGTACAGCCCCCGGTCCGCGTTTTTCAGGTAGCGCCACAGTTCCTGCTTTTTCGCGAAGTTCTCATCCGTGCCGGATTTGATCAGCAGCATGGAGGACACCGTCATAATGATGTCCAGATAGTTTTCCATGTATTTCCGGCACTGCTTGTTCAGCCCCCTCAAGTTTGCCAGGGTATCGATGAGCAGCTTGTTCACTTTGATCTGCTGGTCGATCCTGCCGATCATAATCTTTTCGTTGACCGACTGGTCCTCCCGTCCGATAAAATAATGGTACAGCTCCACATCCATATAATACAGCTTCTTTACGTGGGGCAGAGGCTGGAACACAAACAGATTGTCCACATAAAACGTGTGTTTCGGCAGCACCATCCCGCACTCCCGCAGCAGCTTTGTGCGATAGATCACAGAGTGCATCAGGATATAGTGCCCTCTGCGGATCTTCATATCTTTCCACTCAAATACCTGATCCGCGGGAAACAGATGGCGGTACTGCATGATCTTTTTGCGCCTCACGCCCACCTTGTCGTATATATAATTGCAGATGAACATGTCCACCGTGTCCGGGCCGCCGGTCAGCTCTTTCAAAGTGGCCAGCACTTTGGGATAGGCCTCCGCGTCCACCCAGTCATCGCTGTCCACCACTTTAAAAAAAAGCCCCGTGGCATTGCGCAGCCCCGCGTTCACCGCCTCGCCGTGCCCGCCGTTTTCCTGGTGCACAGCTTTCACGATGGTGGGATATTTCTGTTCGTATTCGTCCGCGATCTTTCCGGTCTCGTCTTTGGATCCATCGTCCACAATGATGATCTCCACTTCCTCGCCTCCAGGCAGCAGAGATTCAATGCACTTGCGCATATATTCCTGTGAATTGTAGCTGGGTATTGCAACTGACAGTATTTTCATAGCTCGCTCTCCTTAAAAAGTTCTTTCCGATGCGGTGTAGGCCGCAAAGGCGGCCGGGATGGCGTACCGCTTCTGTATGTCCCCGTGTTCCGCAAACAGGTATATGGTCTCTTTTTGAGGCTCCTCTATGGAAATCAGGTAGCCGATCATGTGCCACTCAATGTGGCTGAAAATATGCTTTGCCTCCGGCAGTTTCTGGATGCGCAGAGGCGCGAATCCCTGGTCTTTCAGCAAGTGCAGCGCCTGATCCTCGGAGAGCCAGCCCTTTTCATTGGGCAGCTCGTACAGGCCGGCCAGCAGCCCTTTTTCCGGGCGCCTGCGGATGGCCACGCGCTCCCCATCCCGGATCACCAGCACCGTGCGCTTCTCGACCCTGCGGGGTTTTGCCATCGTCTTTCGGGGAAGTTCCTGCACTTTTCCCAGGGCCCGAGCTCTGCACAGGCCGCCCAGCGGACATGTCTCACACTTTGCCGGGCCGTTTGGCACGCACACCAGTGCGCCCAGCTCCATAAGCGCCTGGTTGAAGGCCGAGACATGGCCTTCCGGCAGGATCTTTCGGATCTGCTCCTCCACCTTTGTCTTTACAGAGGCTTTTGCGATGTCCTCCTCGCTGGCGGTCACTCTGGCGATCACGCGCAGCACGTTTCCGTCCACCGCCGGGCAGGGGACATTGAAAGCCAGCGATGCGATGGCTCCCGCCGTATAGCTGCCGATCCCTTTTAGCTGCATGAGCTGTGCCGGATCCGCCGGAAGCTGCCCTCCGTATTCTTCCATGACTGTGCGGGCCGCCGTCTGCATGTTCCGCACGCGGTTGTAATACCCCAGCCCTTCCCACAGTTTCAGAAGCCTGTCCTTTGGGCAGGCGGCCAATGCCGCCACATCCGGCAGTGCTTCCATAAATCGGGCAAAATACGGCTTCACCGCCTCCACCCGCGTCTGCTGCAGCATGATCTCGCTCACCCACACCCGATAGGGCGTGGGGTCGTCCCGCCAGGGCAGCGCCCGGGCGTTGCCCGCAAACCAGGAAAGAAGCGGCGCAACAATTTCCTGTAACTGTTCCATGGTCTTTCTCCGTCAGTAGTAACAGATGATCGGCATGCCCGCGTATATATTTTCATAAATCTTGCGGGCCGCGTCCAATGGCAGGTTAATGCAGCCGTGAGAGCCGTTGGACTGGTTGATATTTCCGCCGAAGCTGCCTCTCCAGGTGGCATCGTGCAGTCCGATCCCATCGTTAAACGGCATCCAGTAGGTCACTTCCGTGCGGTATGTCTTTTTTTCGTCTTCCAGCACGGAGGGCGATTCCTTGTAATACAGGGTGTAGGTGCCTGCCGGGGTGCTGCGCTCCGCGTTCATCATATCACCGGATACGCAGTCGGTAGATACGATCTCCTCCCCGTCAATGTACATCCACACATGCTGGTTTCCCAGATCGATCTCCACGTAGCTGTATCCCAGATCGCTGTTTTCCCAGCTCTCCGCCGTCTGGGCGAACACCGCGTAGCGCTCTCCCTGGTATCCGTTGTGGATGCAGTCTGTAAGCTCCGCGACTTCTCCCTCCTGGTCAAGCACCCAGCCGTAATAGCCGCCCTCCACCGTGACGGTGGTTCCCTCGTGGGTGCGGAACTCTCTGGGTTTGCCCGCCGTGTCATATTTTTCCGCCAGCTGGTAGACAAAGTCGTAAACCGCGTTCTGATCCACCGTCACCGGGCCGCCTTCCTCATCGTAGCTGATCCAGCTGCGCACGGTCTCGCCGTCCAGCACCTCTGTCTGGTCGCCGAAAAGATATACGATGTTGGTGCTGATCATCGTATTCAGCTCCGAGCAGGTAGCGTTCAATGTCTCGTCATTCTGGCGCCTGGCCGGTTCCTGGTAGCAGTCGTTTTCTTCCAGCGACACCCGCGCCCGCGCCACATCCACCGCCTCTTTGATGACATTGGATGTCTTGTCCCTATCCAGAAGGTTGCCCTCCACCTCCGGCGTCACATAGTACATGCCGTCCATGTAATCGATATGGGAATCCTCCGGCATGGTGACCCTGCTCTCATCCAGACATTCCAGCTGCCCGATGGCCTGCGTCAGCTTTTCCGCGTCATACTGGGCGCTGGAGTCGAAGGTGTAGGAGATGTCGTCCCAGAAATATTTCGGCCAGAGAAAAATGTTCTGGCTGTCCAGAAATGTCTGCGTCTCGCCCTGCGACACGTAGTGATAGTCGATCTGCGATGCCGGGATGACCTCACTGCCGCCCCCGCGCTCCGCGACCTCCAGGCTGTAGCGGGCGATCTGATCCGCCACAATGCTCTCCACTTCCTCTACGGTAAGACGGGAAGCGTCAAAACCGTTGATCTGCGTGTGCAGGAAAAAATGCTCGTCAAAGTAGACTGCCCCGGCGGCATAAAGCCCCAGGACTGCAAGAAAAGCCAGGCCGAATACGCTAAGAAAAACGTTCCGCACCGTTTTCCCCACGGAGTGCTTTTTTTCCTGCTCTCTGCGCCTCCGCTCCCGGTGCGGGCGCTCCCCGCCTGATAATAATTGTTGTCTGTCGTCTTTCGTGCTCATAAGTCTGTACCCCTCACCGTTTTACTCCCTTGAAACTGTACGCCGTGCCGCTCGCCTGGACTCCGCCGTGCCGCTCGCGCTAATGCGCTGCACGGCATGTTCACTTGATCTCCGCCGTGCCGCTCGCGCTGTCGCGCTCGCTCACGGGCTTCGCCCTATACATCCACCGCCACTGGCATCTCTGTGCATAAATGCCCAGATGCCATTGGCGGTGTATGTGCACGGCTCATTGCCTACGTGCAGTATATCACAGGGTTTTCTAATTTTAAAGTGGCATATTTATTTTTAAGAAAGATATAATATTTGCAGCACTGTTTGTAGTATATGCGCTGTCTTGCAATGCCGTTTTGTTTTGTAGTATATACACTGTTGTGCATTGCTGTTGTGTTTTGTCGTACACATGCTTTTTTCCCATGCTGTTATGTGGTGATGTATGTCTGGTATCCGCTGCTTCGCAGGATTCCTTCCATGCGTGTGGCGTTTCCGAGGTTGCGGAACGCACCTACCTGTACCAGATAGTATCCGTCTTTTTCGATAATAAATACAGGGTATCCTTCGCTTTCCAGCTGATCGCGCTCGCGCAGGGCGTTGTCCAGGTTCCGGTACGCTCCTGTCTGAACCCGGTAGTATATGGATGGGTCTTCTGCGGGCGGCGTCTGGGCCGCGCCGCTGCCCTGCAGGGTGTCCAGGATACCCTGCGCGATCCCCTGGGCGATTTTGTCGAATTCTTCGTCAAAAAGCCGGTTGTCTTCCTCGCTGTTCAAAAATCCGGCTTCTACGAGCACAGCCGGCATTTTGCTCCTGCGCAGCACTACCAGCCCCGGGCGCTCTTTTACGCCGATGTTCCGGAATCCCACTTTTTCCATCTGGCTGTTGATGTTTTCCGCCATTTCCAGTTTCTCGCCGCTTTTGTCGTAAACCAGCGTCTCCACTCCCGTGTACTGGTTTGGCGTGGGGCTGGAATTGCGGTGGATGGAGACGAGAAAATCCGCGTCTGCCTGGTTTGCTGCCACGGCCTTCTGGAACGGCGTCTGATAGATGTCCTCTGTTCTGGTGTAAACGACATCCACGCCGTTTTGCTGCAGGATCTCCCCCACCGCCAGCGCCAGTTTTAAAGTATCGTCTTTTTCCAGGCGGCCGTTGTACACCGCTCCCGGGTCGGTGCCCCCGTGCCCCGCATCTATCGCTATTCTTGCCATAAAAATACCTCTCGCATACTCCTTCTTTAATAGAATATGCAGGAAGTATACAAAAGTATCTCTTTTTTCCAAAAAACGGCAAAACCGGGTGCTAGGCAGCGCCCGGTTTCATTTTTTTCTGGATCCATGTCTTCATCTCGTATCCCCAGTTGACCAGTCTGGTAAAGCCGATGTCCAGAGTGGCCGCAAAGCTGAACATGGGCAAAAGCAGCAGGCTCTGCCAGCGGAACAGCGGATAGATGCTCAAAAATCCCGGCGCGATCAGCACGCCCGCCATAAAGATCGCCGGCATTGCCACACACAGCAGCCTGTGAAAACGGTTCATGGGCTGGCACACGCGGTAGACCACGATCATGCTGATAAAGCCCCCAAGGAGCAGGTTGTAGGTTGCCGTCATCATCTCGTCCGCGGCCCAGAACCCGGACATAAACTGGGTGAGCACGATGGTGCACACCATGGCCATGGCCGCCGGCAGTGAGACGCGCAGCACCTGGCGGAGAAACCCGCGGGATACCGCCCGCTGGGACTGTTCCAGCGTCAGCAGGAAACTGGGCACGCCGATGGCCGTACTGCTGATCCAGGACAGCTGGATGGGGATGAACGGATACGACTTCTGCAGCGCGATAAAGATCAGGCACAGCAGGATGGAGTACACCGTCTTTGTGAGGTAGAGCGCGCTCACCCTCTCGATGTTGCTGATAATAGTGCGCCCTTCTCCCACGATGTTTTTCATGGAGGCAAAGTTGGAGTCCAGAAGGACGATGTGGGCCACCTGTTTGGCCGCATCGCTGCCCGCCGCCATGGCGATGCCGCAGTCGGCGTCTTTTAAGGCCAGCACATCGTTCACGCCGTCCCCCACCATGCCCACCACTTTCCGGTCGGCCTGGAGCGCCTTGATGATCTGCTGTTTCTGTTCCGGCTTCACGCGCCCGAACACGGTATATTTTTCCACTTCCACCTGAAGATCTCCGAACTCAGAGGGCAGGTTCCGGGCGTCCACATAGCGCTCCGCCCCCACAAGCCCAGCCTCCCCCGCGATGTGGGAGACGGTGGCCGGATTATCCCCGGACACGATTTTGATCTCCACGTCCTGTTCCCGGAAATACGCCAGGGTGTCCGCCGCCTCCGGCCGAATGATATCAGAAATGACGATCAGGGCCATGGCGGACACATTGCTCACGCTGGCCTCCTCCTCGTCCATATCACATTTTCCCAAAAGCAGCACCCGCAGTCCTTTGGAAGAATACGCCATCGCGTCTTCCAGAAGATCCGCATCCCCCGGGAGCAAAAATTCCGGCGCGCCCAGCACGAAACTGCCCTGCTCGCCAAAGCGGATGGCCCGGTATTTCCGTTCGGAAGAAAAGGGGATCTTTCCCTCCACATTCCAGTCCCGGTTTTGCGCGAACCGCTTTTTTAAGGCTTCCTGGGTCACATTTACATCGTCAAAGGAGTACGCGATGGCTCCCATCACCTTTTCAATATATTCCGGCGCACAGTCCCCCCGGGGAACCACCTCTGTCACGCTCAGATCGCCTGTGGTGATGGTGCCCGTCTTGTCCAGGCAGAGCACATTCACCCTGGCCAGCGCCTCGATGGATTCCATCTCCTGCACCAGCGCTTTCTTTCCCGCCAGTCGGCCCACGCCCAGCACAAACGAGATGCTGGTTAAAAGCACCAGCCCCTCCGGGATCATGCCGATCACGCCCGCCACCGTGTTCACGATGGCATCGTTTGTGGTGATCCCCTGAATTTTAAGCTGCGACATAAACAGCAGGATCCCCACCGGCACCAGCAGCAGGCCGTCTATCTTGATGATCTTTTTGATGGTCTCCTGCATCTCGGAGGACGCGCGCTTTTTGATCCTGGCCTTCCTCGCCAGGGCCACCGCGTAGTTGTCCTCGCCCACATGGTACACTTTTGCGCAGCCGCTGCCCGCCACCAGATAGCTGCCGGACATCAGCGTATCTCCGGCCTTCTTTTTCACAGGCTTCGACTCGCCGGTCAGCATGGACTCGTTGACCTCCATGCCGTCCGAATCCAGCACCGTGCAGTCCGCGCAGATCTGGTTCCCGCTCTCCACCACGATGATGTCGTCCATCACCACTTCGTCCACGGGAATATTTTTCTTTTCGCCGTCCCGGATCACATCCGTGCGGGAAACTGTCATCACAGACACCTGATCGATCAGCTTTTTCACCTTAAATTCCTGAAAAATGCCGATGGCTGTATTGATCAGGATCACGCCCATGAAGGTGAGGTTTTTGAACTGTCCCGTAAAGGCCACCAGAATTGCCAGGAACAGGTTCAAAAAGTTAAAATACGTCAGAGAATGTTCCTTTATAATCTCTTTTTTGGTTTTTGACACGCTGATATCCGTCCGGTTAGAACGGCCCAGCGACATACGGTCCTCCACTTCCGCCGCGGACAGACCGTGATATTGTTTGGCCATGCTCTCTCCTCAATTCGTCTTACTTTTATTCCCGGCCATTCCAGCAGTACGTGCAGAGCTTGCACGCGTCGATCCCCACGGACTCGATCATGTCGTCCAGCCGGTGATAGCGCAGGGATGAAAAATTCATCTCCCGCCCGATGGCCTCCACCATCTTCTGATAGCGGTCCGAATCCGGATCTGTATACTCCTCCAGCACATTTTCCGCCTGATCCCCCTCAAACCGCTGAATGATCCGCCGGGTGATCAGATCCATGTCCGATGTGGATCTGGAAAAATTTAAGAATTTACAGCCGTACACCAGCGGCGGACAGGCCGGGCGGATGTGCACTTCCTTCGCCCCGCTGCGGTACAGAAATTCCGTGGTCTCGCGCAGCTGGGTGCCCCGCACGATGGAATCATCGATCAGGAGCAGTCTTCTGCCCTTGATCAGGTTGTGCACCGGCAGCAGCTTCATCTTCGCAATCTGATTGCGCTGGCTCTGCATAGTGGGCATAAACGACCTGGGCCATGTGGGAGTATACTTGATAAACGGTCTGGAGAACGGGATCCCCGACGCGTTTGCGTACCCGATAGCGTGGGCCGTGCCGGAGTCCGGAACACCCGCCACCGTGTCCGGCATCGCGTCGTCCCGCTTTGCCAAAAGCTCGCCGCAGCGGTAGCGCATCTGCTCCACGCTCACGCCCTCATAGGAAGAAGACGGATATCCATAATATACCCACAAAAAGGTACAGATTTTCATTTTATTGCCGGGTTTTACCAGTGTGACAATTTCTTCCGGCGTCATCACCACGATCTCCCCCGGCCCCAGCTCCCGGTAATCTTCGTAGCCCAGATTCAGATAGGCAAAGCTCTCGAAAGACGCGCAGAACGCATCCTCCTTTTTCCCCAGCGCCACAGGGGTTCTGCCCAGCCTGTCTCTGGCGATATAGACGCCCTTGGCCGTGAGGATCATCAGTGTGAGCGAGCCGTCTATCTTTTCCTGCGCATACTGGATCCCCTCCAGGATATTTTCTTTCTGATTGATGAGGGTCGCCACCAGCTCCGTGGCGTTGATCTCCCCCGTGGTCATCTCCATGAAATGCGTGTGGCCGGAACGGAACAGTTCCTCCGTGATCGCATCCATATTATTGATCTTGCCCACCGTGGTGATCACATAGGTGCCGTGGTGCGAGCGGATCAGAAGCGGCTGTGGTTCATAATCGGAAATGCAGCCGATCCCCATGTAGCCTTTCATCTCGTTCGCGTCTTTCTCGAATTTTGTCCGGAACGGAGAATTTTCAATATTGTGAATGGCCCTGTCAAACCCTTTTTTTCCGTAAACCGCCATGCCGCCGCGCCTTGTGCCCAGGTGCGAGTGATAATCCACTCCGAAAAAAAGGTCAAATACACAATCATTTTTGGAAGCTACCGCAAAAAATCCGCCCATGTCTTATTCCTCCGTATCTCTCTATGTTTTTATGCGATTCTTTCAATTCTGTTCTTCAATTTTTTCACTTCTGTCTCCAGACTGTTTACGCGGATCAAAAGCAGCTCTTTTTCATTCTCCACCGATAGTGCCTCATCCAGTTTCCTGCTTAGGTCAAGATGGCCTTCTGCGATGATCCTTATATTACGGTTCGTCTCATTTTCAAGTGTTAATTGAATTTCTTTTACTGACCGCTTCAGTTCATTTATCTCATCCAGGATTCTTCTTGTCTCCTCTGACATTTGATCAACCTCCCGTCCCGCGTCTAGCATATTTCCGCTTAACAGTATCAGAATAACATATTTTCCCTGCTTTGTACAATACGATTTATAGAGAAAAGTTTAAACAAAAACAGCAAAAAACACAGCAAAAAACAAAAAACAAAATTTTTCAAATGAGGGATTGACAAAAAAAAGGATCTATAGTATAGTAATTAATGTCGTCAGGAACGAGATGACAACATGCGCGAGTGGCTCAGTTGGTGGAGCGCGACCTTGCCAAGGTCGAGGCCGCGGGTTCGAGTCCCGTCTCGCGCTCTTAAAAAGTCCAGCAGGTGCTGGACTTTTTTCGTGTCTATTTTTCATCTTGACAGTCATCTGAAATTTCAATGTCCGATCATAAAAGCGCTCAAGTTCCTTCCATTTTCACAAAAAAGAAGACAAGAGAAACTGCAGTTCCTTGTCTTCCATTTCATTATTCTATCTGTCTCATTCTTATTTTATCGGAGCGTTTCCTGCCTCATGCCAGCTTCAGCACCACGGCATAACTGGGGCCTCTCTCGTTGATGCAAAATTCTTCCTGCATGTTCAGCTCCGGGTGCGCCTGCAGGCACGCTCGGAACAGAGTGTATTCCTGCGCGTAAATAATCGCGACGGTGTTTTTGTCTGCCAGCAGCGGAAGGTCGCTCAAGAAGCGGTGGTACAGTGCCTCCACATCCTCCCTGTTCCTGTTGTTTCCCTCTACCGGGAGATTTGTGATGATCTCGTCAAAGATCATGTCCTTTTTGAAATCCAGGAAATCCCGGTTGATATAGTTCACTTTGATGTGCGCCAGCCCTGCGTTCTCCCGCGCCTTCAAAATGGCGCTCTCCAGGATATCCACCCCGTACATATTGCCGCACTTCTTTTTCTTTCTGCGCTCTATCAGCATGGTTCCCACGCCGCAGAACGGATCCAGCACGCGGGCGTCTTCCCTTAAATAATCCTTTGCCAGTTCCATGATCAGCGCCGCGTTTACCGGCGCAATGGAGGTGGGAAGCGATTCTTTGCGGTACGCAAACCGCCAGTCGTGTATGGTGTACAGTTTCAGGAGAGGCGCGAATCGCCCCGCCTTGTTCGCCACCAGGCGCAGCTCAAATTCATATCCGCCGGGAGCGTTCAAAAGTTCCCCGCGGCTTTCCTTTTCCATCGCCCGCGCCAGTTTTTTTACCAGGTCTACCCTCTGCTGTTCCGGCAGCGCGGTTTTCACATCCAGGCGAAAATAGAAGGGCCCGGGCTGCTCGTGGCAGGTCCGCAGGAATCTGGTGAGTGACGGCACCACTTCCTTCGCTATGTTTCCGGGGCTTCCCTCAAGGACAGCAACCCCCGGGATGGTAAAGAGCAGTTCGGAATAGGTGCGGATCGGCAGGATATCTGCCAATTTCTCCGTAGTAAAGCGCAGGCCGCCTGCCAGCATCTTCACGTTTTCGGCGTCCGGCACCTGGGCGAGGGTCGCCTCGCGGTGTTCCCGGTTGGTGAGCAGGATCACCTGAAAACGCCTGTCGTATGCATTAAATTTGTGTTTGCCCTTTTTCTCTGTCTTTCGCAGCAGTGTTTTTAATGCAGTCTGTTCCTCGTAGTGATGCTTCTGTTCTTCCGGCGCGGCCTCCTTCTCATCCAGCTCGCGCATCCGCGCTTTGATCTGATCCAGGTAGCAGCTGCAGTCATAGTGGGAAAGGGCCTTCAGGTAATCCGCCCGCACAAACAGTGTCTTTTCCTGCTGGTAAGCCTCCCATAGAATTTCCCGCAACGGCTCATACTCCAGTTCCGCCAGGATAAGGGCCGCATTTTTTCTCACTTTTGGATCTGCATGCCGCAAAAGGTCCGTCAAGACAGAGAAATCCCCTGCCAGTAATTGCGCAAGGGTTTTTCCTGTTTTGTTGGCGCGCACATCCTCCTTCAGCGCGATCAGCGACTGGCGGATGTCCGTGCCATTTTTTAAGTTGTTTATAGAATCATTCATCAACACTGTAGTTCGGAGCCTCTTTCGTGATATGGATATCATGCGGGTGAGATTCTCTCAGAGCCGCTGCTGAAATTTTCACAAATCTGCCTTTTTCTTTCAGTTCCTCAATGTTCGGCGTGCCGCAATAGCCCATTCCGGAGCGGAGCCCGCCCATCAGCTGGAACACGGTGTCCTCCACGCTGCCTTTGTATGCCACGCGCCCTTCCACGCCCTCCGGCACAAGTTTCTTCGCGTTGGTCTGGAAATACCGGTCTTTGCTGCCGTTTTCCATGGCCGCCAGGGAACCCATCCCGCGGTACACCTTGTATTTTCTGCCCTGGTAGAGCTCAAACGTTCCTGGGCTCTCATCGCATCCGGCAAAGATGCTGCCCATCATGCAGACATTTGCTCCCGCCGCAATGGCCTTCGTGATATCCCCGGAATATTTGATGCCGCCGTCCGCGATAATGGGGATACCGCTTTCCTTCGCCGCCTCGTAGCAGTCCATCACAGCCGTGATCTGCGGAACACCGATGCCCGCCACCACACGGGTGGTACAGATGGAGCCGGGGCCGATACCCACTTTTACCGCGTCCACGCCCGCTTCGATCAGGGCTTTCGTTCCCTCCGCCGTGGCCACGTTTCCGGCGATCACCTGCAGATCCGGATATTTCGCCTTGATCATTTTCACACAGTTGATCACGTTCATGGAATGGCCGTGTGCGGAATCCAGCACCACCACATCCACG
>CANRKY010000067.1 GCA_947631355.1 uncultured Marvinbryantia sp.
CGTTTGCCGCGATCCCTCCCGCGAGCACAAGAAACGCCAGCGTCCGCGCTGCCTTTTTCCACGCTATACCCCCCCCCGGATTCCAGCGTCTAGCCGCGGAAGACACCGCAAAGCACACCAGCAGCCCGAGCATAACAGCACATATCAGGATCACCTGTATATTCCGGCTGCGGAGCGTGTAAAGGCCATAGGGGATACAGCATCCGCTCAATATCCAAAAATCCCTCTTTTTCAGCTGGAAAAATTCTTCCCACATATCACAGGTAATATAGCCCACCAGCAGGATGAATCCCCAGCACCAGCGGTTGGATATATAAGAAAAGCCATTCAGCGCATAGCCGGCGTACGGGAGGAGCAAAAAGCAGATTCCCGTCAGAAACAGCGCTTTGGTCTCCACTGCGTGCCGCTTTCTCCCGGAACCCAGATACAACAGCAGCACGGCCAGAATCCCCTGCGCTCCCATACTCCGGACTGCTGAAACGGTATAGGACTTCAGGAACGAGATGTATTTGGAAAATGTGTAAAAGAACTGGAACGTTTTCTGGACGTTCGCGCGGTGATCGTTCAGGAACACCCGCAGCACCGGGAGCAGCAGGCAGGCCCCCATCAGTACGCCCACAAACGCGTACAGCCCCGTCTTCAGGATCATTCCGAATATCTCTTTTTTCCGCTCGCGGGCAAAAATGCACGCGCACCGCACCAGGGTATAGACCGCTGCGAGCATCGCGATCATATAGAAAAAGTAAAAGTTCGAGATCACCGTGAGAAACACCGAGAGGATCAGCACGGCAGGGCTTTCTTTGTGGAACAGCTTCTCTATGCCCAGGACGATCAGCGGAAAATAGATCAGCGGGTTGGCAAAAAACGGATGGCTCAGTCCCGACTGAAGCATATATGCGCAGAAGACATAGGTGAACGCGCCGGCTAGCGTCCCGCATATACTGCGGTCCTTCTTGTACATGCACAGGCAGGAGAAGGAGATGCCCGCCAGGTATCCCCGCACGCCCACCATGAATGTATAGTAATACGGCATCAGCCGGGAGGGCACAAAGGCCGTGAACAGATTTAAAGGGTCTCCCAGCACGTAATAGTTCAGTGTTGTGAGGATGTTGCTTCCGTAGCCGATGCCAAAATTCCATTCCGGGATCACCAGCCGGTGCTCCGCAAATAATGTTCCGGCAATCTGCCGAAGCCACTGGCCGTAATAGAGCAGTGCGTGATAATGCTGATTAATGCCGTCATCGTTCCGGACAAATGTCCTGCCCGCAAACATGTGGTGCACCACGCAGAACAGGATTAAAAACAGCACCGTATAATATGCGAAATATTTTTTCTTTTGTCTTGCACTCATTCTTTCTTCCCCACTTTCTGCTCCGTCTCCCACTGCGCCCATTGTCTCGCCCGCAGCAGAGCCTGTCCTCTTTTTTCCCACAGAATGACTGCCGCAAAGAGAAGGATTCCCAGCGCGGAAATGCACAGGCCGATGTTTAAGAACGGCGTGCGGTATTTCAGTACAATGTCGTGGTGCCCCGCGGCAAGCGGCAGCGCCGAGAACATATAATTTGCTTTCAGAACCTCCTGTTTTTTGCCGTCCACATACGCCGTCCAGCCGCCGTCATAGGGGATGGTCAGCAGCAGGATTTTGTCTTCTTCCAGGTCGATGGTGCCGGTCACTCTGTTCGTGTCGATCACTTCGTTTTCCAGCACATCCTCCCTGCGGGCCGCGATCCGCTCCGCGAAATCCTGCAAGGGCCGGCGCCAGACGTAAATCTCATCAAAATCGTATTCCCCCGGCCGGTCAAACTGAAGGCGGATCTCCGTCACCGGGCTGTCGCCGCTTCCCAGGTTTACCATATAATCCTGGAGTTCGGACGGCCATGACCCGTTCTGCGTCGAATAATAAATGCGATTCTTATTTGTCTGTCCGTCCGCCATGGTGCAAGTCAAAACCATATTCAGCGTCTTTGCTTTGCCCTTGTAAGAAAAATGATCCATGCAGAAATACGTCTCTGCGCTTCCATCCTGCGCCGCCGCAGGAATTTTCAGGGTCACCGCCGCCTCTTCCCCTGTCACAAGAAATGCGTTCCCCTTTTTCTCTATTCCCTTCTGCGACAGCTCCATGCTGTGATCCAGTCTGTACCCGGCGGTATCCGGCGTCCCTTTGGAAAAGTTTTGCAGTTCCGCATCCAGGATCACGTCCTGCATCATGGCCTCTTCTTTTTCTACTCCATTTTTCTGCTCCAATTGTTCCCTGGTTATGTAAGAATCATAGGTATAGCCCAGCGGAAGCGCATATTCATTTTCATAGATATCATATCGGCCGTTTGTCTTCAGATAATGAAATCCATAGGGCAGGCGCTGCCCTGTGTCCTTCGGCAGCAGATAATAGCGGCAGCCCGCCAGCGCGGTGAGGGCACATCTTTCATCCAGCCCGGTATATACATAAAGCCAGGGCACATTTACCTGTGTCTGTTGAAAGAAATCCACAATGTTGTGGTTGGATATGCTCCAGTAAAAATCTATGCTGTGGGTGCCGTTATTCACAGAAGAATTTTGCACGATCGCCTCGCCTCCATAGCGGAAGAAGTCCTCTCCCTCCATCAGTTCCAGCACGGCTTTATCCGGCGTCCGCTTTAAACCTGCCTGCAGTGTTGTTTCCGGCAGAAACTTTTTTACAAAATTGCCGGAACGCACAAACATATTTGCATTTATAACGGCGCTTCCCGCCACAAGGAGCAGCAGCGACGCCTGCAGCAGCATTTTCATTTTCCCGCGTTTTTTTGACAGCGCACGGGACAGTGCACACAGCAGGATAAGCGCCGGGAAAAACAGATACTGCCATCTCACTTTTCTCAGCCAGAGCACATATACTGCCGCCAGCAGAAGGAAGCATACAAGGTCCCGTCTGCGCACATCAAAAAAGTCTTCCCATACGGTACAGAAAATATAGGCCACCAGCAGGCTGTATGCCCATATCCAGCGGTTCACTACATAGGAAAATGCGTTCAACGCGTGTGCCGCAAAGGGGGACAGCAGCATCAGGCTGCCCGCCAAAAACAGCATCTTCAGCAGTTTGCCGTGCTCTTTTCGGCGTTTGCCAAAAAACAGCAGCACCACGCCAAACAGCGCGTGAACGCCATATCCCAGATAGGTTTGTACCCCCGGATCCCGCGTTATGATAAACGCCGACGGCAGTTTCTCATAATACGTTTTCCAATAATGCCAGGGGACAAGCGCCTCTGTCTCCATACGGTGATCAGACAGGACAGCCCAGATCACCGGGACAAACAGAAAGGCGGACAGCATTACCCCCAGCCCGGCGTACAGCCCGATCTGCAGGATTTTTCCAAAAGCCTCTTTTCTGCCTTTCCACCCGTAAGCACAGCCGCAGCGGATCAGCACATACCCGACCGTCAGCAGAACGATCATATAGAAGAAATAGAAATTGGAAACCGCCGAATAAAATACAGACAAAACCAGGGTGCAGGGTTTTTTCTCGCACAGCAGTTTTTCCACACCCAGGATCACCAGCGGAAAACAGATCATGGGATTCTGAAAGAACGGATGATAAAATCCAAACCGCAGCACATAGCCGGCAAACACGTAGGTGATCGCCCCCGCCAGGATGGCCATGCTGTTTGTTCGTTTCTTATAAATGCACAGCCAGGAAAAAGCCAGTCCGGCCAGATAGCTGCGCAGAAATATCAACAGGCTGAAAAACTGCGGCATATAGCGTTCCGGCACAAACATACTGAGCAGATTTATGGGATCTCCCACAACGTAGTAGTGCAGCGTCGTCAGTATATTGCTGCCGTAGCCGATGGAAAAATCCCACTCCGGAAGTACCAGCCGGTGTTCCTGCAGCAGTGTTTTCGCCACACTGCGCAGCCACTGACGATAATAAAGCGCAGCGCGGTAATGCTGCTTAAACACGTCTCCCTTGCGAATGAACGTCCTCCCGGAAAAGGCACAGTATGCCAGAGGCAGCAGCGCCAGGATCACGCCTGTATAGAAAAGGATATATCTCCGTTTTTGCCTGGTTGTCATTTTCCCTCCAAGTGTTTTTCGATCGTCTGCCCCGTTTTCCGATCTGATCTCTGTTACCGGTATGCGGGACAGATGCGCACAATTTACTTTATCAAATTTGTCTCACATTATCATAATCGATTTTTGGCAAATCGTAAAGTACCAATCCTTCCGAAACATTCCAATTGAAAATCCCGGCGGATGATGTATAATGAACAAAGAACAAAAAGGAGGGATTCCATGAAAACCGGACTTGTACTGGAAGGCGGCGCCATGCGCGGCATTTACACGGCAGGTGTGCTGGATGTGCTGATGGAACAGAATATTCATGTGGACGGGGTGATCGGCGTGTCCGCCGGCGCGATCCACGGGTGCTCTTACGTATCCGGCCAGCACGGGCGCAGCATCCGCTACTATCTGAAATATGGCCGCAACTGGCGTTTTATGAGTTTCCGTTCTCTGTTGCTCACCGGCAATCTGGTGAACACGCGCTTTTGTTATCACGATATACCAGACCGGCTGGATCCCTTTGACCACATAGCGTTTCAGGCGTCCCCCATAGATTTTTATGTGACCTGTACAAACGTGAAGACCGGACAGGCCGAATATTTTCTCTGCAAGGATATGATGCGCCAGATCGATTATGTGCGGGCATCCGCCTCCATGCCGTTTGTATCCAAAAAGGTGTGGATCAACCACACCCCCTATCTGGACGGCGGCGTGGCGGACAGTATTCCTTTAAAGGCTTTTCAGAAGCTCGGATATGAGCGGAACATTGTGGTGCTCACCCAGGTGGACGGCTATCAGAAAAAGCCGTCCCGCAATCAGCACGTTCCCATGTATCACCGGTACCCGCAGTTTCAAAAGGCCATTCTGCATCGGCCGCAAAAATATAATCTGTCTCTGGAGCAGATCAAGAAGGCGGAGGAAGCCGGAAATACGCTTGTGATCCGCCCCAGCCGCGATCTGCATATTCACCGCATGGAAAAAGATCTGCGCAAGGTGCGCGCCATGTATATGCTGGGACGGCACGACGCAAAGGAGAACCTCTCCAGGATACGAAGTTTTCTGCGCGTCTGACCGCCCTGCTCAGAGAAGATTGCTTTGTTCACCGAAGATTCTCCTCCGATGGAAACAGGAAAAGCATCTGTCGGGTAATCGGCAGATGCTGCTGCCGGGGCAAAGCATGTCAGCGGATATGCTCCTGCAGGTTTTCATCGTCATAGTCGAAAAGGCATCTCTCGTAAGCGTTGATGACATGGGTATTCTGATACCTGTCATAGCGCTTATGCTGCCTTCCGTATGTCACATGCACATGTCCGTGGATAAAAAACCGCGGGTTGTACTTTTCTATCAGCCTGATAAATTCCTGAAACCCCTGGTGCGGGAGATCCCGCCCATCGTTCAGCTGGTACGCCGGGGCGTGTGTGAGCAGGATGTCAAATCCCCGGTGCTTCTTTAATTTCCACCAGAGTTTTCGCACTCTCCTGTGCATCTGTTCGTCGGTGTACTGATTCCCGCCGGGTTTATAGCGCATGGAACCTCCCAGGCCCAGGATCCGCACCCCGTTGTGCACGTAAATATCATCATTGATGCAGATACAGCCCTCCGGGGGACGCGTCTCGTATTTGTCGTCATGGTTTCCCGGCACATACAGGACAGGGATCGCATACATGGTAGTGAGGAACGAGAGATACTCCGCTTTCAGGTCCCCGGCCGACAGGATCAGCTCCACCCCAGCCAGTTTCTCACGCTCAAAATAATCCCACAAATATTTGGATTCCTCATCTGCCACCGCAAGTATCTTCATACCCTCACTTTTCCTCTATCCATCTGCTGTGCATTTCCCATCTGTTCTGCTGTATCCTGCCCCATCGCAGTTTGCACACGCTATTCTTTTTTCCCTGCCGCGGTCTGCACATACCGTTCGTTTTCTCTCCGCGGCCACGCACCATGTTTTATTCTTCCACTGTCTCCACGCCCTGATTCAGAACCACCGGCTTTGCCTTTTCCACCAGATCCGCCATCTTGGGGATCTGGCCTATCACGTTTTCTGCAAGCCAGTCCATGGTGATGATCTTCTCCGGGGTGAGCACATCATCGCCCTCCTCCTGGATCACCCCGTTCTGGGAGTAGAGCACGCCCGTGAAGGGGTTGAACTCGCCGGAAGAAATGGTCTGCTTTAACAGGCTGACCAAACGTGCGGTTCCCAGTGGGAGATTGTTGGAGCAGATCACATCGATCACCCCGGAGGACATTCCCCACCAGTAATTGACGGATTTCCCCTTTGCCTCCTCCTCTGCTTTCCATTCGCCGCTGATGATCCTGCGGATCATCTCCTCGTAAAATTTCCCCCAGTGCCACACCGGCATGGCAAGATTGTGCGGCCATATCTCATCGTGGCGGAACAGGCCGAAGTGCCGGGAGCCCTGGCTCTTTCCGGGTATGATGATGTCTCTGCCGGACACGTAGGAAACGCCGTTCGCCTCAAATTCCGCCTGGATATCCACATTCTTTTTGGATGTCCATTCCACATACACTTTTGCCCGCGGGTTCACCATCTTGGCCCCCAGCGCGAACGCGTTTACGTTGGCCACCGTGCCGTAGATGGGGTAATCCGCTATGTAGCCCAGCTTGTCGTTCTCCGTCATGGCGCCCGCGATGGCGCCGATCAAAAACTTTGCCTCATACATTCTGGCGCTGTAGGTGCGGATAAATCCGCGGCTCTCCAGAAGCGAGCAGTTCAGGATCTTTACGCTGGGATGTGCGATCGCCGCCTTGATGCTGGCATTTGCCAGGATCGGGGAGGTGGTGAAAATGATCTTGTTTCCGTCTTCCACCGCTCGGGCGATCACATCCTCCGCCTCTTTTTCATCCTGCGACTGCAGGTGGTAGGCCCTGGTCTCGATCTCGTCCGGGAAGGTCTGCTCCAGGTGCAGGCGGCCAAGATCGTGGGCGTATGTCCAGCCCGACTCCTGCGGGTCTGTCTCGTGCACAAACGCGATCTTCAGCACGGAAGTCCCCAGAGAGAGCAGGGAGCTCCCCAGCGGGATCAGCTTTTGCAGCAGCGGCTTTTTCTTTTCCTTCGGCGTCATCTGGATTTCTACGGAATCGCTGTCCGCCACCGTGTCAAACATTTTCCAGCTCTTGCTGATCGTGGCCTTGAAATCGGCGGTGGTCATGGCGTCCAGTTCCTGATAGCCATATATTTCTATGAAATCCAGGAACGCGTCCCCCACTGTGATATTCAGCTTCTCGCCCCCGTGCGCCTTGTACGCCGCGCTGAATCTGGAAAACAGAGCGCTGAACACCATTTTGTCATCATCGCTCCACCGCTCATCCGGGCGTTTCCCCATCAGGCGCTGCAGTTTGAAAAACCGTCCCTCCTCCGAGAACCAGATATAGTTCACCCCAGACAGGTCATAGAAGTCCATAAATTCATAATAAATCTTGTTTTCCTTTTCATCTGTGCGGGGCGGCACGATGCGCGTCACCTGCGCCGGGACGGATACGGCGTCCACATATTTCAGAACGCTCACCCGCTTGTTGCCCTCCAACACATAAAACTTGTTCATGTATTCGTATGCCTTGATGGGTTCGCGGATTCCTTCGTTCATATGGGATTCGCACAGGTTGGACCACTTCATGGCAAATTCGGACTTTTCTTCTAAGATCGGCATGAAGTTCGCGGCAAACGCCTGGCTTCTGCCCGCCGTCACCGTGCCCACGATCTGGTCCAGAGACACCTGCACCAGCCCCAGGGGATATTCCAGAATAGAGTCTGACGCTCCGGGTATCTCATCCAGCACTGCCAGATAGGGATTCAGCCCCTTCGCCGTTCTGGAGGCGACCTCCTTTTTGCCCGCTTTCATTGCTTTTATATAATCTTCTGATACCATATACTATCCACACTCCTTATTATTATGCAGCAGTCCGATGCCCAGGATCAGCAGGATCGGGAAGCAGACCGCCGCCAGTATACCGGTTTTCAGGTTTCCATTTAATAATTCCGTGGCCATCCCCACTGTGGCGGGGCCAAAACTGCACCCCAGATCTCCGCCGAGCGCCAGCAGCGCAAACAGTGCGGTTCCTCCTTTGGGCACCGCCCTGGCCGCCACGCTAAACGTGCCCGGCCACATGATCCCCACCGACAGGCCGCACAGACCGCAGCCGGCCAGCGAGAGCAGTGGATTTTTAGAGCAGGCCGCCAGGAAATAGCTGCCCACACAGAGGATGCCGCTGTACACCATATAGCGTTTCAGATCGATCTTCTCGCTCAGTTTTGCATACAGTGCCCGCGAACTGCCCATCAGCGCCGCAAACAGGCACGGCCCCAGCAGATCCCCCATGGTCTTTGACACATGCAGACCAGCCTCCGCAAAGGCAGACGCCCACTGGCTCATTCCCTGCTCCGATGCCCCCGCGCAGACCATGAGCAAAAGCAGCACCCAGAACAGTTTTGTGCGGATCAGAGCGCCAATGCTCATCCCCTCCTGTTCTTCCACCAGCACCTGAATGGGAACCCGCGTAAAGAACACCGCGTTCCCTGTGGGGATCAGCGCCCAGAAAAACGCCAGGTACCGCCAGTGCTGTGTGCCCGCCAGCGAGAAAAACAGTGTGGAGACCAGCACGACCAGCACATGCCCCCAGCAGTAAAACGAGTGGAGCAGGCTCATGGCCGCCTCCTTTTTCTTTGTGGGGCAGGCCTCCACGATGGGGCTGATAAGCACTTCGATCAGGCCGCCGCCAATGGCGTATAAAACAATGGCAGCCACCAGCCCCACGTATGGATCAGGAAAGATTTCCAGAAAGACGCCCAGGCCCACAAGCCCGGCCGCAGACAGGACATGCGCCGCGACCACGCAGGTGCGGTAGCCGATCCGGTCCACATATTTTGCCGACAGAAAGTCCACCAGCAGCTGCACCGCAAAGTTAACCGACACCAACAGCGCGATCTTATGTAAAGGTATGCCATAGCTTCTCTGAAAAGTCAGAAAAAGAAGCGGTGCAAAATTATTTACGATCGCCTGGGTGATGTACCCCAGATAGCAGGCAATGATGGTGTGATCGTAGTTTTCCTTTTTATGGGCAGCCATTTCCTTTCCTCTCCCTCTCTCATTCTCCCAACAAATATAACAGGACTGCCCCGGAAAAGCAACAAAAATTTCTCAGTGAAATTCCGTGGCATGTTTCCGATACCAGAGCGGCATATGTCCGCGCTGGCATTTTTCGTTCTTTCTTTTTTCAATCCCCGTGCTGCGGAAAAATTCCTTCCACAGATCGGTATAAATGTCTCCCCGCGCCATTTCCCGCAGCGCGTTCTGTTCCCTCTCCGTCAGTACCGTCATGTAAAACGGCCGGTCTTTCGGGTGCACGGCGGCGATGCCCCTGCGATCGTCCAGCATGATCCAGTACTCGGAGGGCATGCGGTCCGCAAAGTGTTCCGCGGAAACCGCCGTCACGTTGCACTTCGGCTCAATATGCGCCACATATACCTTTCCCACCTGCACAAAGCGCGTAAATTCCCGAAAATAACTTGCCTCATTGGCCGATTTTCTGCTCAGTTCCAGGATCCACGCAACCTCGGGCCGGGCCAGCATATCCGTGAGGGCGCTCCCCACGGAAAATCCCAGGTCCAGGAAGCGGTAAATGGCGTCCAGCCGTTCCTCTTTGTAAGACATGGCGGCAAGGTATACCTGCCGGTACGCCTCGTAAGAGATTTTTTCCCGGATGGCGCGGGCCATCTGTTTTGCCCGGACGTTATCCCCATCCACATGCATGTATTCGCAGAACATCTCCTGCTGCCAGACCGGCTCCAGCTGCAGGCGCACCTGGTCGCGGGCCGCCCTGCTCTGCAGTGCCTCATAAACGCAGGTCAGCATTTCCTCAAAGCTTTCCCCGCAGGTATATACGATCATCTTTGTTCCTCCCCTCACATTGGCATCTGAAAATCTGTAAAAAGCGACATCTGCTGGTAATGTTCTTCGTTCTGGTGGGCGATCTGCCAGTTCTCCCGCTGGTTCACCCCGGTGAGCTGCCGCAGGATATACTGTTCTTCTATCGGCGTATGGTACATCATCTTTCCGGAACAGGTGATAAAATAGTGGGCGCGCTTCAGCACCACTCCCATTTTTTTCAGATGGGAAAAATCCAGTGTGCCGTGGCGCCGGGACTGTACAATGCGCAGCGCGGATTTTGGGCCGATGCCCGGCACGCGCAGGATCGTTTCGTAGTCCGCCCGGTTGACCTCCACCGGGAACTGTTCCAGATGGCGCAGCGCCCAGTCGCATTTCGGGTCCAGCTGCTCGTTAAAGTTCGGCCTCTCCGCGGTCAGCAGTTCGTCCGCCTGAAATCCGTAAAAGCGCAGCAGCCAGTCCGCCTGGTACAGCCTGTGTTCCCGCAGCAGCGGCACCGGCTCGTCCGGCGCCGGGAGCGCGCTGTCCTCATTTAACGGCACGTAAGCGGAAAAGAAAACCCGCTTCAGGTCGTAAGCCTGATATAAGTACTGCGTGGTTTTCAGCAAATGGTAATCCGTTTCCGGCGTCGCCCCAATGATCATCTGCGTGCTCTGCCCCGCCGGGGCAAAGGAGCGGTTTCGATCCATTGTCCGCAGCTTTGCAGGCAGCTCGTATATTCCGCTGTTCTTTATCTTTGCCGTCTGCATCCCTGCCGCGGCTGCATCGGCACTGCCGGTCCCGATGCTGCTGTTCGGCCATGCTTCTGTGCTCTCGGAAAACTGTGTTTCAGCACTGCTGCCCAGCTGTGTCCCAGCGCTGCCGGAAAGCTGCCCCTGCCGGAAGATACTGTTGGAAAGGCTGTTGTTTCCGGCGCTCCGCTCCAGCGCGGCGGTCTTCCCCTGTGCAAGGCGGTGCTGGGCGATGGTTTCGGTGATCATGCGCATGGGGCGCAGGAGCATCTTGTAGTTTTTGTTGGGCGCCAGCTTTCGGAGACTTTCCCCTGTGGGCAGTTCCAGGTTCACACTCATCCGATCCGCCAGATACCCGGCAGCCGCCACCAGTTCATCCGGCGCTCCGGGAATGGCTTTTACATGAATGTATCCGTTGAACTTATATACGTTCCGCAGAAGATAAAGTGTTTCGCAGACGCGCTCCATGGTATAAGCCGGGTTTTTCCACACGCCGGAGCTTAAAAAGAGCCCCTCTATATAATTCCTCTTGTAAAATTCCATGGTGAGTTCACAGATCTCCCGCGGCGTGAAAGCGGTGCGCGGGACATCGTTGGACGCCCGGTTGATGCAGTATTTGCAGTCGTAGATACAGTGGTTGGTCAGCAGGATCTTCAGCAGAGAGATGCAGCGGCCGTCTGCCGCAAAGCTGTGGCAGATGCCGGCCGCCACGGCATTTCCCAGATACCCCTTTTTCCCTCTCCTGTCCGACCCGCTGGAGGTACACGCCACATCATATTTCGCGGCGTCCGCCAGTATGTGTAATTTTTCCTGCAGCGATATTTCCGATATGATCTCCATTTTCTTCCCCTCCTGCCTGTAAGTTCTGCCCTCGGCTGTTCTTACTTATCCCGCTTTCCCTGTCGTCTGTCTCGTTCGTCCCTTCTGCCTCGGCTTCCCTGTCTGCCTCGTTCATCCCTTCTGCCTCGGCTTCCCCATCCGTCTCGTTCGTCCCTTCTGCCTCGGCTTCCCCATCCGTCTCGTTTGCCTCGTCTGTCGTTTTGGCTCTGTCTATCTTTTTGAGTCGAACGTATGTTCTGTTTTTATTATAGAACATGCGTTCTGTTTTTGCAAGGGCAGATTAAAAATTTCTGAACTCTCTGCGCCGCATGCAATGCATAG
>CANRKY010000068.1 GCA_947631355.1 uncultured Marvinbryantia sp.
GGGGAACGGACCGGGCGGGAACGGTTATCCGGGCGGCGGCACCGGCGGATACGATCCGTATGCGTTTAGCCGCGCCTACGGGAACCGCGGATATGATTATGAGGAAAGCTATGAGGGGCGGCACAGCTTCCGGGACGATGAGAAAGACCGGGGGATCTTAAATCCCCGGCTGGAGAAGATCGTGACGGTCGGAAGCATTGTGATCACCGTGCTGATCGCGTTTATTTTCCTGGCGCTGATCGCCAACGCGCTGGGGATCGTGAAGTTCAGCCTGGCGGATCTTTTCCGGGGCGGCGGCACGCACACCGAGGCGCCGGCGCAGAATGAGCCGACTCCCACTCCGCAGCAGACCACCGATGCTCCGGTGAGCCAGCCTGCCACGGACGCAGATGTAGTGGTGACGGACGGGCCGATGCCGGAGACGCAGGCACAGACGCCCACCGAGGCGCCGCAGACGCCCATCACGGAGTATGAGACAGATGTTTATCCGCAGCAGGGCGCGCCGGTGACTGTGCCGAATGTGGTGAATTACGATTTTGACACGGCCCAGGATATGATGATGCAGGCTGGATTTTATGTGCAGCGCCAGGACGACGCGAGCAGCGATTACGCGCCGGGGATCGTTATGGAGCAGAGCGTTACCGGCACGGCGACGCCGGGGACCACGGTCATTCTGATCGTCAGCGCGGGAAGCGCCGCGGCGACCGACGCCACTTCCCAGGGCACATGGATGTGCAACGCGCAGCTTCTGGACGCTCCCGGCTACAACGGCGAGCTGGCAAGGCTGGAATTGGTGCAGGGCGGAAATACCAGGGTGCTCATCGACGGGCAGGCGATCACCTTCCCCTACGATCTGGTGGAGCAGGGCGCATCGGGCATGGACAGCGGCGAAGTGATCCTGTATGTTCTGGACGCCGCCACGGGGACCTATAAATCTCTCGCCTCCTATGTGGTGCCTTTTGAGAGGGTAGACTGACCATATGAAGGGAAAGATCATCAAAGGGATTGCGGGGTTCTATTATGTCCGCACGGAGACGGGCGTATATGAATGTAAGGCGAAGGGTATTTTCCGCAAAGAAAATCAGAAACCCCTGGTGGGGGACAATGTGCAAATGAGCGTGCTGGATGAGGCAGAGCGAGAGGGGAATATCGAGCAGATCCTCCCGCGCCAAAACGAGCTGATCCGTCCGGCGGCGGCCAATATCGACCAGGCGCTGGTGATCTTTGCCGCGGCGGAGCCGAAGCCGAACCTGCATCTTTTGGATCGCTTTCTGGTGGCCATGGAGCGGCAGGCGGTGCGCTCGGTGATCTGTTTTAACAAAGCGGATCTGGTGAGCGAGGAGCAGCGCGCACAGCTGCTGGATATTTATCGGAACTGTGGCTGCGCGGTGGTGTTTTCCAGCGCGCGCACAGGGCAGGGGACAGACCGCATCCGGGAGCTCCTGCAGGGGAAGACCACCGCGGTGGCGGGGCCTTCCGGCGTGGGGAAATCCTCGCTGGTGAACCTGCTGGCAAGGGACGCGCGCATGCAGACCGGGGAGATCAGCCGCAAAATAGACCGGGGCCGCCACACCACAAGGCACGCGGAGCTGTTTTCGGTGGATCCGGATACCTTCTTGATGGACACGCCGGGGTTCAGCGCCCTGGCCGTGTGGGACATGGAGAAGGAGGAGCTGAAGGATTATTTTCCGGAGTTCCGGCCCTATGACGGCTGCCGTTTTCTGGGGTGCACCCACACCCACGAACCGGACTGCGCGGTGAAGGACGCGCTGGCGGCGGGGCTTATCAGCGAGCAGCGGTATCAGCACTATCTGGAAATGTATGAAGAACTGAAAAACAGAAAAAAGTATTAAAAAGTATTAAAAAAGCAGGAAACAGAAAAAGGCATTAAGAAAAAGCAATAAAAGAAAAGCAGTAAAAAGAAAAAGCAATAAAAGAAAAGCAGTAAAAGAAAAAGTAATAAAAGACAAAGTAATAAAAAGAGCAGGAAACAGGAAAAGGTATAAAGGGGAAGAAAACATGAAACATTTACTTGCACCCTCCATTCTGGCGGCAGATTTTTCCGTGCTGGGGGAACAGATAAAGACGGCGGACGAGGCGGGGGCCGATTATATCCATATCGATGTGATGGACGGCATGTTTGTGCCGAGCATTTCCTTCGGCATGCCGCTGATCGCTTCCGTGCGGAAAGTGACGGAAAAACCCTTTGACGTACACCTTATGGTGCAGGATCCGGAGCGCTATCTGGAAGACTTCGCCCAGTGCGGGGCGGACTCCATCACCGTGCACGCGGAGGCGTGCCGCCATCTGGACCGCACATTGCAGGAGATCCGGGAGCTTGGGCTGCGCGCCGGGGTGGCGCTCAATCCGGCCACGCCGCTGTGCGCGCTGGATTATGTGCTGGACAAGACGGACATGGTGCTGATCATGACGGTGAACCCGGGATTCGGCGGACAGGCGTTCATAGAGAGCAGCCTGGAAAAGATCCGTGCCCTTCGCTCCAGAGCGGACGCCGAGGGCCGTGCGCTGGACATCCAGGTGGACGGCGGGATCAACAGCCGCACGCTATCGCGGGTTTTGGAGGCGGGCGCGAATGTGATCGTGGCGGGCTCCGCGGTGTTCAACGGGGACATCCGGAAAAATGTGGCGGCACTGAAGGAAATCATGTGATCGGCCGCGCAGAAGGAAAAGACAAAAAAATGAAAACATTGATCATTGGCGGGGGCAATATCGATCTGGATTTTGCCCTTGCTTTTATGGAAAAAGAGAAATTTGATTTTGTGATCGCCGCGGACCGGGGCATGGAATTTCTGCGGCGGGCAGGCCGCAGGCCGGATCTGATCGTGGGGGATTTCGACTCCGCCGACGAGCAGGCGCTGGCGTATTTCCGGGGAACAGATGTGGAGATCCGCACGTATCTTCCCCAGAAAGATTCCACGGACATGGAGATCGCCATGCTGGCGGCGGTGGAGCGCCGCAGCAGCCATATCACGGTGCTGGGGGCAACGGGCACGCGGGTGGACCATATGCTGGGGAGCCTGAAAAACCTCTCCATCGCGCTGGAGGCGGGGATCCCCTGTTTTCTGGTGGACAGGAATAACCGCATCCGGCTGACGGACGTGGCGGATGCCCCTGTGCGGCTGAAGCGAGGGGAGCAGTTCGGGGACTATGTCTCGCTGCTGGCCTTCGGCGAGGATGTGGAAAACATCACCCTGCAGGGTTTTTTCTATCCCTTAAACGGGTATACTATGACATGCGCGGACGCCATCGGCATCAGCAATCAGATCGTCTCGGAGGAGGCGGTGATCACATTTGACAGCGGCCGCCTGCTGGTGATCGAGTCCCGCGACTAGAAAATGTGCGTACCTTTGATGGCTGCGCATGGCTTCGGCAATCGCGCGTATGACCTGTCGCTTCCTGTCGATATTCGACGCACGGAATTGCTTGTATATCTGTCGTTTTTTGTGCTAAACTGTTTTATATTAGAAGAACATTTATTTTAGGAGGATAAGAATAGATGAAACTTGGAATTGTAGGACTTCCCAATGTCGGAAAAAGTACGCTGTTTAATTCCCTCACAAGGGCGGGGGCGGAGTCGGCAAATTATCCCTTCTGCACCATCGACCCCAATGTGGGCGTGGTGGCTGTGCCGGACGACCGGCTGGACAAGCTGGCGCAGCTGTATCATTCCGTGAAGGTTACTCCGGCCGTGATCGAGTTTGTGGACATCGCCGGCCTGGTGAAGGGCGCCTCGAAGGGAGAGGGGCTTGGGAACCAGTTTTTGTCCCACATCCGCGAGGTGGATGCCATCGTGCATGTGGTGCGGTGTTTTGAGGACGACAATGTGATCCATGTGGACGGCAGCGTGAACCCGGTGCGGGACATCGAGACCATCAACCTGGAACTGATCTTTTCCGATCTGGAGATCCTGGAGCGGCGTATAGCCAAGACTTCCAGAGGCGCCAAGAACGACAAGGCGCAGGCCAAAGAGCTGGATCTCCTGCAGCGCTTAAAAGAGTATCTGGAGAGCGGGAAGGCGGCCGGCACGTTCCAGGCGGAGGATGAGGACGAGCAGGCGCTTCTTGCGGGGTACAACCTTCTCACGGCGAAGCCGGTGATCTTTGCGGCGAATGTGAGCGAGGACGACCTGGCGGATGATGGGGCGTCCAACCCCCACGTGCAGGCGGTGCGGGAGTTCGCGAAGCAGCAGGGCAGCGAGGTGTTCCTGGTGTGCGCCCAGATCGAGCAGGAGATCGCGGAGCTGCCGGAGGACGAGCGGAAGATGTTTCTGGAGGATCTGGGGCTGCAGCAGTCCGGCCTGGAAAAACTGATCCAGGCGAGCTACCGCATCCTGGGGCTGATCAGCTATCTGACGGCGGGAGAGCCGGAGACCCGCGCCTGGACCATCCGGGTGGGCACCAAAGCGCCGCAGGCGGCGGGGAAGATCCACTCTGATTTTGAGCGGGGCTTTATCCGGGCGGAAGTGGTGAACTATCAGGATCTTCTGGACTGCGGCAGTCTGGCGGCGGCCAAAGAGAAGGGCCTGGTGGGTCTGGAAGGCAAGGACTATGTGGTAAAAGACGGGGATGTGATCCTGTTCCGCTTTGCCGTTTAACGGCGCGGGATATCTGGAAGGGAGAAGCTGCGGATGAGTGAGGCCAGTATTTTATTTCCCCATTTGGGGATCGCGCTGGAACATGTGGGGAAAGAACTTTCCATTTTCGGGTTCCGCGTGGCGTATTACGGCATTGTGATCGCCCTTGCCATGCTGTGCGGCATTTCACTGCTGCTGCGCATTGCCCGGAAAACGGGGCAGGACGACGAGCCGTATTTTGACCTCAGCCTGCTCACGCTTGTGTGCTCGCTTATCGGCGCGCGCATCTATTATGTGATCTTCTCCTGGGACAGTTATCGGGATCATCTCCTGGAAATATTCAATATCCGGGGAGGCGGGCTGGCCATATACGGCGGGGTGCTGGCGGGCATCCTCACGGTGTGGATCTGGTGCCGCGTCAAAAAAAGGAGCTTCGGGCAGACGGCGGATACCGTCGTCTGCGGGCTGGCGCTGGGGCAGGCCATCGGGCGCTGGGGCAACTTTTTCAACCGGGAAGTGTTCGGCGGATACACAGACGGGCTGCTGGCCATGGCGCTTCCGCGCGCGGCGGTCCGGCAGGGCGATGTCACCCGGGAGATGCTGGATCATCTGCTGACGGTGGACGGCGTGGAGTTTATCCAGGTGCACCCCACGTTTCTGTACGAGTCACTGTGGAATCTGGCGCTTCTGGCGTTCCTGCTGTGGATGCTGAAAAAGAAACACTTTCACGGCGAAGTTTTTTTGTGGTACCTGGTGGGTTACGGCCTGGGCCGGGCCTGGATCGAGGGGATCCGCACAGATCAGCTGCTGATCCCGGGCACTGCGCTGCCTGTCTCGCAGGTGCTCTCCGCTGCGCTGGTCATTCTGGCGGCGGGTATGTTGTCTCTGATGTTGACAAAGGTGAAAAGGAAAGGGGGAAACCAAAGAAATGAGCAAACTGGAAAGCCTGAAAAGAACCATTGAAGAAGAACGCAGGGTGCTGGACGAGATGGTCGGATGCACCGGTGCGGAGGATGTGCTCCAACAGAGCAGAAAGATCGATGCGCTTATGGAGGAATACATTCAGATGACCGAGTAGGCTGATGCACAATATATAGTGCTTCCTTTGAAGAATGTACACTATATGTTGAAAATAGTAAAAAACGCTCGCGTTGCGGGCGTTTTTTTTGTGCAAAAAAGAGAGGAAAATTGAAATTTCCCTCTTGTTTTTTTCGGGGAAATCCATTATGATGTAGGTGTGAGTGGGAGAAAGTGGCGGCAGGTGGAGGCAAATGGGGAGCAAATCCCAAAAACAGACCGCCAGATAGTGCAAAGGATATGGCACGGAATGAAAGCGGGTGCATCGAATGTTCATGGGTGAATTCAATCATGCGATCGACGCCAAAGGCAGACTGATCATTCCCACCAGATTCCGCGAGGAACTGGGAGACGACTTTGTTGTCACAAGGGGATTGGATACCTGCCTGTTTGTGTTCCCCAGCTCTGCATGGAGCGAGTTCGAGAGCCAGCTTCATATGCTTCCAGTCACAAAAAAAGAGGCGCGGCAATTCACACGTTTCCTCGTTGCGGGCGCAACGCCCGGCGAGCTGGATAAGCAGGGGAGAATCCTCTTACCGTCTACGTTGAGAGAATTTGCTCATCTGGAGAAGGACGTGGTATTAGCCGGGGTGATAGACCGGATAGAGATCTGGGACAGAGATAGGTACACTGCGGATGGCATAGGCGAAAACATGGAAGACATTGCGGAAAAGATGTCGGAGCTGGGAGTCATATAGCCAGGGGAGGACTGTATGGGACTTTATCATACCTCTGTACTTCTGAGGGAAACGGTGGAGGCTCTGAAGATCAGACCGGATGGCGTCTATGTGGACGGCACGCTGGGAGGCGGCGGACACTCGTACGAGATCTGTAAACGGCTGTCCCAAAAGGGAAGGCTGATCGGAATTGATCAGGATGCTGCGGCAATCGAGGCGGCATCCGCGCGTTTAGGGGAGTTTAAAAATAAAGTGACGCTCATCCGCAGCAACTACTGCGAGATGAAAAAAATCTTGACTGACATAGGAGTGACAGCAGTCGATGGGATTCTTTTGGACCTTGGTGTCTCCTCTCACCAGCTGGACACGGCAGACCGCGGTTTTACCTACCGGGAGGACGCGCCGCTGGATATGAGGATGGATCAGCGGCAGGCGCGCACGGCAAAAGACATTGTGAACGGTTACAGCGAGATGGAACTGTACAGGATCATCCGCGACTATGGGGAGGACCGGTTCGCAAAGAACATTGCAAAGCATATCGTGCAGGCCCGGCAGGAAAAACCACTTTGCACGACTGGGGAGTTAGTGGAAGTGATCAAGGCGGCGGTTCCCGCAAAGATCCGCGCGGTGGGAGGACACCCGGCGAAAAAGACATTCCAGGCAATTCGGATCGAGTTAAATAATGAATTAGGGGTTCTTCAGGATTCTTTGGATGACATGATAGAACTGTTAGACAATGGGGGACGTATTTGTATCATAACTTTCCATTCTCTGGAAGACCGGATCGTGAAGAACGGTTTCCGGGAAAAGGAAAACCCCTGCACATGCCCGAAGGATTTTCCAGTGTGCGTGTGCGGGAAGCATCCGCTGGGGCGGGTGATCACCAGAAAACCGATCCTTCCGGGAGAGGAGGAGATCGAGGCGAACAGCAGAGCGAAAAGCGCGAAGCTGCGTGTATTTGAGAGGGAAAGAGAGTAAACAGGAGGGGAGCATATGGCTGCAGTGCGGGGAGCGGGCGGCTACCGGGGACAGGATCATCGGCAGACGGAACGCCATTATCGGACAACCTATATCGATGGCAATGTGATTCGTCACGTTGAGACTGTGCCCGCATCCGGGGATCGGCAGGCGCAGAAGTCGCTGAGCAGCGACACGCGCCGGAACAGAGAGAAAGCCCTGCACATAACCCTTGCCTATGTGATCTTCCTGACAGTGGCCGCAACGGCGGCAGTGTTTCTGTGCGTGCAGTATCTGCAGCTTCAGGCGCTGGGGATTACTTACCGCAAGGAGATCGTGCGGATGGAGAGCACGCTGAGCACCGCGCGGATGGCAAACGACAACGCCTACGAGGAGGCCATGTCGTCCGTCAATATGGAACAGATCAAGGAGATCGCGGTTCATGAGCTGGGGATGAAGTACGCCAGCCAGGGCCAGGTTATTTTCTACAACAGCACGGACAGCGACTACATCAGGCAGTACGGGGAAATTCCCCAGGGGTAGTGCCAGGCGCGCTCCGTGATCCGAAATTGAGGTAGATTCAATGAGCCCAAGAAGAAAAAGAGAAATGAAGTTCACGAAAGAAATGCAAATAAAGCTGGTGGCTTTATTTGCATTTGTTTTATTCCTGCTGGTGATCCTGAATATCCTGGTGGCGAATATCAACGCCACCAGCGGGGAAAGATATGCGAAGCAGGTGCTTTCCCAGCAGACCTACGACAGCCGCACCATCCCGTACCGCAGGGGCGAGATCCTGGATCGGAACCGCAATCTGCTGGCAAAAAGCGAAAAAATGTACAACGTGGTGCTGGACTGCGTGGCGATAAACAGCATGGATGGCATCTATGTGGAACCCACCATCCGGGCCGTGACAAGCGTGTTTGACCTGGACGAGGCGGAGATCCGCTCGCGCATCACCAGCCCGGAGACGAAGGAGAGCCAGTACCAGGTGGTGAAATACGAGATCCCCATCGAGGAAAAACAGGCGTTTGAGGCGTATGTGGATCTCTCGGCGGACAGGCAGCTGTCCGACGCGCAGCGCGAGGAGCTGGAAAGAGTGCAGGGCGTGTGGTTTGAGGATAGCTACGTGCGCACATACCCCATGAACAGCCTGGCCTGCACGGTGCTGGGATTCTCCAACAAGCTGAACCAGGGCGTTTTTGGACTGGAGGCATATTACTCCGATGTGTTAAACGGCGTGAACGGGCGTGAGTACGGCTATCTGGACCAGAGCAACGAGCTGCAGGAAAATATCATCGACCCGCAGGACGGCAGCAGCCTGGTGTCCACCATAGACATCAACATCCAGCAGGTGGTAGAAAAATACATCGCCCAGCTGGAGGTGGAGAACCGGAACGGGCCCAGGGACGAGACGGCGGGGCACGCCAGCAAAAATACTGGCGTGATCGTGGCGGATCCCAACACCATGGAGATCCTGGCCATGGCCACGGACAAAGTGTTCAACCTGAACGATCCCCAGGATCTCTCGGAATGGCACAGTGAAAAAGAACTCAGCGCCATGACGGATACCGAAAAGTCTGCGGCATTGAACGATATGTGGGAGAACTTCTGCGTCTCCGAGGCGTTCGAGCTGGGCTCCACCTACAAACCCATCGTGGTGGCCTCCGCTCTGGATTCCGGCAGCATTGACGAGGATTTCACCGTCACCTGCATCGGCTATCTGCAGCCCATCGCCACAGAGGAACCCATCAACTGCACCGGCACGCACGGCAGCGAGGTGCTGGGGGATGTGATCAAAAACTCCTGCAACCCGGGCATGATGACCATCGGCATGCAGATGGGGGTGGACACGTTCTGCCGCTATCAGGATATCTTCGGCTTCGGGAAGCGCACGGGCATCGACCTGCCCAACGAAAATTCGGGCTATCTGTACGATGAAAATACCATGCACACCATCGAGCTGTGCACCAACACCTTCGGGCAGGGCTTCACCGCCACCATGCTGCAGGAGCTCACCGCGTTCTGCGCCGTGGTGAACGGCGGATATTACTACAAGCCCCACATGGTGAAACAGGTGCTGGACGCGGACGGGAATGTGGTGCGCAACATCGAACCGCTGCTGCTCTCCCAGCCGGTGTCCACAAAAAATTCCTACCTGCTGCGGAACTTCCTGGAGCAGGTGGTGGAGTCGGGCACGGCCGCGGACGCAAAGATCCCAGGGTACCGGGTGGGCGGAAAAACCGGGACGGCGGAAAAACTTCCCCGCGGCAGCGACAAGTACATTATCTCTTACATCGCGGCGGTGCCGATCGACGACCCGCAGGTGGTGGTTTACGCGGTCATCGATGAGCCCAACATCGACAACCAGGAAGACGGCTCGTACACCAAGGGCCTGGTGACAAACATCCTGCGGGAGATTCTGCCCTACATGGGAATCTATCCCAACGGCGAACTCACCGAGGAAGAAATGAGCAGCCTGGGGATGCAGGTGGAGACGGAGCCCGAGACCGAGACGGAGATCCAGTATGTGTACGACGAGTGGGGGCAGCTGATGTACGATGAGACGACCTGGCAGCCGCTCACGGAGATCGTATCGGTGCCGGTGGAGACGGAGGCACAGTCGCCGGACAACCTGTACGGGAACGTGAACCCGCCCCAGCAGCAGGCGGACGTTGGCGTGGACGAAAACTGGGCGGACAACGTGACGTACGACGAGCTGATCTATGACTACTAAAAAACGGATCTGCCGATACCAAACGGCGCGATCCTTTCATTCGTGCATAACTCCGCGGAAAGTATCATACATTACAGTGAATACATTCTGCGGAGTTTTTTATTGCGGCTGAAGACGTTTCACAGAAAAAAAGTGGTGACCGTATTTTTTGCGTGCCTTGCGGCGCTGGTGCTCCTGGCGGCCCGGCTGACGCATTTGATGCTGTTTGAATCGGAATATTACGCGCAGAAGGCCCAGGACCTGCACGAGCGGGAGCGGGACATCCGGGCGGCGCGGGGCAGGATAGTGGACGCGGCGGGAAATGTATTGGCCACGAACCAGACTGTGTGCACCGTCTCCGTGATCCACAGCCAGATACAGGACGCGGAGGCGGTAGTTCGCGCCATTGCGCAGGAGCTGGAACTTCCGGAGGAGGATGTGCGCGCGAGAGTGGAAAAGAGAAGCTCCATCGAGCGCATCAAGACCAATGTGCCCAAAGAGACCGGCGACAGGATCCGCCGAATGAACCTTGCGGGAGTGAAGGTGGATGAGGATTACAAGCGCTGGTATCCGTACGGCAGCCTGGCCTCCAAGGTGCTGGGGTTCACCGGGGGAGACAACCAGGGGATCGTGGGCCTGGAAGTGAAGTATGAGGATGTGCTGAAGGGCAGCGACGGTAAGATCCTCACACTCACGGATGCCCGTGGCATCGAGCTGCCCGACGCGGGGGAGAGCCGCCTGGAGCCCATACCCGGAAATGACCTGTACATCAGCCTGGACGCCAATATCCAGAAATTTGTGGAGCAGGCGGCGGAGAAAGTGATGGAAAAAAAGAGCGCGGACCGCGTGTCCATCCTGGTGATGCGGCCGTCCAGCGGCGAGATCCTGGCCATGACGGATGTGCCGGAATTTGACCTGAACCACCCGTTCGAGCTGGGCACTGACACTTCCTCCATGACGGAGCAGGAACTGCAGGACGCCCGGAACCGTATGTGGCGGAACGGCTGCATCAACGACACCTACGAGCCGGGCTCCACCTTTAAGATCATCACCATGTCCGCGGGACTGGAGGAGGGCGTTGTCTCGCTGAATGACCAGTTTTCCTGCCCCGGCTATAAGATCGTGGAGGATCGGAAGATCCGCTGCCACAAGGTGACGGGGCACGGCGCGGAAAACTTTGTGCAGGGCGCCCAAAATTCCTGCAACCCGGTGTTCATCGAGGTGGGGCTGCGCCTGGGCGTGGAGCGCTATTACAAATATTTTCAGCAGTTCGGCCTGCTGAAAAAAACCGGCATCGACCTGCCCGGGGAGGCGGGGACCATCATGCACCGCATGGAGGACATGGGGCAGGTAGAACTCGCCACCGTGTCTTTCGGCCAGTCTTTCCAGATCTCGCCCATCCAGCTGGCCGCCACGGTGAGCTCGCTCATCAACGGCGGCGTGCGCATCACGCCCCACTTCGGCGTGGAAGTGCGGGACAGCGGGGGCGCGCTCTTAAAGGTGCTGGAGTACCCGGCGGGGGAGCGCATCCTCTCGGAGGAGACGTCCAAAACCGTGCGGGGCATCCTGGAGCAGGTGGTGGACGGCGGGAGCGGGAAAAACGCCTACATCGAGGGCTTCCACATAGGCGGCAAGACGGCCACCTCCGAGACCCTGCCCCGCAGCGCCAACAAATATATCTCCTCCTTTATCGGCTTCGCCCCG
>CANRKY010000069.1 GCA_947631355.1 uncultured Marvinbryantia sp.
TCACCATCCAGTTCACTATACAAGCAAGCATCCTGTTGACTCTCCCGCCATCCTTGGCTACACTAGATTCAGCAATCGAGTTACGGAAATTTCCATGCAGAGTACAACGGAAGTAAGGCAATTATAGAAATAGAGTCGGCAAGCGTAATAAAAGGAGCATTGCCGTCCAGACAGCTAAAGCTGATCCTGGCATGGTGCGTTCTGCACCAGGATGAGCTGATGCAGAACTGGGAATTGTCGAAAGATGGTTTATATGACTTACCCTGTTCAAAGGAGCCATTTTGATGTTTTTCCCAAAGCGGGAAAACCTGCTATTCTTCCAGCACAGTCCCGTCCGCCAGCGTGATGGTATAGCCGTTGAAATTGATCGTCCCATAATTGGTCAGGCTTGTGACGGAACAGTCTCCGGTCAGCGTCCAGACGCTTCCGCTCTCCACGGTAATGACCGCATTGTCCGCGACTGCCGCTCCGCCCTGCTCGTTCTCAACAATGTTGACGGTACCCGTAAAATCACTGCTGCCCGCAAGGGTGAGATCCAAAGTGGAAACCGTATCCACAACCATATCTCCGCTCAGCGTCTGGTCGGTCGCCGTGAACTCCACCTGTCCGCCGTTTGCTCCGGCGGTTCCCCAGCCGTGGGACGCGGAATTGCCCCTCACATTCAGCAGATATCCATCGCTGTCTTTCTGCGTGATCTCCACGCCGCACAAGTTTACGGCACAGTGAGTGTTTGTCACATAGATCATATCCCCGTTTTCCGAAGTCAGGGTTCCGCCCGTCATGGTAAACTCAGATTTCCCCACATCCGCATCCCCGGACATGGACTGGTAGATCATGACATTGTGGACGTTCTCGTCCGAGCTGGTTCCTTTCGTGTCGCTCATGTTCCCCGTCACGGTACAATTCTCAAGAGCGATGGAATTTTTTCCCTCAATGACGAGCGCCTCGGAATTGTTTGCGGTAAGCGCGGCGTTTTTTACCGTGATCGAGGCGGTGGAATAGACCGCCGGCGAGTTGTATCCGTTTGTCGTGTAACTGCCGCCGTCCACATTTACCGTTCCGCCGCCCCGGTCGGAGCGGATCGCCGCGGAGGAATTTCCGGAGGTCTCAACAGTCAGGCTGGCCGCGTTTGTTGTGCCGCCGCCGGTGGTCTGGATCCCGCCGGAATTATCCGCAGTGGTTGTGATCCTGGAATCTGAAATGTTTACCGTTGTCCCGCTGCCATAGCTGAACACGCCGTTTCCGTTCTGCGCGGCAGAGCTGACGGAGGCGTTTTGAATGGTTGCCGTTGCGCCGTTCGTCACAAGCAGTGCCGCGTTCATTCCGTAAAAATCCCCGTCCTCCGTGTTGGAGGATTTCCCGGCCGACTTCTCCACTGTGATCCCATCCAGAGTGACTGCTGCGCCGTCTATCCGCAGCGCGTTTTCATCATCGCCGGTGGAAATATACTCCGAGCCGCTGTATGTTCCATCGTCCGAGATCGTGCTGGCGGAGGTTCCCTGCGTCACCTCGCCGGAGCCGCCGAAATTTCCCGGTTGTCCGCCGCCCATACCGCCCGGCTGGCCGCCGCTCGGCTGTTCTCCATCCGGGAGCTCCGGCGGCGTCTGTCCATCTCCCGGCTGCCCGCCGTTTGGCTGCGCTCCATCCGGGAGCTCCGGCGGCGTCTGCCCATCTCCCGGCTGCCCGCCGTTTGGCTGCGCTCCGTCCGGAAGTTCCGGCGGCGTCTGTTCATCTCCCGGCTGCCCGCCGTTCGGCTGCGCTCCATTCGGAAGCTCCGGCGGCGTCTGTCCATCTCCCGGTTGGCCGCCGTTTGGCTTTTCATCTGTCGAAAGTTCCTGTGAGGACATGCTCTCAATGTACTCCCTGTCGGAAACCCCGCTGTCTTCTGTCTTCGCATAAGCGCAGATTGGCGTCATAAGCGCCAGCATAACAGTAACTGCCGTGAACCGTATCTCTCGTTTCATATACAAACCTCCTGCTCATATTCTGAATTGTTTCAGCTATCATAGAATAGCAAGTGTTTGGGAAGGAACTGTGATGAAAATTTGAAATATGTGTGAACTGTATGGATTGAATGAACTGGCTCGAATGGACTATATGGATTAAATAAACTGTACGGATTGTATGTGGACGATTTTTCACCCGAAACGAAAACAAGGGCAGATAATCGCTTATCCGCCCTGTTTCCGCAATTTCCACAGTTTCCATCACGTCTTTTCCGCCGCCGTCATACAGGCCGGCATGCACCGCGCCTCAGATCTGCAGCGCAAATTCTCACGCTGTCTTCCGCACCCATGTGCAGAAATAATTAAGCAGCAGCATTTCATCCTCCCGGCTCCGGGCATAAATCTCATATTCTTCCGCCCTCTCGCCAAGCAATGCAGAAATCCCTCTGGTCCGTGTGGTTTCCTCGGTAAGATCCATCTTCTCCCCGTTGGGAGACTCAATCCATACCTGCCCGCAGCAGTGGTTGAGCACCTCATTAAACGCCGCCAGTTCTCTCATTGATCTGATCTTCATTCTGATTCCTTCTTTCCATATAGGGTGGTCATGTTTGTTTTCTTGTGATATAATAATATCGCATCATCAGACTTTTCAAAATAATAATTCGGCCATATTTTGTAATTATACAGACAAATATAGAAAGGGAATGGCGATATGATCATAAATCAGCTCACACTCAGTGATAATCTGCAGGAAAGGCCGGTTGATAAGGGGATGGCGTTTCCCCTGACTACCCATTATGTGGATCTGGGAAAATGGCGTACCTCCGCGGTTCCGTGGCACTGGCACAGCGAACCGGAATTTCTGTGGCTGATCCGCGGAAGCCTGAAAGTTCTCACCGCGCATCAGGAATACGCGCTGTCAGAGGGAGAAGGCTGCTTCATGAACCGCAATGTCCTGCATCAAATGGTCGGATCTCCAAAAGTGCCTGCCGTTTTCCTCGCGCAGCTCTGGGACGTATCGCTGCTGGGCGGCGCGCGCGGCAGCGTCTTTGAACAGAAATACCTGAATCCCATCCTGGATTGTAAGGATCTGGAAGTGCTGCCTTTTCTGCTGCAAAACGCAAATCAGCGCCAAATCCTTGCGCACATCCGAACATCCTGCGATGCGGTGGATTCCGAGGCAGAGGGCTATGAAATGATCGCGCGGAATGAGCTGTCATCCGCGTGGCTTTTGATGATGAAGGAGATCCCGCAGGAGGCGCGGCAGCTCCGGAACAGCGAGAATCCTGCGGAAGCGCGCGTCAAAAAAATGGTGCTGTATATCCAGGAGCACTATCAGGAAAAGCTGTCTCTGGAGGAGATCGCCGCCGCGGCGAACATCAGCACCAGGGAATGTCTGCGCAATTTCCGGCAGTATCTGCACACCACTCCGTTTGGCTATCTCATCGATCATCGGCTGAACGCTGCGGCTGACAGCCTGCTGGCCTCCGGGCTTCCGGTGACAGAGATTGCGATGAACTGCGGCTTTTCCTCCGGCAGTTATTTCACAAAGCTGTTCCGGGAAAAATTTCAGATAACCCCGCTGGAGTACCGCAAGGCGAACGCACATCTGGGCGCGGATTGAAAATACTGCAAGTTTGCTATTGATCATGATAAAAAACGGATATCGCTCTCTTAACCGCAAGACAGAGAAAAGAACAGCAGACAGCGGCTCCAGGTATCCGCAGATAGCAACGGTCTGCACGGGCAGATTTTCGATAGAGGAAAAATAAAAATAGCATCCAGTTGCAGGAAAGGTGTATTATTATCATGTGATCTCTGATATGCCCAAAAGAAAAGGGGAGCACATCGTTTAAATGCTTTGACGGGACGCTATCAAAAGAAAAAAATCTGCAAATGGCCGAATTGTATTGGACGAATGGGATAAATGAAGATGGACATGAGCCCATTATTGAAATACTTGTGGATGGAGATATAGAAATCCATTTGGCCAACTCCAATGGATTGACAAAAGGAAGATTATGGCCTATAATATAACTGCTGTTATATAACAAAAATTATAAAAAGAAAGGAAAACCATGCCGCCAAAACCAAAGATCACAAAAGATATGGTCGTTGATGCTGCCTTTGAGGTTGCCCGTGAAACAGGTGCGGAAAATATTAACGCAAGAACAGTCGCCCAAAAGTTGAAATGCTCTACGCAGCCTATCATGTATCACTTTGCAACGATTGAGGAGCTGAAAAAAGCTGCTTATGCAAAAGCAGACGCCTATCATTCGGAGTACCTGATGAATATCGAAAGCCCGAACAAGGGCGTTATGCTCGGAATTGGGCTGAATTATATTCGCTTCGCGATGGAAGAGCCACATTTGTTCCGTTTCCTTTTTCAATCAAATTTTTTTACCGGAACAACTTTGCTTGAAATGATAGATGCCGAAGAACTGGCTCCTGTTCTTTCGGCCATACAGGGAGCGGTTGGAGGAAGTCTCGGCCAGGTAAAAGAAATCTTTATAACCATTTTTTTATTTGCTCATGGATACGCGAGCATCATCGCCAACAATTCATTGGAATACGATGAGGAGCTTCTAAAATCCCATTTGGAGCGGGTATATCATGGCGCGGTATTGGCAGTACGGGAGGAAGCGAAATGAAAGATCAGCAAGTTATGGAAAATAACAGAAAAAGTGTTGCCCTCACGATGACAGGCATGGCGATCATGATATTATTGACGGCAACAAAAGTGGTACCATCCTCGACAATAGCGGGGTATTCCATATTTGTGGGGATCGCATTTTTCTTTCTTACAGAAGCGGTTTCCAAAACACCAACTGCCGAATCAGGTCTGCGTTTTCACACAATCCCGGCGGATCTTAAAAAGCCGGGTGTGATCGCATGGCTGCTGCTGCCGGGTGTGAGCGGTATCGCAACACTTGTGGTGGGAAATCTGATCTTCGGCGGAGAATTTGTCGCCCATGAAATGGGACGAGTGGGCTCTATCTTGTCTTTTGATAAAATCGCACTGCTGATAGGGCAGGTTATCATTGCGGCATTTGGCGAAGAAATCGCATATCGGGGATTTTTCCTTGGGAAGGGAATGAAACGATTCCCGTTCTGGCTCTGCGCGGTCGTTTCATCGGCTGTTTTTGCAGCGGGGCATATTGCCCCAGGAAACATCGGAGTTGTGCTTTATGATGTTGCCGGTGTGTTCATCGACAGCTTGATCTTCTCGGTAATCTATCATAAATCGGGCAATTGTGTGATCAGTACCCTTTCGCACATCCTCGGAAATGCGCTCTCTCTTGCTGCAGTATTATTTTTTGGTTAGAATATGTTGACTATTTTCGAGAATATGAGACAGTAGTTTTCAGACGAGATAGAGAAGATTACTCCCCCTGCAGATCATTGGGGCGATTATGATCTTAGGCAATGCTGTCTTTGTGGAGATTCCCTGTCATTTTTCTATATGGTATCCGGTTCTGGCACTGTCTCCTCAAATAACTGCATTAGATCATGATTCGCTCCTACATTGGTTACTTCAAAATGATTGAGACATGAAGCAAGCCACGGAAGTTCCCTGCTCATCTCACGAATCAGATCGAAAATTTCTAGATCCGTAGTCTTGTATTTGGAATGATATCCGGAATACTGCTCATGGGAGAAATCCCGTTTCAATAAATAATTCCGTATTTTCACATACGCTCCATTCGGGTTCGTTGCGGAATAATATTCTTTTACTTCTTCGTATAGTGATACAGCACATCTTCCACAGCAAAATCATCCTCTGTCTCTCCGTCATCGCTGTTGTACCATATCCATTTGGTCACATAATCCATAAACCACGCTTTCTCTTTCAAAGAAGTGATGATACATCCGAAAGCGCCGTAATCTTTTGGATTTCCATTTCCGACAAAACATAGTGTGCCATCAGGCTCCTTTGTCTTGCCCAGCTTATACCGTGCGAACGCCTGCTCCAGTGCCTGATAAATACTCTCCACCCTGTATTTCTGGTCGGCAAGTATCTTATCCTCGTCCATTTTTATCTCCAATTTCAGCATGGCAGCCTCCCTTAATTCAAAAACCGTTGTTTCCTGTGTACTTATTATATCCGACTTCTTCTGAAAAATCTACTGCATTTTTACAGTGCCGTATCATCGGTGTAAAGATATTTTCTATATAAATAAAGTTGCTCCGCAAAGGGCACTTACGACGTCACACCTCCATCCAGAACGTGCTCCCGACGCCTTCTTCCGTGTCCACACCGCAGCGGCCGCCGTGGAGTGCAGCGATCTGTCGGACAATCGCAAGCCCCAGGCCCGACACGCCCTGCCGCCCGCGCTGCCGGTATGTGTAATATTTTTCCCAGATATGCGGCAGCTGCTCAGCCGGGATACCGCCGCCGTGGTCGCTGACTTCAAACCTCACACAGTCATCCTTTTTGCAGAGCGCAACTCGTATTCCCTCGCTCCCCTTCGTGTGACGTATCGCGTTGTCGAGCAGATTATATACGGCGCGCTGCAGCCTGCTGGCATTTCCCTTTACCGTCAGCTCAGGTGCGATCTCTTTGCGCACCGTCCCGCCGTTCGCCCGGAAAAGCGGCTCGAACTGCGCGATCACCTTTGTCACAAGCTCCGACATATTTACCGTTTCTGTTTCCATCTCGCTGCCGTTTGCCTGCAGTTCCGAATATTCCAGTATCTCGTTTACGAGCGCGCTCAGGCGGTCGGATTCCTGAATGATGATGTCGGCGTCCTCCGTCCGCTGCCCCTCCTCATCACCGAAATCCCGGATGCTCTCCGCATAGCCCCGGATCATTGTCAGCGGCGTCCGCAGATCGTGTGAGATATTCGCGAGCAGGTCGCGCTGATAGCTCTTTGCCTCGCGAAGCTTTTGGTCTGTGCGGTCGAGGATCTCGCCAAGACGGTCCGTCTCCGCGCAGAACCCGTCCCGGCTGCCTGAATGATAATCGTCATCGCCCAGCCGGGCCGCCTGACCGGACAAGAAGGAGATGGGTTTCGCAAAGCGCCTGGCGATCAGAAATGCCAGCAGCACGGCGAGCGCCAGAGAGAGTCCAGTCACGATCAGAAGCTGCACACGGATGATCCTCGCCGCCGCCCCGACCGGGTCAAGCGTCACGCCCACAAAGAGCACCGTATCATCCTGCAGGTACTGCCCATAAACGTACTGTGTGTCGTATTCTTTTTCAATCGGACCGCCGCTTTGGGCCAGTTCCTCAAGAAAATTCTCATACCCGTCCGGGAGACTCCGATAAGCCGACTTCTGATAAGCCAGTTCTTCCTCTTTCAGATATGGATTTTCGCTCCCGTTATGGCTTTCCTGCCCGCCGTGCGCGTAATCGCTTTTATAGGGATCCGTGCTGTAAAGCAGATTGCCCTCGCGATCCGTGATATAGACAAACAGAGAATTTTCCAGGGCAAGGGCGTCTGTTTTTTCCGTGTCCGCGCCGCTCTCTGCGATCTCCTTCACCGCGGCTTTTGTATTGCGGATCAGCATATGATTATAAAATCCCTGCAGAAAAACCGACTGCAAAAGCCAGAGGGCCCCGAATATCACCGCTGTATATATCAGAAAGTATATACAAAGTTTCGTTTTAAATGGTCTGACCTTACGCTTCAAAGCGGCGTTGGCCTTTGCCTGCCTCTTGAGGATCACATTGACCCTTGCCATCAGCTCCTTCGGGGAAAATGGTTTGGTGACATAATCGTCCACGCCCACTTCAAAGCCAAACAGCTTGTCGTACTCCGTTCCCCTGGCAGACAGCATCAAAACAGGGATGTCTTTTTCCAATCGTATCTTTTTTACCGCCGTATACCCGTCCATGTCCCGCATCATAACGTCCATGATGATCAGGTCGAAATCGTATTTTTTACACAGCTCGACAGCCTCGCTGCCGTCACTGGCCTCTGCCGTCTCGTAGCCCTCCCGCTGCGCATAGCGCCCGATCAGGCGGACAATTTCTTCTTCATCGTCAACGATAAGTATTTTGGGCATAATTATCACCTCGTCACATTAATCTGCACGCCCGCAGGGGCGGCCTTACATGGGCTTATGATGGTTGCTGTCATTCTGGCTATATTATACTTAAACATCTGCACAATGACAAGCATAGGGCGGATAATCGCTTATCCGCCCGGCTTCCATCTTTTGAGCTGCCCGGTATGATCGCTCTGCTTTGTGTGATGGATCTGTTTTGTATGATCAATCCATTTTGCATGATTCATCTGCTTAATTTGATTGACCTGTTTTGTGCGATGGATTACTTTGTATAATTCGGATAGTTTTCCATATAGCTCTGGCGTCCCGTGCTATAACTGTATCCGGCTTTGTATTCCTCATCGTCATCGCCGTCCTGCGCATACTGAGCCGCTCTCTGCTGCCCCTGCGCATAGCCATAATCGGACTTTAAGGATTCATCGTATACGCCGTCCGTCCAGGCGCCGCCGCCAACCCCGTAAGTCTCATAGAACCCTTCCGCGTCTTCCTTGGTACCGCCTTCCGGCAATGCCGCATACGCATCGTTTCTGGCAGTACTGCTCTGCTGCCCGACATGATAACTGTAATCCGCATCCGAAACCGCTGGTTCTGCCTCTGTCTCCTCCGCGATCACTGCTGCCGCTTCCGCAGCTTCCGGTTCTGCCTCTGTCTCCTCCACAATCGCTGCTGCCGCTTCCGTCTCAACTGCTGCCGCCTCCGCAGCTTCCGGTTCTGCCGCAAATATTGCCAGCGAGCTTGCTGTTATCACAGCTACAGACAGTACTGCCGTAATTGCCATACGTTTTTTGTTTTTCATAAAATCCTTCCTTTCCCGGAGTGTTCCTCCGCTTGTGATGATCTTATGATAAACCGGCATTGGGGAATCATTTAGGAATCTATGTGGAAATCCTGTGGAATTTTCAAAGTTCTTTTACCGGGCAGTTTTATCAGCGATATGGTAAATAATCCAGGAACCGTTTTATCGCGAGAGAAGCCGTTTCTTTGCTTCTCAGGGCAAGCCCGATATCGCGGCATGCGGGAACATCCAGTTCTTTCGCGACGATCTTATAGGGGACACGCCGCAAAATGAGCTGCGGCAGGATACTGATCCCAAGTCCGCTTTCCACCATTGACATGATGGCGTAATCGTCCCAGGTGGTAAAGTGAACGTTCGGGGTCAGCCCGCACTTTTCAAATATCTCGGAAACCTCTGCCTTTGCACCTTTTTCAAGCAGCATAAACGGCTCGTCACACAGCGCCGCAACCGGGAATTTCTCACATTCCGCAAGGCGATGATTTTCCGGTATGATCGCCAGCAGTTTGTCCTGCTCCAAGAAAATAGTTTCCGGCATTGCAATGGGGACCAGCTGGATTTTTCTTTATGAGGCTTACGCAAGAATCGGCGTCAGCATTTCCTCTCTGCTTTACTATTGCGGGCCGGTCATTGTGATGGCATTATCGCCGATTCTTTCAAGGAAAAGCTGACGGTGTTTAAGTGTATCGGTTTTCTGTCCGTTTTGATCGGCGCTTTTTTGATAAGTGGAAATGCCTTTGACGGAAATAGTGACATCTTCGGTGTTTTCTGCGGGATGCTTTCGGCTGTCATGTACTCTTTGATGGTCATTTTCAATAAGAAGGCGAAAGCCATAACCGGTCTGGAAAACGCAGCTCTCCAGCTTGTGATCAGCTTTCTGACGGTAGCTGTGTTTGTCGGGATAAAACAGGGTTTCCTCATAGAGATACCCGCTGGCAGCATCCTGCCGATATTGATACTCGGTCTGCTAAACACGGGCATCGGATGCTATTTTTATTTTTCCTCTATCGGAAATCTGCCCGTGCAGACCGTTGCTATCTGCGGATACCTGGAGCCGCTGTCCGCTGTTCTTTTCTCCGTCTTGCTGTTAAGAGAGCGATTGCTCCCCCTGCAGATTATTGGGGCAATCATGATCTTAGGCGGTGCTGTCTTTGGGGAGCATGCGAAAAGTGAACATGTGGGGGAACGCTAAACATTAGCGTTTCACCTGACACTTTTAAGCAATATATACATATTCTTTGAATATATGAGTTGTAATTGTAAAGAAAGGGGAATCTTGTTATAATATGAATTATATGATATAGACTTTGAGAATGTTATATCCTTGACTATTGATATTTGTGACAACAGCGTCGTCACAGATTCGAAAGGCGGCATATTTTGATGAAAAATGAAGTTTCAACGGCAAACAATCTTATTCAGATCATTAGCCAAGCGAGAAAAAATGCTTTGAAAAAGGTTAATGAGGAACTAATCCAGATGTATTGGAAGATAGGAGAATACCTGAGCACAGAATCCACAAAAGCATTATTTGGAGATGCCTATATAGATACAGTCGCACAAGAGATTCAAAATGCATTTCCTGGAATTAAGGGATTTAACAGGCGTGGTCTGTATCGCATGAAGAAATTTTATGAAACTTATGTGAATGATGAATTTGTGACAACACTGTTGTCACAAATAAGTTGGTCCAACCATCTGGCGATAATTTCAAAAGCAAAAACAATTGAAGAACGTCATTTCTATCTGGCCCTTTGCGTAAAAGAAAATTATTCAGCACGGGAGTTATCTCGTCAGATTGACAGTGGATATTATGAACGATATATGCTATCCAAAGAAAAAGTGTTGCCTGAACCAATAAAGGGTTTGAAAGAAAATCCATTTCTGGATTCCTATGTGATAGAATTTCTTGATTTGCCATCCAACTTCAATGAAACGGATCTGAGAAAAGGATTGATTAAAAATATGAAGGATTTCATTTTGGAAGTTGGTAAAGACTTTACGTTTATTGATGAAGAATTCAGAGTTCAGGTTGGCGGTGAAGATTATAAGATCGACCTGCTTTTCTTTCATCGGGGATTGCAGTGCCTTGTGGCATTTGAGCTGAAGATTGGAAAATTTAAGCCTGAATATATATCGAAAATGGACTTTTATCTGGAAGCGCTGGATCGCCAAAAGAAAAAGGAAAATGAGAATCCAAGTGTTGGGATGATATTATGCGCTTCTAAAGATGATGAGGTTGTTGAATATGCTATGAGCAGAACATTGTCACCTATGATGGTTGCGGAGTATCAACTTCAATTGCCAGATAAGCGGGTGCTGCAGAATAAATTGCAGGAATTACTCCATATGCCGTTGTTGGAGGATGAGTAAGTATCAGGGTATTAAGCGGCAACGCCATAGCTTTCTTTACTATATTCAAAGAATATGTACTCTGCCGAAAAGCACAGTTGCATCTGCTCCTGAATGAACTCATCGGATGCTATTTTTATTTTTCCTCTATCGGAATCTGCCCGCGCAGACCGTTGCTATCTGCGGATACCTGGAGCCGCTGTCCGCTGTTCTTTTCTCTGTCTTGCTGTTAAGAGAGCGATTGCTCCCCTGCAGATCATTGGGGCGATCATGATCTTAGGCGGTGCTGTCTTTGGGGGTAAACGGTACAAAACAAGCCTAGGTTGAAAAAATAATAGCGGCCACATCTGCCCCCTAAGTCTCTGTGATCGCTACTTTTTTTCTATCTTTACTTTTGGATCCAGTTCAATGAAACGGGGAGACCGGGCGGGTTTATCCGGAGAACTGTCCAGCCTGCCTCTCCTTTGACGAGATACCTTATGTCAACCTCGACAACTCCTGGTGGAACCGTGACTGCACGGAGCAGCTCGCTCTCGCAGGCGAACACTACATGGTGTC
>CANRKY010000070.1 GCA_947631355.1 uncultured Marvinbryantia sp.
AGAATTTTTGATGTGGGACTTTTCATATTTTGACGGGAATCTATGTGTTTCAGGGGCTTATAAAATGATGGATAACAATCAAGAGGATCACAGTTGAAAGCCAGAACGCATTTGAGAAAACTGCACGCAAGGTGAAGATTTCACAAATCATTGCGGAGTTTTGATAAATTGCTGTGGATTTGTGACAAAAATGTGTGGACTTTCGGCGAATTGTAATATAAAATAAAAAGGAAGGAGAGATGCTGCGATATATTTTTGACAATTGAACCGGCTGCAAAGGGGCAGTTATTTGGATGGAGGCGTTTGCATTGAAAAGAGAAAATACCGTCAGGAGAAAAAATGCAGGTTTTACGCTGATTGAATTGATTGTGGTGCTGATACTGGTATCTGTGGTATCAGCCATTGCTGTGCCTACCTACCTGGGATATGTGGACGACAGCCATGCAAAACAGTGCCTGCAGAACCGGCAGCGCCTGGCATCCTATCTGGATGACATGCGGATAACGGATTCTTCGGCTACAATGGAAACGGTACTCCAAAAACATACAGAAATCGAATGTCCTCAAGGCGGTATTTACAATGCATTTGGTGATAATACGGTTTATTGCAGTGTCCATGATGTGGATGAAAGCGGAAAGATGAAGGATGGCACTACCATTATTGCAAAGAATGACAGCGGAGTGAGCGGCGTAGATGAACTGCTGAAGAACCCGCCGACCGAGGCGGCAAGAGAGGTTACGCCCACGCCCACACCAGGTGAAACGCCCACGCCCACACCAGATGAAACGCCTACACCCACACCAGATGAAACGCCCACGCCCACACCAGATGAAACACCTACGCCTACACCAGATGAAACGCCCACGCCCACACCAGATGAAACACCTACGCCTACACCAGATGAAACGCCCACACCCACACCAGATGAAACGCCCACGCCCACACCCAGTGAAACGCCCACGCCTCCTCCGCCAACAAATAGCAGTGGCGGCGATTTACTCGTGAATGTTCCAAATCCACTTAAGATTAATGGTGGAACAGGATGTGATATGGGGCAGTATGTGAAAGCGGGTATAATGGGAGGGCAATGGAGCGTAGTATCTGGACCTGCTCAATTTAATGAAAACAGCAGTTATCTGGCTGCCACTGGCCCAGGATTTTGTAGGTTAAGATATACGCTGGGTACTAACGTAGAAGAAATTGAGGCGGAAGTGGTATATCCGCATACATATTTTGGGACGGATCCCAATTATGAATTTTTTATGGAAATTGATGAGGAAAAAGCCATTACGGCTCAATATGGAGGATATAATGATAATACATATTTCAAGGGGACTACAGACGAACCGGTTGAATGGGTGATAACAGAGGGAGCAGAATTGATTAGTTATCACACAGATGGAGAAAAAAATTCGGTGGCGCATATTAAAGCGTTAGGGGTTGGAACAGTGAAAATAGCTGCAAGACTGCAGAATGGTTTTACTGGAGAATGGGAGCAGACTAATCCAGTGCCGATTCAAATTAAGTACAAAAAAATTACCCAGATCACTGCACAGTCAGTGGAAGTGCAGGAAGACGCAATTTCTAAAATACAGATTGCCTATACACCATCGAGTGGCATAGATCCCAGTCAACTGACGATTACTTATGACAGCCAGGACTCCAACATAGCCACTGTGTCATCAGAAGGCATTGTTCTAGGAAAAAGAGAAGGAAATTGCATAATTAAGGTGACTGCCAATGGAAATGAGCAGCATATAACCACAGATTGTCAGGTGACAGTAACGGAGAATCCGAATCGAATAAAAGAAATTTCAGTTGAGCCAGATCCGTTTTGTGTGAGACAGGGAGAAAGCGCGCAGATTATTCCGAAATATCAGCCGCAAAATGCAGATACAAACGTTCGTTATGAACTTGTTCGCCTGGAATCATGGAAAAATCTTCTTGAAGTAAATGGGACTACAGTAACCGCTGGTAATAACTTGGGAGATGAGAGAATAAAAGTGACTGCTCGTAAAGATGACATAGAGCTTGCTAGCTGTGAATTTACCGTGAAGATAATTGAGAATCCGACAATACTTAATGGTATTAGTATCAACCCGAAAACAATCAGTCTGGATGTAGGAAGTCAGGCTAAGATTGCAAAAAATACCGATCAGGATGTCGCAAATGCAGATGTTATTGTAAGCCCGAGTACAGCGGAAGCAAGTCTGAATGATGCGGAAATTACATATTCTAGTAGTAGTGAGGAGCATGCAACAGTTGAGCAGAATGGAGTGATTACGGGCAAAAACGCTGGAAACATAAGCATCACGGTGAAAGCAAGGCGAAAGAGTGATGGAACAGAATTTAGCGAATCATTTACGGTAATCGTGATGCCGACAAGTTTTCAACTTGATGGACAGACGATTGATGCAGTTTCGTGGAACACATTGCGGAAGCATATGATGAAAAACGGGGAAGCCGATTGGGAACCGCTGCAGATGTCGCAGCTGTATCTGGATTATGTAAACGCCTGGACACAAACGATTTATCTTTTGAAACCAGATACAGAGTTACCCTGGAAGCCTGAATATGAAAATCTGACATCGTTTGCTGAATATCTGAATAAAGTGGGCACGGAATATTTTATTCAGGTGAAAGTGAACGAAATAAAGCGTACATCGTGGGGAGGAGTGCAGTGGTGTCCAAACGGTGCTATATTAGAACGAAATGGGAACTATTATGTATATACAGGGAATGATAACAATATTGACTTCGGTAATTTGCAGAATGAAACGGAAGAGAAGCTTCTCGAAAAAGGCTTTATAAAGATATCACCGTAAGGGACGTAAACGGCCAATACGGGGGACTCTTTTCCAGACCAACAGCAGTTTAGAAGGCCGCTCCTTCAGCCCGCTGGGCCGGAGGAGCGGATTCTTTTTACTTGTTTCATAAGCGCTTTTTTCATTATTAGTTGCTGAAATTGAAAAATGAAATATAAACACATTAAATACAATATGATACTAAATTAAAATAATAAAAATTTTTAAAAATAATTGACAAATATATGAGACAAAGATATAATAAAACAAAAGAATAGAAATACATCAGAGCGCGTCCATTTTTTGAAATATGAAAAGAGGAAGAATATTATGTGCGAAATCACAGACCAGTTCTGGAAGTGGGGATATGAAGAAGAAGAGCGGCAAGGCGAACAACGAGGCGAACGGCGAGGCGAACGACGAGGCGAACGGCGGGGTGAACGGCGAGGCGAACGACGGGGTGAACGCAGAGGGGAACGCCGCGGAATACGCCGGGGGAGAAGCGAAGGAAAGGCGGAACTGACAAGAGAAATTAAAAATTTGATCGCGCAGGGAAAAACGCCAGAGGAAGTAATCGCTATTATTGTTGGAAAAAGTACCAGTTATGGGGGCAAATAAAAATTAGAAAATGAAATTGGGAAACAGCGGGCAGGAGTGTGCACTGCAAACGGCGCACATAGAGAAAAGAGAAGAAAAACTGAGTCAGATACGGAAGTTCACACTGTTTAGTAATACGTTCATGACGGTGGCACTGGATGACATCGGAGCGTGCCAATATGTGTTGCGTGTCCTGACCGGAAACAGAAAATTACAGCTGAAAAAGGTAAAGACTCAGTATGTATTTCCCCAAATAGACGCCCATGACGCACAGCTAGATGTGTTGGCGGAGAGCATGGAAGGGAAAATCTACGCTCTGGAAATACAGAGAAAGGACGATGGAATAGACCATCCCCGTCGGTCGCGTTTTTACGAAGCGATGATTGACAGCCGATTTCTGGAAAAAGGCAAGGAATACAGCAAACTGCCGGATGTTACACTGCTGTATATATGCAGTGGGGATTTTATGAAAAACAAGACGTCATTGTGGACAGTAGAAAAATATCAGGGCAGGAGCGGCCGCACGTATGAAGATGGGCTGTGCACACAGTATGTTAGCGCGGGGATAAAGGATGGAACAGAAGTGGCGCGATTAATGGAATATTTCCAAACAGCAGATCCGGATGATATGAGTCATGGGAAACTGTCGGAGCGCGTCCATTTCTTGAAATGTGAAAAGGAGGGGCAGAAGATCATGTGTGAAGTCACAGAACAGTTCTGGAAGTGGGGATTTGAAGAAGGCGAACGGCGGGGTGAGCGTAGAGGGGAACAACGAGGCGAACGCCGCGGAATACGCCGGGGAAGAAGCGAGGGGAAGGCGGAACTGAAAAGAGAAATTAAAAATTTGATCGCACAGGGAAAAACGCCAGAAGAAGTAATCGCTATCTTCATGGAAAGATAATCGAATCTCGTACCGGGGAGCGGATGTGTACGCAGTGCAAAAAGAACGGAAAATTCTGGTTGCACCGGAAATACAATATATGGTAAGATGGTCTTGCAATTCATTCTAAGAGGTTGTAAGAGTAATACGGGGAGGAAAAGAGAATGAAGAAGATTGCGGCAATACTGCTTACTGGCTGTATGATCCTGCAGCCATTATCTGGCTATGCACAAAATGTGTATGCGATGGAGGACTCCGCGCAAACGGAGGTGGCGGCGTACACGGAAGTGAGTGCCAATACGGAGTCGGTGGATATTCCGGCTGCGGAGGAACCGGTGGGGGATCCGTCCGTGCAGGAACCGGCTGTTGGAGCGACAGATATGCCCGTGGCGGATGTGCCGTCTGCGGACATATCGGGCGCAGATATACCGAGTACGGATGTGCCGTCTGCGGACATACCAGGCGCAGATACGCCGAGTGCGGACACGCCGAGTATGGATACACCAGGCACGGATGCACCGTCTGCGGATGTGCCGGCGGTTATTCCGGAAACCGAGGGCGGGAACCTGCAGGGAGATTTTGGGGATGGCATCATGGAAGTACCCGGCGGGGAGAACTCAGACGGAACGGAGACAGAAATGCCCGGTTCCGGAGAAAATGCTTCGGAGGGAAGCACAGAGGAAATAATGCCCGGAGAGAGCGATTCAGAAGAAATCACAGAAGGACTTTCGGAAGAACCGGCATCTGAGGGTATCACCGAAGAAGATATGGGAGACGGAGAAGACGAACTCGTCCTGGATGCAGGCGCGGAGAGCGAGAGCGAATCTGAGTCCGAATCCGAATCAGAGTCTGAGTCAGAGAGCGAGACAGAGGAAAATGCAGGCATCATGCTGATCTCTGAGGACGACTGGCAAAGCAATTCTTTTCTGGAAGTGAAGGTAGTTGCCACACTTCCGTTCATCACATCTGCAAATGTAGTCGTTTCTGTCGGAAATGGCATACCAGATCAGCTGATCCCGATCACAGCGGAAATGGGCTGGGGGACAGCGAAGTTTGACGTGCCCGTTTCCGGCAATTATGAAGTCACCGTGACTGCCGATAAATTCGCAACGTACCAGCAGACCGTGAATGTGCAGGAACATCACACCTCAAAAATAGAAATTGCCCTTGGGGGAAAGACCAACGGAAGAGGCTGGATGCGCCTGGGAGATGTGAACTGGGACGGCCAGATCACATATGCCGCCCAGCCGTTGGGGGAGCGCACATTGTCTGAGATCACGGACGATGTGGGCTTGATTCAGTATGCCATTCACCGGGGCACTCACGATCCGGACTGCGACCTGAACGGGGACGGCATGGTGGATATTGCGGATCTGCAGCTTGCGGTGCAGAGTTACTGTGGCGAAGCGCAGCTTGCCACCGTGGAAACCCAGTCAGTGCCCCGCACGGTAAAGAGCGAGAACACGCTGGTGGACGGCGTGGAAAATCTTCTCAGCGATTCCGGCAGAGCGACATTGAGCACAATGGACGGGCAGGCGATTTCCGCTGACAATCCGGTTTCCCTCACCTTCTCCTTTGTGCCGGAGACAGAGCAGGGGGAGGGCGCTGAAGGCCAGCCCGCGCCGGAGCCGGTACAGCCGCCGCTGATGGGCGGAATGACTATTCAGGCGCCCATACTGCGCGATGAAAACGGAAATACATCGGGCGGAATAGCCGATGGCGTTGTGGAAGTATATTATGTAGATGCAGCCGGCAATGAGATCCAGGAGCCCTTAAAGATCTCTCTGGGATCCGTGGCGGCCGCGGCGGCAGGCATTATGATGACAGCCGCGTCAGAGCCGGTGAAGGTGGAGCCGGACGGTTCCATTGTTCTGGATTTTGGCGGCCAGATCGCGGTAAAGCGTGTGACCATCAAGATTACCGGCACAACGAAAAAAGAAGATAAGCTGGTGGATATCGCAAAAGTGGAATTTGTAAACGATATGGCCAGCAGGATTCCGGCGCCGGATCTGAGTGTGCCCACGGATGTCACTGTGGTGCCCAAAAATGAGGAGCTGACGGTAAGCTGGACGGGCCAGCCGAATGTGACCGGATACGAAGTGTACGTGAAGGGCCCGGTGAAAAAGCAGTCGGGCGATGCAGAACAGATCGTGCGCGTGAACACCACGGAATATACCATCGTATCGATCAACGACCTGTCCCTGATGAACTTTGCGGAATATAAGATTAAAGTGCGCTCGGTAAACGGTGAGTGGGAGAGCCCGTGGTCTGCAGAACAGATCGTAAAGCCCGCTCCGAATAGCGTGCCGGATGCCGTGGACAACGTGGTGGCCACCGGAGGATACCGGTCTATCCGCGTCAGCTGGAAAGACATGGACGACGCTAACGGCTACATGCTTTATTATAAGAAGACAGGCGATGCAGAGTTCGCGCCGGTGATAGCCGGATTTGTGGAGACGACCGGAGGGGACGGCAGGCTGACTACCAACACCTACACCATCACCGGTCTGGAAGACGGCACAGAGTATGAACTTTATGTAAAAGGCTGGAACGATTTAGGCTGGGGTGCGGAGTCCCTCCACGCCACGGCAGAGACCGAGAGCGGCGATACGCCGAAGCTGCCGAACTACCATCTGATCAATACCTCAAACGGCCAGGGCGTTCTCTCCGCGCATATCCTCAATGCGTGGTGCGGAAACCACGGCGGGCAGACCATGATCGAGAGCCCGCTGGATATGGAGAGAGCGGGCACGTCGGTGGCGCCGGATGGCGTTACACTGCCGCACAGCCAGTGGGCGCTGGGCGCGGTGGACGACAGCTACGCGTCCTACTGGTATAAACACGATGAGTGGGACGATGGCATTGCCTATCCCATGGATAACTTCAGCAAAGGTATCACCGTCCGGCTGGATGGCGATTATACGATGAATTATCTCACCTTCACCGCGGCGGACATCACATCCGGCCCGGAGCGGGCGCGCGTTGTATACTGGGATTCCACGATGAACGGCAGCGCTGCGGGCAAAGAGGTGGGCTGCACGCTGGTGCAGAAACTGGATGCCACCAACCGTCCGTTCTACGTGGTGCGGTTCCACGAGGCGGTGACGGCGAACCAGATCATGCTCTGCATCGGCACCAGCTATTCCAGGATCGAGATGAAGATCGCGGAGATTCATTTCCATCAGTACGATGAACTGAGCGACCGCGTGGAGAAACTGTTTGCGGATGACATGCATTCCGAACTGGCGGAGGGCGTGACCGAGGAAATGATACAGGAACTGGAGGCTCTGCTGGCGGTGCCGGATGAGGCCACCGGAGAGATGCATCCGTTGTATGATTCCCTGATGCTGGATCTTCAGGCGGCCAGAGAATTGCTGGCGCAGCAGCTGGATGAGACATACATTGTGGATACCCGCATCACGGCCAGCAAAGACGGACACCTGGGCTTTGGCGGACTGAACGCATGGCAGCCGCTGGGCAGAACCGTGGCAGCGGGCGAGACGATCGTGGTGTATGTGGGCCACAACGCAAAGAAATGGGGCGAGAATACAAATCTGCGCCTGGTATTTACCCAGTATCACGCGGAGGCGAACAGCCTGATGTCCAGCAAGATACTGAAAGTGGGAAGAAATGAGATCACGGTTCCGCGGATCACCAGCAGCACGTATGAGCGCGGCGGCCAGATGTATGTGGCGTACGAGGCCAACAGCGCGGCGGATAAATATGCGGTGCGCGTGCACGGCGGCGTGAAGATCCCGGTGCTGAACATTTACCGGAAGACCGGCGAGGAAAAGAAGGCGGCCATCCAGAACTATGTGCAGGAGCTGGACGAGTACGTGCAGACCATCCAGGCGAACCACGATACGTATCACAGCGGAAGCGATAATGCGAACGTAAATTATGAATACGATGAGAAACTCTGTGTGCTGAACGCCACAGACCTGATGATGGAACACATGATGTATTCCGTTCCGGCCACCCAGGTATGGAGCGCGATATCGACCGCGGCGGATCCTGCGGCGCAGCTGGAGGCGTCTCTGGATGCCATGGAGCAGACCATGACGCTGTTCTATCAGCACAAGGGCCTGAGCAATGAGGCGGGCGGAAAGAACGCGCTTCCGTCACAGCATCTGAATATCCGGTACATGCGGATGTTCTCCGGTGCGTTTATGTACGCGTCCGGCAACCACATCGGCGTGGAATGGAACGAGACAAAATGCGCGGGCGGCGCGAAAGACTGGAACAGCTTCGGCTGGGGCATCGCGCACGAGATCGGGCACGATATCAACCAGTCCTGCTATGCCATCGCGGAGATTACAAACAACTATTTTGCACAGCTGCTCACGAAGGCATACAACGGCACGCGCTTTAACTATGAAGATGTTTATAAGAAAGTGACGTCCGGAGCCATCGGGCGTTCGCCCAGTGTGGGCACGCAGCTTGCGCTGTACTGGCAGCTGCATCTGGCTTACGACAACAACACAGATGACAGACATATTTTCAATAATTATCAGGAGCAGTTTGCAAATCTGTTCTTTGCCCGGGTAGACACCTACGCCAGAGACCCGAAGGCGGCGCCCCAGGAAGGGCTGGAGCTGAACGGCGGCGTGGATCAGAACCTGATGCGCCTGGCGTGCGCGGCGGCGAACAAAAACATCCTGCCGTTCTTTGAGCGCTGGGGCATGGTGCCGGACGAGGCGACCGCGGCGTATGCGGCGAAGTATGGAGAGCCGGAGACAAAGGCGCTGTACTATGTAAATGACACGGCGAGAGACTACCGTGCAATCAATGACGAGGCAAGTGCCAATGTGCTTAATGCCGCGGTAAATGCATCTGTTTCCACCGATGGAAATCAGGTGACGCTGAACCTGGGCGTAAGCAATGTGAGCGATGCGTCTGCGGTGCTGGGCTACGAGATCCAGCGCGGCATGATCACCGATGGCGGCGCGATCGACTATCAGGTGATCGGATTCCAGCCAGTATCGGATGCGGCAGCGGGCACGGCGACCTATGTGGACACGGTGTCTTCCATCAATAACAGAGTGATGCATTACAAAGTGAAGGCGGTGGATAAATTCCTGAACTACTCTCCGGAGGCAGTGGCAGGAAGCGCGAAGATCTCCACGAATGGCGAGCTTAACAAGGCCACCTGGACGGTGACGACCACATTGACTTCCACAGAGCCGGATATTACCCGCAACGATGACGACCCGGACGGCGGTTTCGACAAAGAAGTGGGCACGCTGGGAACAGGATCCAGCATAGGAAAGATCATTGACAATGTGCGCGGGGAAGATCCGTATATCGGCACATCAAACGGCAACGCCGAGATCGTGATCGATATGCACAAGACCGAGGCAGTGACCTCCGCGAGATATATGGGAAGCGACCTTGGTGCTGTGACCGTGAGCGTCAGCGAGGACGGACAGAACTGGATCACCGTGAAAGACGGATACACAGGCTGCGTAGACTGCATGGGAGAATTTACCACCATCTGGTTTGACGCGGTACACGAAAAGCACAAAGAAGACTGGATCGGCACCTACAATGCGCGCTATGTGCGCTTTATGATCCAGCAGGAGGGCGAGATCACCATCAGCGAGATCGATATCTGCGGTCCGTCCGGGGATAACCTGGAGTTTTATCAGGCGGGCGAGAATATGCCTGCGATCGGCGAGCTGACCGCGGATTATGTTTACGGGTCGGATCCGAAAAAGGATGTGATACGGGCTGGCTCCCTGATCTTTGCGGGGCACTACAAAGGAAACCCGGCGTACAACGTGGTGATCCTCTATGACACGGACGGCAATGTGATCGGCGCGCAGGAAAATCCGGAAACAAATACATGGGAAGTACATGCGGGCCAGGTAATCTTTGCCCCGGATCCGGGAGACGGCAACCTTGGGGAGACCTCGGAAGGCATCTGGGTGTACTATGTGGAGCCCGAGCACTGGAACATGGATAATCTGAAGCAGATAGAAGGCGTGCGCGGAGAGCTTTACCGTGTAGATGACGCGGAGACCATGCATCACGAGCGCGTGGTGAGCGACACGATGGTGATCAAGATCCCGGAGACGATTCCGAGCATTACGCTGACCGATGACGTGAAAAACTATCAGTAACAGGGGGAGGGATTCGCAATGAAAAAATGGATACATCATATCGCTTTATCTGTTCTGTTTCTTACCGCGCTGCTGACATTTACGGCATCGGCAAAAGATTCTGCCACGGCGGTGCTGGTGAATCAGGAGACGGATACAGGAAATAATATTGCAGTATATATTGGGCTGCCCGAAGGGGTGGCAAAAGATGTTACATCGCTCCGTTTTACGCTGTATATCTCGCAGGAAAACGGAATCGTTCCAAAACCATCGTTCACGTTTGCTGCACTTCCCAGTGAAGTGCAGAGCGTGGATGTAAACTGGTCTGATGTGGCGTCCGATCACATTATCGATCTTGTGCTGTCAGGCACGCAGCAGATCTTCAGCGGATCGGATGTCACAAAAGATGCGGATGGCAACGTGCTGATCGGCACGGTGTCGGTGCCTGCCGGCGAATACTACGCGGAAGTTGGCCTGGTGGTTCCGGATGAGGGGCAGCAGGACAACAGCGCGCAGAACGGCGAGATGCAGGACGGCACGCCGGAGATCCAGTATATGGGCAGTGCCAGTCTATATGCGCAGAAGGTTCATGTGACAAACACACAGCCGGTGATGATCGGCGTGAAACCGGAAGAAGCTGTTCCCACACCGGAACCGACACCGGAGCCCACACCAGAGCCGACGCCCGAACCCACACCGGAACCGACGCCGGAACCCACACCGG
>CANRKY010000071.1 GCA_947631355.1 uncultured Marvinbryantia sp.
ATAGCCGTCCAGCCTGTTTTCCCGGATGGATTTTACATACTCGTTTACAAACTTAAAGTCCACTTTGGAGAAATCGCGCATCTGAACCGGCTGGTTCACAAATTCTTCCAGGCGCCCCTGCTTTTCCAGCCTTTTATGTATCTTTTCCCAGGCGCAGTCCTTGTTGGGATCCACTTCGCACTTGCCGTTCTTTGCGCCGCCGCACTGGCCGTTCACCAGGCTCTTGGAGCAGTCCACGATGGGACAGATCCCTCCTGTGATATTCAGATAGCACTGTGCGCACGCATCGCAGGCCTTCTTCGTCAGCGCCATGCCGTGGTGCCCTCTGTAGTTCAGAGAGTTGGCCGCCGCGATGACCGGTTTCTTTGTGAGGTCCGCAACGATCTGGACGCCCAGGCCGCAGGAAACCACCGCGATGTACTCCGTGCCTTCCGGTACAGCATCCAGGATCTTCTTTTCCGTCTGCGCCGTGTTGCACAGGAAGTCAACCGTCATGCTGCCCGTGATTGTTTTTCCGTTTTCCGCGGCAAATTTTTCAAACTCGCCGCCGTCTGGTTCGTCAATGGTCACAAATTCCTTAAAGCATTTGTTGCAGGCAACGACAAACAGATGATCCTTCCCCTCCAGCAGGGAGGCCAGCTCGTCATTCCCTTTTAACTTATACTTGGTATAGTTTTCCAATTGCTCACCCGCCTTTCGTACAAATAGATTTCGATAAATCATATCATAATTGATAGTATCTAAAATTATAGCACATAACTGTCTTACTATCCAGCATAAATATATATTTTTTGCCGCAACAAGGGGACTATCCTGCGATAATCCCCTCACCACTATCTTTATACATAATGCTTATGCAAGTATCATCCTGTCGTTTGCAAATTCATCGCCGCTTGCCTGCTCGAATTTCGCCAGCAGATCGGAGACATGCAGCTTTTGCTTTTCCTCGCCGGACACATCGTAGATGATCCGCCCCTCGTGCATCATGATCAGACGGTTGCCGTGGGCAATGGCGTCTTTCATGTTATGGGTGATCATAATGGCCGTCAGGTTGTCCCTGGCGATGATCTTGTCCGTGGCCTCCAGCACCTTCGCCGCGGTTTTCGGATCCAGCGCGGCCGTGTGCTCATCCAGAAGCAATAGCTTCGGCTTTTTCAAGGTGGCCATCAGCAGCGTCAGCGCCTGGCGCTGGCCGCCGGAAAGCAGACCCACCTTTGTGGTCAGGCGGTCCTCCAGGCCCAGATCCAGGATCTTCAGCTTTTCCTTGTAGCGCTCCCGCTCCGCCGCGTTGATCCCGCTCTTTAAGGTGCGGGGCAGGCCCCGTCTGGACGCAAGCGCCAGATTTTCCTCGATCTGCATGCTCGCAGCCGTGCCGGTCATGGGATCCTGGAACACACGCCCCAGATATTTTGCCCTCTTATACTCCGGCAGTCGCGTCACATTGATGCCGTCAATGATGATCTCGCCCTCATCTACGAGCCACACGCCCGCGATGGCGTTCAGTGTGGTGGATTTCCCGGCCCCGTTTCCGCCGATCACCGTCACGAAATCCCCTTCGTTCAAGGTGAGGTCAATTCCCACAAGCGCCCGCTTTTCATTGACCGTCCCCGCGTTAAATGTCTTTTTTACTCCAACGATCTTAAGCACGGCCGGCACCTCCTTTTTTCATCAGCCCGTTCAGGTATTTTTCCTTCAGCCTCGGAACAGAAAGGAATATGGCAACTACCAGTGCGGAGAGCAGCTTCAGGTCGTTGGCGTTCAGACCCAGCCACAGCACGAACTGGATGACGATGTAATAGATCACAGCCCCGGCCGCAACCGCCAGCAGCTTTGTGGCAAAGTTGTGCGTCAGCTTGCCGAAGATCACCTGCGCGATGATCACTGCCGCCAGGCCGATCACGATGGCGCCGCGCCCCATGTTGATATCCACAAACCCCTGGTACTGTGCCAGCAGTGCGCTTGCCAGCGCCACAATGCCGTTGGAAAGCATCAGGCCGATGATCTTGTTCATGTTGGTGTTGATGCCCTGTGCCCGGGACATGCTGGGATTGGAGCCTGTGGCGCGGATCGCGCAGCCCAGTTCCGTGCCGAAAAACCAGTACAGCACCAGAACGATCACCAGCACAAAGACCAGCACAACGAAGATCGCGTTTTTGTACAGCGGCACATCGCGGATATTCCGCAGGGAAACGATCAGCGGATAATTGTTCACATTGATCGCCTGGTTTGCCTTGCCCAGCATAACGCGCAGATTGATGGAATACAGGCCGAGCTGTGTCAGGATACCTGCCAGGATAGCCGGGATCCCCATGGCCGTGTGCAAAAATCCGGTGGCAAATCCCGCCAGCAGGCCCGCCAGAAAAGCACAGATCAGAGATACCGGCAGGGAATATCCGTTCAGCATCATCATGACGCAGACCGCTCCGCCGGTACACATGGTGCCGTCCACCGTCAGGTCCGCCAGATCCAGGATCTGGTAGGTTATATATACGCCGATTGCCATAATGCCCCAGATCAAGCCCTGCGCACAGGCTCCGGGAAGTGCATTGATCAGTGATCCAATATTCACAGTCTGTTTTCCTCCCATCATAAAAAAAGAATGTGCCTCGGCACATTACCACAGGATTTTCGCCTGCGGCGCGGCGGGGTGAACCGCTCCCGCCGCAGTGCGTTATTGATCCATTTTTAATTGCGGATTACTCCTCCTCGATCGCCTCGTAGTCATCCGGGATCGTGATGCCCAGCGCCTCGCATCTGGAGGGAACATACTTCTTCACAAACTCCGGTGCGAAACGAACTTCCATGGTGCTCACATCCGCGCCGTCTTCCAGGATTTCCGCAGCCATCTCGCCCGTGGTCTTGCCAAGGTCATAGTAGCTGATGGAAAGTGTGGCGATACCGCAGCCTTTGCAGATGCCTTCCTCACCGGTGATCACCGGGATGCCTGCCGGCTCGCAGATGTTGTTGATGATCTCTGTGTTGGACGCCGCCGCGTTGTCTGTGGGGATGTAGAGAGCCTCCACCTCAGAGACAGCCTGCGTTGTCACAGAAGCGATATCGTTTGTGTCAGCAAAGGTGTATTCCTTGCAGGTAACGCCCGCTTCTTCCAGAGCGGCCTTCACTGTCGCCACCTGGTACGCGGAGTTCGCCTCTGCGGAGCAGGAAAGCAGACCTACGGTCTTTACATCCGGGAGCAGCTCCGCGAACATAGCCGCCTGCTGATCCAGGGGAGCCAGATCGGAAGTACCAGAAACGTTGATGCCGCTGGCGCCTGTCCAGTCTTCATCTTTGATGTCCAGAGCCACGCTGTACACGGAAATGGATGTGCCCAGGATGGGGATATCCGCCGTGCCGGCCACCGCTGCCTGCAGCGCCGGAGTAGCGTTTGCAAGGATCAGATCCACGCCGTTGGATACGAACTGGTTTACGATGGTCGCGCAGGTAGCCGGATCGCCGGAAGCGTTCTGCTCGTCAAATACCACTTTGTCGCCCAGTTTCTCGGTGAGGGCGTCTTTGAAGCCCTGGGTAGCCGCATCCAGCGCCTCGTGCTGAACCAGCTGGCAAATACCTACATTATATGTGGTATCCTCTGCATTTGCAACTGTGCCGAACCCTGCAGCCATAGAAACAGCCATGCTGACTGCAAGTACTTTTGAAACTACTTTTTTCATCCTATTCTCCTCTTTTCTTTGTTTTTTGTACTCTCGCGCCCGCTTTTTGTATTGTCGCTTTAGCGGTTTAAAGTACATCAGTAAAACTATACACCATTCCGTCCATACCGTCAAGAAAAATATACAAAATCACAAAAAGATTTTTATTGCCAGCCGGTCTCTCCGCTCTCCTCTTTCGGGCCACGCAGCATCAGTTCCCGCACTGCCTCGTCCGCGCGCTTTCCCTCAAACAGCACTTTGTTCACCTGCTCCACAATGGGCATCTCGATCCCGTATTTTTTTGAGAGGGCCAGGGCCGCCTTTGCCGAATAGACGCCCTCCACGATCATCTTTACCTCCGCCATGGCTTCCTCCATGGAATATCCCTGCCCGATCAGGTAGCCCGCCTTGCGGTTCCTGCTGTGCACGCTGGCGCAGGTGACGATCAGGTCGCCGATGCCGGTGAGGCCGTAAAACGTCTCGGCCTTTCCGCCCATCGCCATGCCCAGCCGCGCGATCTCCGCGATCCCCCGGGTGATCAGCGCCGCCTTCGTGTTGTCCCCGTAGCCCAGGCCGTCCGCCGTGCCCGCGGCAAGGGCGATCACGTTTTTCAGGGCGCCGCCCAGCTCGATCCCCAGCATATCCGCGCTTGTGTACACGCGGAACACCGGGCTGAGAAAGATCTGCTGCAGGTACTGGGCTGTCTTTTTGTCGTGAGCGCCCACCACACAGGTGGTGGGAAGGCCGCGGCCCACTTCCTCCGCGTGGCTGGGCCCGGACAGCACCGCCGCGTTCACGCCGGGCAGCTCCTCCTCTATGATATCGGTGAGGGTGCACAGCGTGCCCTCCTCGATCCCCTTCGCCACATTCACTACGATCTGTCCGTCCTTCACCAGCCCCTTCATCATCTTGCAGGTGCTTCTGGTGTAGGGGGATGGAACTGCCAGGATCAGAACATCCTTTCCGGCGGTGATCTCCTGCAGATCGTCCGTGAAATAGATGTCCTCCGCCAGTTTTACGCCGGGCAGCTTTGTCACGTGCTCCCGCTTTTCATTCAGCATTTCAATTTCTTCTTTTAAGATGGACCAGACGCTTATTTCATGCCCGTTGTTGTGCAGCAGCACAGACAGGCCGATGCCCCAGCTGCCCGCTCCGATGATCCCGATCTTTGCCATAAGATACTCCCTCCTCAGCTCTCGCTTTTCTTTGTGAGATAAGTTTTTCGCTCCGTGCCGGAAATCAGCCGCCGGATATTCTCCCGATGCTTATAAAACGCCATAAATGCCAGCAGCGCTGCCACGATGTACATTTCCGTGAGATACCGCTGTTCCATGTGCAAAAGCCCCATCTGCCCGATGATGGGCAGTTCGATCAAGAGGCCCAGATAGATCAGCAGGGAACCCAAAGATACATAGTGTGTGATGAAAAACACCGTAAAAAAGGTGATCAGCCCGCCAAAAAAAGTGATCGGGTGAAGAACTGTCACCAGGCCCGCCGTGGCCGCGATGCCCTTTCCTCCCTTAAATTTTAGATAAAACGGGAAATTGTGTCCCAGGATCACGCCGGCCGCCGTGTAAATGGTGAGCAGCGGCAGGATGTCCCCGTGGCTTTTCCCGAACAGGAGACGGATAAAAAGCACCGCAAACACACATTTTAAACTGTCCCCGAAAAAGGTCAGCACGCCGGCCTTCGTCCCCATGGTGCGCATCATATTGGTGGTGCCTGCGTTCCCACTGCCGTACTCCCGGATGTCAATCCCGTGCATCCGTCCGATGATATAGCTGGTCTGGAAAAGGCCGAACACATAGCCCACAGCCAGACACAGGATCCGTATTCCCATTATTTTTCCCTTTCCTTTCGTTCCCGGATGATGAATTTCAGAGGCGTGCCCCGAAATCCGAAGGTATCCCGAATCTTATTTTCCAGGTAGCGGGTGTAAGAATAATGCATCAGCTCCCGGTCGTTCACAAAGATCACAAAGGTGGGCGGCTTCACCGACACCTGGGTGATGTAATACAGCTTCAGGCGCCGTCCCTTGTCCGAGGGCGGCTGCTGCAGCGCCACGGCCTCGGAGAGGATCTCATTGAGCACCCCCGTCGCTATGCGCATAGACTGATTTTCAATGATCATATCGATCATACTGAACAGCTTTGGGAGGCGCTGCCCGGTCTGCGCGGAGACGAACATGATCTCCGCGTAGGGCATATAAGCCAGCGTTTCCCGGATCTTTTCCGTGTATTTGTAAATGGTCTTGTCGTCCTTTTCAATGGCGTCCCATTTATTGACAGCGATCAGGATCCCCTTGCCGCGGTCGTGGGCAATCCCCGCGATCTTCGCGTCCTGTTCCGTGACACCCTCCAGCGCATCAATCACCACCACCACCACATCGGCGCGATCCACCGCCGTCACCGTGCGGATGATGCTGTAGCGCTCCAGTTCCTCTTTGACCTTACTTTTTCTGCGCAGGCCCGCCGTGTCGATAAAAACATACTCCCGGCCCTCCCAGGTGACGGCCGTGTCGATGGCGTCCCTGGTGGTCCCCGCGATGTCCGAGACGATCACCCGGTTTTCCCCCAGCAGCTTATTGATGATGGAAGATTTCCCCACGTTTGGCTTTCCCACCACCGCGATGCGCGGGCGGTCGTCTTCCGTTTCGTCCAGATCCTTATCCGGGAAATATCCCACCACAATGTCCAGCATATCCCCGATCCCCTGCTTTCCGGCAGCGGAGATTGGTACCGGGTCCCCAATCCCCAGATTATAAAATTCATATACGTCCGGCATGGCTTTCTCGTACTGATCCGCCTTATTCACGGTGAGCACAATAGGCTTTTTCGAGCGGCGCAGCATATCCGCCACTTTCGCGTCCGCGTCCACCAGCCCCTGGCGCACATCCACCAGGAAAATGATCACATCCGCCGTATCGATGGCGATCTGCGCCTGTTCCCGCATCTGCGACAGGATAATGTCGCTGCTGTCCGGCTCTATGCCGCCGGTATCAATAAGTGTAAAGTTATAATTCAGCCATTCCACATCCGCGTAGATGCGATCCCTGGTAACGCCGGGCGTGTCTTTTACGATGGAGATATTTTCCCCCGCCAGGGCGTTAAACAAGGTGGATTTTCCCACATTCGGCCTTCCCACGATTGCTACGATCGGTTTACTCAATCTAATGTCACCTCATACTTGTGCACGTCCTCGCCTGCGCTCTGTTCTTCCAGCAGCAATGCCCGCACAAAGTCCTTTCCGCTTGATTTTACAATACATGCATGAATTTGTAAAGCCATCTCCAGTTCATTTAAGGAAATGTCATCCAAAAAGATCTCCTCCCCGCTGCGGAACATGCAGCCCGGCAGCAGCAGGCGCTCCCCCAGGGTTTTCCCCCGCAGGGCAGCCAGGATGTCCTGCCCCGTGAGCAGGCCGGCCACTGTGATGCGCTCGCCGAAAAATGCATTTTTCACCGCATGGATGTGCACCTTTACGCCCGGATATTTTTTCTGCAGCTCCCCCACGGCCTCCTCCAGGTACGGCGCGGCCAGAACGCCCGTGGCGATGGAAAGCTCATGCTCGCGCGCATCGCCTGCGCGCCCGTTTAATTCTTCCCGCACCTCTGTAAGGAACAGGCGGATCATCCCCACCCCGTTTTCCAGCTGAAGGTAGCCGTCGTAGGTCTCCTCCGGGGGCAGATCCCGCCCTGCAAGCAAATACCACTCATCCCCCGCGTGCACAAAATGGGTGCCGTATATCTGATATAAGTTCCTCTGCCAGCGATGGATCGCCTCCAGCACCCGCTCCGCGTCCTTCGCGGTAAACGGCTCCAGGGGATACAGCCCCTCCCGGAACCGGGTGAGCCCCACCGGCACCACGGACACGCTTTTTAGGTGCGGCAGATATTTGGTCAGCGCGGCGATGGAGTGTTCCAGCTGATCCCCATCGTTGATCCCTTTGCACAAAACGATCTGCCCGTTCATCTCGATGCCCGCTTTGGCAAGCCTGTCCGCCTTTTTCAGGGCCTCCCCGGCAAAGCGGTTGTTCAGCATTTTGCAGCGCAGCTGCGGGTCCATGGTGTGAAACGAGATATTGATGGGCTCCAGGTGATAGCGGATGATGCGCTCCATATCCGATTCACTTAAATTGGTGAGGGTGATATAATTTCCCTGCAAAAACGAGAGCCGGGAATCATCGTCCTTAAAGTACAGCGTCTTTCGCATGCCCTTTGGCATCTGGTCGATGAAGCAGAAAATGCACTTGTTGCAGCAGGAGCGGTATTCGTCCATGAAGGCGTTTTCAAACTCCAGGCCCAGATCCTCCTCAAACTCCTTTTCAATCTCCAGCTCCCACTCTTCCCCGTTCGGCTTGCGGATGAGCACCATCAGGTATTCTTCATTGCACAGATAATGGTAGTCCAGAATGTCCCCAATTTCTGTTCCATTTACAGATACCAGCTCGTCCCCTCTGGCGATCTCCAGTTCCTCCGCGATGCTTCCGGGGAGCACATTGCTGACGATGTGTTTTCTTTTCTTCATAACAGTTTCTCCATGTAAGTACTGTTTTCGATACTCTTATTTTTATAGATTTCCGGGAAGATGTCAAGAAAAACCAGTTTTCACAATCTTGAAAAGTTAGGGATCATCCCTCCGATTTTGATGGGATAGGATAAAATAGATAGAAAAACAGGCAGCGTACTTTTTCTCTGTACACTGCCTGTTCTCATGCTCTTAATTGTTGTCATTCTAGATTTAGATAATTCTGTACCTTATTCACAAAATATGTTGCATTGAGAAGCTGATTTTTAGCTTCTTCTTTGCTGGCGATATAAAAATCATCATAATCTGAAGTGCTGCGAATCCGCTCTGCTTTTGCGATTAATTGATAATCATCTGGAGTAAACTCAGTATTTCCTTGTCTGATGAAAAAGATATTGAATTGTTTCAGCACTCCGCTATGTGTCTGTGTGTCTATTTGTTTGGTGGCTAAGAGCGCTTTAACACCCTTTTCTATTGCGTAATAGGCTCTGTTATTTGCTGATTTATAGAAGTTGTTTTGCAATAAAGATTCTGCTTCCTTAAGAAGTTCCTGTGCGCGTTCTAAACGTATTTTTGCGAGATTAAAATGTTCATGATCCATATAGAACTTTCCCCTCTCGGTCTATGTTATGGAAATAGCCATACCACGTTTTTTTCTCCAGAAATTCTCCATAGGGCAGACATACGAAATTGATGACTACCAAATATTTCATAGCTAATATTGTAGAAATCCGGTCAAGAGCATCTTCATATTTTCGGGCTTCTATTCGACCGCATTTTGTCAAAATGGCAATGTCAATATCCGAATCGTCAGTATAGTCTCCCCTGGCACAGGAGCCGTAGAGGATGATTTCCACCAGGTCGTTTCCAAGCGATTCCTCTAACAGGAGGACAGCCTCCGTATTCGCTTTATGAATAATTTCCCGCTTCATCAAAAGCCCTGGCATGGTGACCACCTCCCTGATTCTTTTTATTGGGAATGTTTTTACACTTTCGCAGCATATCGCTGAATTTGTCTATCTGCTTTTTGCTGGAAATATTGACATCCTACCCTTGCTTCTGTTCCATTTTAGCATAAAAAACCCTATGCGGCAAGATGATTCTTACGGTGAGGGACCGACATCCAGACCGTGTCATCCCTCCGATTTTGATGGGATAGGATAAGATAGATAGAAAAACAGACAGTGCACTTTTTCTCTGTACACTGCCTGTTCTCATATCGCTTAATTGTCGAAAAATGGCTAATTTTTACCGTCCCGCTACTGTTGGCATATCATGAGAAATTCTTTTAGCACGATCTGCCCGGTGCTGCCCATACATTCCGGGTGCCATTGCACACCCATCACCGGAAGCGTTTTATGCTCAAGCCCCTCTACATTATTATCGGACGCACGCTGTGTCACCTTAAGCCCATTCCCGATCTTGTCTGCCGCCTGATGATGGTAGCTTATCACCTGCAGAGAACTCCCATATAATTTTCCCAGCCGGGAGTTCTTTACGATCGTGGTGGCATGGTACAGGCCGCGATGATTGGCGATATCCTGTTTCAATGTGCCCCCAAAATATACATTTATCAACTGTAGTCCCCTGCAAATGCCAAAAACGGGTTTCCCGGCTTTCACAAATTTGTCGATCAGCGCAAATTGCAGACGGTCTAGGTTTTTATTAATCCCCACGCTCCCCTTGTTTTTCGCTTTATACCGCGCCGGGTCAATATCCACCCCACCTGGGATCACCAGGCCATCATAATCCTTTACCTTGCAGTCTTGGACAATGTCCACGGAAGCCCCCGCGTACTGCAGCGCCGCCTTTGCGGAATCCGCGTCCCCGGAAGCACTGTACGCCACCGCAATTTTCAGCTTTCTCGCAGGGATTTGGTTTTTTACCGTGATCTTACATTTTGCGGTTTTCCCGCCAACTTTGGCGCTGATCGTGGCCGTCCCGGCCTTTTTCGCCGTGACCTTGCCGGAGGAACTGACTGTGGCAACTTTTTTATTGCTGCTGCTCCATGTGACTTTCCCCTTGCTGCCGGTGACCGTTGCCTTTAATTTGACCGTTTTTGTACCGTTGGTATAAAGGGTCGCGGAAGATTTGTTCAGCCTGATCTTCACGGGGCACTTTTTCACCGTGACTTTGCATTTCGCGGTTTTTGTCCCGGCTTTTGCGGTGATAATGGCCGTACCGGTCTTTTTGGCTGTGACCTTGCCGGAGGAACTGACTGTGGCAACTTTTTTATCGCTGCTGCTCCATGTGACTTTCCCCTTGCTGCCGGTGACCGTTGCCTTTAATTTGACTGTTTTTGTACCGTTGGTATAAAGGGTCACAGAAGATTTGTTCAGCCTGATCTTTACGGAAGCGGCCTCTGCCCGGCTGCCGGGCAGTAAAAACAGCGAAAACAGGAACATGGTGAAAATAAGAAGTGCGTGCCTGGTTTTTGTGTTCATAATTTTTTCTCCCTTGTTTCGCTTTCGCATAGTTTGATTTTAATATACGAAAACTATTCCTTTATATTATACGCTGTTAATCTAGCAATAACAAGATGGACATCAGTGAAAATTATGAGCTTCTCCGGCAAACGTTTCTTCCACCCGCCTGAACGCCAGCATTGCAGAATTTTTCAGCGATTATAAAAAGGTTTTATTTTACTGTTACCTTACAGGTGACTTTGATCTTGCCTGTCTGTACCGTTATAATGGCGGTTCCCTTCTTCTTCGCCGTAATTTTTCCCTTTGCGTTCACAGTGGCCACTTTCTTGTTGGAGGAAGTATACTTCAAGGTTCCGCTGCTCCCCGCAGGCGAGAACTTCGGCTTCAGTGTGTAGGTCTTTCCCTTCTTTACACTTACGTTCTTTGGCACATTCTTGATGGCCGTCAC
>CANRKY010000072.1 GCA_947631355.1 uncultured Marvinbryantia sp.
CCATGGTGGTGGTGACCCACGAGATGGGCTTTGCGCGGGAAGTGGCGCACCGCGTGCTGTTTATGGCGGAAGGGCAGATCCTGGAGGAGGCGCCGCCGCAGGTATTTTTCAGCAATCCGAAGAACGAGCGGCTGAAGGCGTTCCTGAGCAAGGTGCTGTGACGCGCTTCTGTCGAATCGCGCACGGATCGCGCGAAAAAAATTGCTTGCAATAACCGGCCGGACTGGATATGATAATGAAATAGGACAAAACAACGTCCTTTTGGGAGGCAGATTATGACATATGAGGAAGCGGTAAGCTATATAGAAAGTGTTCCGAAATTTACATCCAAAAACGAGCCGGGCAACACGGTGGAGCTGATGGAGCGCCTGGGAAGGCCGGAGCGCGGCATGAAGATCATCCATGTGGCGGGCACCAACGGAAAAGGATCCGTGTGCGCCTTTTTGTCGGCCATGCTGGTGGCGGGCGGAAAAAAGACAGGGCTGTTTACCTCGCCCCATCTGGTGAAGATCAACGAGCGCTTTCAGATCAATGAAGTGCCGGTGTCCGACCAGGAATTTCTGGAGGCCTACGAGGAAGTGTGGGCGGCCATTCAGGCGATGATGGCGGACGGCTTCGCGCACCCGGCCTATTTTGAGATCCTGTTTGCCATGGGCATGGTAATCTTTCAGAAACGCGGCGTGGAGTACCTGGTGATGGAGACCGGGCTGGGCGGCCGGCTGGACGCCACAAACACCGTGGAGCACCCCATAGCGGTGATCATCACATCCATCAGCCTGGATCACACGGAATATCTGGGCGACACGGTGGCAAAGATCGCCTGGGAAAAAGCGGGCATCATCAAGGCGGGGGTGCCGGTGATCTACGATGCGTCGGACGAATCGGCGCGCGAGGTCATCTGCAGCGCGGCGCAGAAAATGGGGGCGCCGGCGCTGGGACTTTCCTGCTTTCTGTACCAAATTTGCGGGAAAACCGATAAAAGCATTGATTTTAAGCTGAATGTTGGGTATTATGAACATAGAGTCTTCACGGTGCCGTACCCGGCGGATTATCAGGCGGAGAACGCCTCTCTGGCGCTGCTCGCCATGGAGGTGATCGATCCGCGTCACGGGATCTCCCATGAAAAACGGGCGGAGGCGCTGAAGACGGCCCGGTGGCCGGGGCGCATGGAGACAGTGCTGCCTGGGGTCATTGTGGACGGCGCTCACAACGCGGACGGCGTGCGGGAATTTGTGCGCACGCTGATGGATGTGGAGGACGGGCGGCGCGTGGTTCTGCTGTTCTCCGCCGTGGCGGACAAAAATTATGAGCGGATGATCGGCACCATCTGCCGCACCGGAAAACTGGCGGAAGTGGTGGTGACGCAGATCAACGGCTCGCGCGTGGTGCCGGCAGAGAAGCTGGCGGAGGTCTTTTCGAAGTATACCCAGGTGCCGGTGAGCGCTGTAAAGGATGTGGGGGAGGCGTTTGCCGAGGCGCACCGGAAGCGGGAAAACGGCCTTTTATTCTGTGTGGGCAGCCTGTACCTGGTGGGCGAGATCAAGGCTATCATAGAGGAGAAGTATAAATGATCAATTACGAAGAAGAACTGAAGAAGTTTCATCCCAGCCTGGATGTGAACGAGGCGGAGGACGCCATTTACAAACGGGATTTTACGGATATCACGGATATACTGAAAGAAATGCTGCAAGAAGAAAAGAACAAGCGAAAATAAGGGGGATGGGGTATGAAATGCATATACTGCGGCACACCGTTATCTTCCATAGATTACTGCAGCGGCTGCGGGGCGGATGTATCCATATTAAAAAGAGTGGGGCGCATCTCCAACCTGCTGTATAACGAGGGGCTGGAAAAGGCCAGCGTCCGCGATCTTTCGGGGGCGATCTCCTGCCTGAAGCGCAGCCTGAAGTTTAACAAAGAAAACATAGACGCCCGCAATCTGCTGGGCCTTGTGTATTATGAGACGGGCGAAGTGGTGGCGGCCCTGAGCGAGTGGGTCATCAGCAAGAACATCATGCCGGAGGAAAACGCGGCGAACGATTATATTGCGAAGCTGCAGGCCAGCCAGAACAAGCTGGACAGCATCAATCTGTCCATCCGCAAGTACAATCAGGCGCTCGCCTACTGCCGGCACGGGGACGAGGACATGGCGGTGCTTCAATTGAAGCGGATCCTGGCCCAGAACCCGAACCTTATCAACGGGTATCATCTGCTCGCCCTGATCTACCTGAAGCAGGAGGAGTATGAAAAAGCCCGGAGGCTGCTGAAGCGCGCCGCCCGGATCGATGCAACTAACACCACCACCCTGCGGTACCTGCATGAGGTGGAGGAGGCCACCGGGGTGGGCACAAATCTGAATACGAAGAAATTTAAGCGGCATATCACGCCGGAAGAACCGAAAGAGAAGAAACTGCTGGGGCCCACCACCTACATGAGCGGGAACGATATGATCATCCAGCCCACGCCCTTTCGGGACAGTTCCAACGTGGCCACTTTTTTAAACATCTTTTTTGGTTTTGCTCTGGGAGCTGCGTTTATCTGGTTCCTGGCGATCCCGGCAAACACGCACAAGATCAACCAGAGCGCCAACCAGCAGGTGACGGACGCAAACACCAAGCTGGCCTCGGAGAGCGCGCGGGTGAAAGAGCTGGAGGGCGTGATCGAGGAATACCAGGCCAATGTGGACGAGGTGGAGTCCGAGCGCACCGCCGCGGAGGAAAAAGCCGCGGGCTACGACAAGATCCTGGCCGCCGCGGCGAAATTTACCAGCGGGGATCAGACGGGGGCGGGCACCGAGCTGGCGGATGTGAACCCGGACAGCCTGGATGGAAACGGGAAGCTGCTGTATGACACCATCATGGCCAGCGTGAAGTCCACCATCTACCAGGCGCAGTACCAGGACGGCACCGTGGCCTACGCGCAGGGGGACTACCCCACCGCGGTGGAAAAACTCACCCAGGCCACCGAGACAGACCCCACGCAGTACGACGCCTGGCAGTATCTGGCGTTCGCCTATTTTAACCAGGGGGACTACACCAACTCAGACCGCGTTTTCGCGGAGACGATCCGCCGGTTCCCGGCGCAGCAGCAGACGCTCCAGCAGTACATACAGGATCAGGCGGTGCTGACAAGGGCGCTCACGGAAGGGACGCAGGAGACGAACGCGGACGGCACAGCCCAGGGAGCGGACACGGCGAACGGGGACGTCTACGGCGCCCAGGACAATGGGGACTATGGCGCGCAGGACGACATGTCATGGCAGGATACGTACACAGATACCCTGCCGCAGGATGGCTATGCGGACGGCACAGTGCAGGACGGCTACACAGACGGCACGGTGCAGGACGGCTATGCGGATAACGGCGTGCAGATATGGTGAGAGGATCTGGTGAGAAAGGAAAGAATCCGTTTCCCGGATAAAATACCTGATATACGCACAGAGGAACCTCGAAATGGAGGACTCGGAAAACCACAGGCTTTCCGGGTCCTTTTCTGGTGCCATGGCGGCAGTTAAACGGCAAAGCATACAGCCGAGCGGCGCAGAAGGCAGTGCAGAGGCAGAAAAAGGGAAGAAAATAAGGAAAGGGGATGCATTTTGCATGGAAGATTTTTTCAGGATAGACGGGACAGACCTGACGGTCCGCGTGCCGGCGGAGCTGGATCACCACATGGCGGAAAAGATAAAGAAAGGTTCGGACAGGCTGATCGAAAACAGAAATATCCGGAGGATCATTTTTGATTTCCAGAGAACCCATTTTATGGACAGTTCCGGGATCGGGATGATCATGGGGCGGTACAAAAATATGCGCTTTATGGGCGGGGCGGTGATCGCGGTGAACGTAAACGACCGCATCCACAGGATCCTCACCCTTTCGGGTATTTATAAGATGATCGATATTTATGAGAGCAGCTGCTAATTTTTGAGAGGGGAAGCATATGGAACAGACGAATGAAATGATGATTGAATTTGACAGCCGTTCCTGCAACGAGAGCTTTGCGCGGGTTGCCGTGGCGGCGTTTATGACACAGCTGAATCCCACGCTGGAGGAGGTGGCGGATGTGAAGACGGCGCTCTCCGAGGCCGTCACCAACGCCATCGTGCACGGCTATGAAAACGAAGTGCGCAAGATCACGGTGCACTGCCGGATCGAGGGGCAGGAGCTGTTTCTCGCCGTGACGGATAAAGGGCGCGGCATAGAGGATGTGGCCAAAGCCATGGAGCCGCTGTTTACCACAAAGCCGGACTCCGAGCGTTCCGGCATGGGGTTCGCGTTTATGGAGGCGTTCATGGACGAGGTGCAGGTGATATCCGCTCCCGGGGAGGGCACCACTGTGCGGATGAAAAAGAAGATCGGCCGCGTGGCCGGCGAATATATGGATTGAAAGGAAGTCTTAGATGGAGCACACCCAATGGTTAATTGAGAGAGCACACCAGGGGGATAAAGCTGCAAGAGAACAATTGGTAGAAGAAAATCTGGGACTTGTTTACACAATCGTGAAACGCTTTGCAGGGAGAGGTACAGAGACGGAGGATCTGTTTCAGATCGGATCCATCGGGCTTTTGAAGGCCATCGATCATTTTGATCTTTCCTTTGATGTAAAATTTTCCACCTACGCCGTGCCTATGATAGCCGGGGAGATCAAGCGCTTTCTGCGGGACGACGGGATGATCAAAGTGAGCCGATCTCTGAAGGAGACGGCCCACCGCACATCCGCCGCGCGGGAAAAGCTGGAAAAGGCGCTGGGCAGAGAGCCCACGGTGGAGGAACTGACGCGGGAGACGGGGATTCCGGGGGAGGACATTGTGATGGCCATGGAGGCGGCCGCGGATGTGGAATCCCTGCAGAAGCCCGTATATCAGGGGGATGGCACGGCCATCTATCTGGAGGACCGCATCGAGGAAAAAGAAAATATGAATGAAAAAATCCTGGACCGCATGGTGCTGCGGGAGGTGCTGGACACGCTGGAGCCGGAGGAGCACTTCCTGATCTGTATGCGCTATTTCAGCGACAAGACACAGGCGCAGGTGGCGGACATGATGGGGCGCACCCAGGTGCAGGTTTCCAGAATGGAAAAACGGATCCTGAAGAAAATGCGGGACGCCATCCGGTAGGATCTGTATTGCGGCGCACAGAACATCCAAGGTGCGTTGCACAGAATTTTCTGAGGGCAGTGTACAGGATTTCCAGAATACGGCGCATATTATTTGCAAAGCGGCGGATACTAATGAAAAAAGACGGGATCTGTTCCTGCAAAAGACGGGATCTGTTCCCGCGGGAGGTGACGCCGGTGGACACCCTGTATTTAAAGATTGACCAGAATGTGGGCGTGCACGATCAAAAAGTATATCTGAAAGATATCGCACAGATCTCGTGCGCGAACCGGGAGATTGAAAATAAAGTGAAGGTGATGGCGCTGCCGGATGCGGTTGGACCGCGGCCCGGGCGGTACACAAAATCGGTGATGGAGGTGATCGCGCGCATCCATCAGGAAATGCCGAACCTGGAGATCAATTCTGTGGGGGAATCCGATTTTATCATCACGTATGAAAAGCCGTCTCCGAAAAACAGCGCGGCGGCGTGGTGCAAGACGGCGGCCGTGTGCGTGCTCAGCTTTTTCGGGGCCGCCTTTTCCATTATGACGTTCAACAATGATGTGGATGTGACCGGCCTGTTCGGGCAGCTGTACCAGCTATTTACCGGGCGCGCGTCAGACGGGTTCACGGTGCTGGAACTGGCGTATTCTTTTGGGCTGGGCATCGGGATCATTGTATTTTTCAATCACTTCGCGGGGAAAAAGCTGACGGCGGATCCCACGCCGCTGGAGGTGCAGATGCGCACCTACGAGGATGACGTCAACAAAACCATCCTGGAAGCCAGCCGCCACAAACCGGCCTCGGAAAAACAGGCGGGGCCAAACAGATCGGTCACGGAAAAACGGACGAGACCAAACAGACTGGCCGCGGAAAAGCCGTCAGAGCAGAACCGATCAGCCTCGGAAAAGCAGGCAGGGAAGAACCGATTGGCCACGGAAAAGCCGTCAGAGCAGAACCGATCGGCCGCGGAAAAGCAGACGGAGCGGAACGGAAAGGGAGGCGGGGCCGGATGACAGGTTACGCGGTGGCTGTCCTGTGCGCACTGGGCGGCGGGTTCCTGGTGGCGGCGGGGGTTGTGGCGCTGCTGGTAGGGCTGGGGATCATCACAAGATTTGCCGGGATATCTCACACGGCGGTACACACCCGGCTGTACGAGACGGCCATTTTGCTGGGGGCACTTTTCGGCGACATTCTCACGGTATATCAGGCGCCGATCCGCCTGGGATGGCCGGGGCTGGCCATCATGGGGGTGGCTGCCGGCATATACGTGGGCGGCTGGATCATGGCGCTGGCGGAAGTGATCCATATCTTCCCGGTGTTTGCGCGGCGCATAGGGCTGGTAAAAGGGTACAGCCTGATCGTGATCGCCGTTGCCCTTGGAAAAATAGCAGGGAGCCTGCTGTATTTTTATATGCGCTGGTAAATGCGGGGGAAGCGGGAAAGGCGCAAAATAGCAGCAAATGGCACGGTATGGCATGAAATGAGGCAGGCAAAAAGCGAGGCATAATATACAACGCAGGAGGCGAAAAGGATGACAGACGTTTTGAAAGAACAGAAACAGAAAGAATATAACGAATACGTAAAAAATGTGACTCCCACGCACAGTCTCTGGACAAATATGTGGCACGCGTTTGTGACCGGCGGCTGCATCTGTCTGCTGGGGCAGGCGATATTAAACGCGGGGATCGGGCTGGGGCTGGACAAAAAGACAGCAGGAGCCTGGTGCTCTGTGCTTCTGGTGCTCTTGAGCGTGATATTGACCGGCTGCGGTCTTTACCAGCGCCTGGCCAAGTTTGGGGGTGCGGGCACGCTGGTTCCCATCACGGGCTTTGCAAACTCTGTGGCGGCGCCTGCCATCGAGTTCCAGAAAGAGGGACAGGTGTTCGGCATCGGCTGCAAGATTTTTACCATCGCGGGCCCGGTGATCCTGTACGGCGTTTTTTCCGGATTCGTGCTGGGGCTGGTGTACTGGATATCAACAAATCTAAAATAGAATTGAAAAATCTTCCAATCTGTGCTATGGTAGACACATAAAAGAAACTGACAATTCAAAGTCCGATCTTTTAAAAACAGACAGAGAAGGAGTGATTTTATGAGATTTACGATTAGCGGCAAAAATCTTGAAGTTTCGGAGGGACTTCGCAACAGCGTTATCGAGAAACTTGGCAAACTGGAAAGATATTTTACTCCTGACACAGAAATCATTGTCACCATGAGCGTGGAGAAGGAAAGACAGAAGATTGAGGTTACCATACCGGTGAAGGGCAACATCATCCGCTCGGAGCAGGTGAGCAACGATATGTATGTTTCCATTGACCTGGTGGAGGAAGTGATCGAGCGGCAGCTTCGGAAATACAAAAATAAACTGATCGCAAAGCATCAGGAGGGCAGCAATTTCCGCAGGGAATTTATCGAAAAGGAAGAACCGGCCGCGGAGCCGGAGGAGATCCAGATCATCCGAACCAAGCACTTCGGCATCAAGCCCATGTACCCGGAGGACGCGTGCATCCAGATGGAGCTTCTGGGCCACAATTTCTTTGTGTTCTGCAACGCGGAGACCGAGGAGGTAAACGTGGTTTACAAGCGAAAAGGCAACACCTACGGTCTGATCGAGCCGGAATTTTAGAAAAAGAGGGGCGGGCCTTTGATCCCGCCGTGCAAAAGCCAGATAGATGAAAAACAGATACGGCCTGTTGTCCGGATGTGTATTTTCCGGGACAGGCCGTATTTCGTTTATAAAAATATTTGTTGTCTAAATCCCGCAGAGGTGTTAAAATAACCTATAGTGTATGCAAAATAAGCAGATATTATCTGTAAAATACAGGAGTAGGATCAGGATGAGTGTTTTTACAAAAATATTTGGTACCCACAGTGAACATGAATTAAAGCGGATCGAACCCCTTGTGCAGAAGATCGAGTCTCTGCGCCCGGCCATGCAGGAGCTTTCAGACGCGCAGCTGCGCGCAAAGACGGACGAGTTCAAGGGCCGTCTGGCAAAGGGAGAGACGCTGGATGATCTCCTGCCGGAGGCGTTCGCGGTGGTGCGGGAGGCGGCAAAGCGCGCCATCGGCCTGGAGCCGTACCGCGTGCAGCTGATCGGCGGCATTATCCTGCACCAGGGGCGCATCGCCGAGATGAAGACCGGCGAAGGAAAAACGCTGGTGTCCACGCTGCCCGCGTACTTAAACGCGCTGGAGGGCAAGGGCGTTCATATCATCACCGTAAACGATTATCTGGCGCACCGCGATGCGGAGTGGATGGGAAAGATCCATGAATTTCTGGGACTCACCGTGGGCTGCGTGCTCAACGAGATGGACAACGATGAGCGCCGGGAGATGTACAATCGCGATATCACTTACATCACCAACAACGAGGACGGTTTCGACTATCTGCGCGACAACATGGTGATCTACAAGGAACAGCTGGTGCAGCGCGGCCTGCACTACGCCATCATCGACGAGGTGGACTCGGTGCTGATCGATGAGGCCCGCACCCCGCTGATCATTTCCGGACAGAGCGGAAAATCCACCAAACTGTACGAGGTGGCAGATATTCTGGCACACCAGCTCCAGAAGGGCGAGGCCAGCGGCGAAGTCACAAAGATGTCCGCCATCATGGGCGAGGAGATCACGGAGACCGGCGACTTTATCGTCAATGAGAAGGATAAGGTGGTCACCTTAACCCAGCAGGGCGTGGAGAAGGTGGAGAAATTCTTCCAGATCGAGAACCTGGCAGACGCGGAAAACCTGGAGATCCAGCACAATGTGGATCTGGCGCTTCGCGCCAACTATCTGATGTTCCGGGATCAGGATTACGTGGTGAAAGATGACCAGGTGCTGATCGTGGACGAATTTACCGGCCGCATCATGCCGGGCCGCCGCTATTCGGACGGCCTGCACCAGGCCATTGAGGCGAAGGAAAAGGTGAAGGTGAAGCGGGAGAGCAAGACGCTGGCCACCATCACTTTCCAGAATTTCTTTAACAAATACACCAAGAAAGCCGGCATGACCGGTACGGCTCTCACAGAGGAAAAGGAGTTCCGGGATATCTACGGCATGGATGTTATCGAGATCCCCACCAACAAGCCCATCGCGCGTGTGGATCTGGAGGACGCCGTGTACATGACCAAGAAAGAGAAGTACCACGCGGTGGTGGACGCCATCGAGGAGGCGCACAAAAAAGGGCAGCCGGTTCTGGTGGGCACCATCACCATCGATATCTCAGAGCTTTTGAGCGGTATGCTGAAAAAGCGCGGCATCCCGCATAAAGTGCTGAACGCGAAATTCCATGAGCTGGAGGCGGAGATCGTGGCGGACGCCGGCGTGCACGGCGCGGTGACGATCGCCACCAACATGGCCGGCCGTGGTACAGATATCAAGCTGGATGATATATCCAGGGAGCTGGGCGGATTAAAGATCATCGGCACGGAGCGGCACGAATCCCGCCGTATCGACAACCAGCTGCGCGGACGTTCCGGACGTCAGGGGGATCCCGGAGAATCCCGGTTCTACATCTCTCTGGAGGACGACCTGATGCGCCTGTTCGGATCGGAGCGCCTGATGGGCATTTTCCGCTCTCTCGGCGTGCAGGAGAACGAGCAGATCGAGCATAAAATGCTGTCCTCCTCCATCCGCAAGGCCCAGGAAAAGATCGAGGGCAACAACTACGGCATCCGTAAGAGCCTGCTGGACTACGACCAGGTGAACAACGAACAGCGCGAGATCATCTACGCGGAGAGACGCCGCGTGCTGGACGGGGAGAACATGCAGAACTCCATCTTAAAGATGATCAGCGATGTGATCGGGCGCACGGTGGAGACCGCCTTCGGCGAGCAGGATTCCTCCCAGTGGGATGTGAATGAGCTGAACACGCTGCTGATCCCCACGATCCCCATCGCGCCGCTGAAAGAGGAAGATATCCGCGGCGTCGGCAAGAAAGAGCTGAAGGAGACGCTGGTGGAGAAGGCCACGCAGCTTTACCACGAGAAGGAGGCGATGTTCCCCTCCGCGGAAGAAATGCGTGAAATGGAGCGCGTTATCATTCTGAAAGTGATCGACCGCAAATGGATGGATCACATTGACGATATGGATCAGCTGCGGCAGGGCATTGGTCTGGCGGCCTACGGGCAGAAAGATCCGAAGGTGGAATACAAGATGAGCGGGTTCCAGATGTTTGAGGAGATGACCGAGAACATCCAGATGGATACCCTGCGCCTGCTGTTCCACCTGCGCGTGGAAGAAAAGGTGGAGCGCGAGGAAGTGGCGAAGGTGACGGGCACCAACAAGGACGATACCCTGGCCAGGGCTCCGCAGAAGCGCGCCACGGAGAAGGTGTATCCAAACGATCCCTGCCCCTGCGGCAGCGGCAAGAAATACAAGCAGTGCCACGGACGGAAAAAGTAAAAACAGTGGGGCGCAACCTGCCCCGCTTTTTCCATATTGCGGCGCATGCCAATAGAAAGACAAAACAATAGAAAGAGGGTGACAGAGTGGTCGAATTAGATCCGTTCCGCTATACCATCGGAACCTACGAAAAACCATTGCTGGAAGTGAGGGATTCACTTTGACCTTGCAAACAAGGAAAAGCGGATCGAAGAATTAGAGCGAAAAATGGAAGAACCGAATTTCTGGGACGACCCGGAGAGTTCCCAGGAATCCATGAAAGAGCTGAAGGCCCTGAAAGACGATGTGGAAACCTTTGCGGTGCTGAAAGAGCAGTATGAGGAGATCGAGACGCTGCTGGAGATGGCGGAGGAAGAAAACGATGCCTCCCTGATACCGGAGATCCAGGAGACGCTGGATTCCTTTATCTCCACCTTTGACAGTATCCGCATCCGCACGCTTTTATCCGGCGAGTATGACAAGGACAACGCCATTGTGACACTGCACGCCGGCGCGGGCGGCACCGAGTCCTGCGACTGGGCGGGGATGCTGTACCGCATGTACACCC
>CANRKY010000073.1 GCA_947631355.1 uncultured Marvinbryantia sp.
TGTGCTTTTCGTTCAACCTGTATAAAATTTTCAAAGTTCACAAATTTCTGCTTGACTTTTTATTTGCAGACTTTCTTTTGTCTTCTATCATACTATTTTACCGCCCCATTTACAACACCATTTAGAATTTGTTTTTGGCAGACCAGGTAAAACAGCAGGATGGGGATCAGCGCCAGCAGGTAGGAAGCGAACGCCAGGTTATAATTGGTTCCGAACTGTGTCTGGAAGTTGAGCTGTGCCAGCGGAAGGGTGTTTTGCCCCGTGCCGGACAGGATCACCAGTGGCGTCATCACATCGTTCCAAGTGCTCATGGCCGTGAGCACGGCGACCGTGGCGTGCATTGGCTTCATAATGGGAAACACTACAGACCAGTATGTTTTCCATGTGCCTGCCCCGTCCACGCGGGCGGCCTCCTCCAGCGCCAGCGGAATATTGGTCAGGTATCCTTTATACAGCATTAGATTCAGCGGCATAAAAAATACTGTATACAGCGCAACCACACCCAAACGGTTCGCCATGCCAAGCTGCGCTGTCTGCTTTACCAGAGGCATCATCAAAATGGCAAAGGGCACAAACATGCCGCTCACAATATACAGATAGATCACCGTGTAGATCCTGCTGGAGCCCACGCTGCGCCCAATGGCAAAGCCCGCCAGGCCGTGAAGGAAAATGGCCAGCAGCACCGTGGAGACTGTGAGAAGGAGGCTGTTTCCGAAAGAGTGCCAGAAATCCGTCACCCGCATGGCCTCCGCAAAGTTTGACAAGCTCCAGTCCGCGGGGAGCGCGAGCGCGCCCAGGATATCATTTGTCATCTCCGCCGGCTGCTTAAACGCGATCATCACCGCCATATAAAGCGGGAAAAAAATGGCCGTGCATCCCAGCAGCAAAAGAACGGTGGCTGTCCAGTTGACGGTTTTTCTCATAGCTGCTCCTCCTTTCGCCCGGTTATGCGCATCTGAAATACGGAGATTGTCACAATGACCACGAAAAACAAAAACGCATTTGCACTCTGAAACCCGAACTGTCCGCCGCTCATGCCATTGTTGTAGATCAGGTAGGAAATCGACTCCGTGCTCTGCGAGGGGCCGCCCCTGGTAAGCGCAATGATCTGGTCGAACACCATCAGAAAGTTTTTCATACAGAGCACCAGATTGATGGAAAAGAACGGAATGATCAGCGGAAACGTGAGGCTCCAGAATCGCTTCCATCCGCCTGCGCCGTCTATCGCGCCCGCCTCATATACCTCCTCCGGAACTGTCTGCAGGCCGGCGATATAAATGATCGTGTTCAATGCCGTTGCCTGCCAGCATCCCACAATCACAATGGCGATCCACGCTTTGCTGGTGCTGGACAGAAAACTGCTGCTCAAAAATCCGATCCCAAGCGCCCGCCCGGCCGCAGGCAGCACATAGGTGAAGAAAAAGCTGAAGATGTAGCCCACCACCAGGCCGCCCAGCACGTTCGGGATAAAATATATGCCGCGCAGAATACTTTTTCCCTTGATCCTGGCGCTCAGCCCAAGCGCAAGCAGCAGACTGAGGATATTGGTGAGGATGGTGCTCACCACCGCATATTGAAACGTAAACCGATAGGATTTTCCCACGCGCAGATCGCCAAACAGATCCGCATAGTTGCGCAATCCCACCCAGTCATAACTGCCGTACCCTTTAAAATTTGTAAAGCTGTACAGAAATCCCCGGATCAGCGGCAGGGTGTTAAAGCAGAAAAATAATGCCACCACCGGAATTGTGATCAAGAGAAATGTCCGTTTTCTGTCTTTCGCACCTCTGGATTGTTTCATACTGATGCGCCCTCCTCCGTCTCCTTCTTCTCTGCCCCTGCTTTCTTCACGGCTGTTTCCGTCTCGCCCACCGCAGTTTCTGCCGCATAAAATTGCTGCACTTTTTTGATCAGATCCCGGTTGTAGCGCACCCACTCCGCATCAAACCGCTTCAGAAATTTATCTACTGCGTCCGCGCTGTCGTCCATCAGGAACGTCTGGATCATGGCATCTGCCGCCATCTCAGTGGGATAATGGTGATCCTGATAATCTGCCATTTTATCCTTTTCGATGTAGGAGCGCATACCATCTAAAATAGACGGCAGTTCAAAGTCCCCCACCTTGCAGGGCACCGCGCTCTGGTCGTCCAGATAGGTCTGGATGTTTTCGTCTTTCAGCAGAAAATCCAGCACCTCGTATATGGCCTCTTTCTGTTCGCTTCCCGCCATCACGGACCACTGCAGGTCATTCCCTGAGTTCAGCAGATTTTCTTCCGCCACATTGCTGGCCGGGAAAACAAACGAATCAATCCGAATATCCGGATTCACAGATTGAATCTGCGGCACCGCATAACTGCCGATCACAAACATGGCCGACTGGCCCCTGGCAAATGCCGTGCACGCGTCATTGTAGCTGTATGCAAACGGGTCCGGCTGCGCGTAGGAAAGCAGGGATTTGGTCACCTCCGCCACCTGGCGGTAGGCGTCCGCAAATGTTGCCGTTCCTGCATTTACCTGGGAACAGATGTCGGACGGCACCAGATCCACGCAGATAGCATTCCACGGAGCCAGGCATGTCCAGGTGTCCTTGAATCCAAAATACAGAGGCTGTATCCCCGCCGCATGGATCTCATCGCAAAGCTGATAAAATGCATCCAGCGTGGTGGGAATCGTCCAGCCGTGTTCCTCAAAAATATCCCGGTTATACAGAACCCCCGCGGCATTCGCCATATAAGGAACCGCGTAAACGCCCTCTTTCGGCACAAATTCCAGTTCTTTGGCCGTGCGCAGATAGGAGTCCTTAATGTACTTCAGCCCCTCATAGTCAGAAATGTCCATCAGCATATCGGCGTCCAGAAAATTGGAATAATTAATATCCCCGCCAATCCCTATGATCTCCGGGTAATCTTCCCGGATGAACCGCGTTTTTAAAATTGTCATGGCGTCATTGGGCGAATCAATTTTTAGTTCAATCTTGTCGTGCGTGGCGTTGAATTTCTTTTCCAGCATTTCAAATGCCTTTACTGCCTCCGGCTTGTACTGCACAATTTCAATCTGAATTTTTTCTTCCTCTTTTTCCCCGGCGCTGCAACCGGAAACGCAAAAAACCGCAGTCACTATGCCGACAGCGCCAAACAATGCCGAAAATATTTTTCTTTGTCTGCTCATAACAGCCCCCTTTTTTTGTGCCTGTACACAGTATGTACCATTTTTCCATACATCATACAGCGGCGTTCATTTCCTTGCAGACAAACAGAACACAGACAGCCAGACTTTACATAGGATTTCTTTTGACCTGACTTTCCATCCTGCGAACCGCGATTGTCTGCTGGCCATCCCTGACTCAACAAGGGATGGCCGGCATTCTTCTCTATTCTTCTTTGTTCTTCTTTGTTCTTCTCTGTTTCTCTCTGTTCTTCTCTGTTTCTCTCTGTTCTTCTCTGTTTCTCTCTGTTCTTCTCTGTTTCTCTCTGTTCTTCTCTGTTTCTCTCTGTTCTTCTCTTTTCGTCTCTGTTCTAAATCTGCTTTCCAAACTGTTTGTCAAATTCCGGATTGTAATAATAATAGTTCTTTGCGTCCAGCCGGTCCTTTGTTTTTTCCAGGGCCTCGCCGAAGCGCTGAAAATGCACAACCTCTCTGGCCCTCAAGAATTTGATAGGATCGCGCACTTCCGGGTCTGTGACCACGCGCAGGATATTGTCATACGTACTCCTGGCTTTCTGTTCCGCGGCCATATCCTCCGCCAGATCTGTGATCGCATCCCCTTTGGACTGAAATTCGCAGGCGTTAAAGGGAATCCCTGCCGCCGCAGCCGGCCAGATGCCTGCGGTGTGATCGATATAATAGGCGTCAAACCCGGCCGTCTTTGCCTCCTCCGGCGTCAGATTCCGTGTAAGCTGATACACAATGGCGCAGATTATCTCCATGTGCGCCAATTCCTCGGTACCGATGTCCGTCAAAAGGCCTCCCACCTGCTTGTCCGGCATGGTATACCGCTGGGAAAGATAGCGCATGGAAGCCGCCATCTCGCCGTCCGGCCCTCCGTACTGGCTCATAATATACTGCGCGGTCTTCGGGCAGGTTTTATTGATTTTTACCGGATATTGCAGTCTCTGTTCATATTTCCACATCAGCAGTGCCCTCCTTCCCATACAAGTGGCTTTTTATCCCACTCGAAATGATCTGTCATGCAGCACCCGCAGGACGCAGATTTCTGCAGTTCCTTTTTCTTCACAAGGAAACTCTGATAGCAGGCTTTGGCCTGTTCATCCTGGGGATGGGTGTCCAGATACAGCAAAAGATCGTCCAGGACAAAGCAGTATTGCGAAAACAAGATCTGCGGATCGTCCGCAGCCGCGGGCAGTGTCGTGTTACATCCTTCCGGAGCCGCAAAAAACGGTTTGTTCAGCCCCGGAAAAACAGTTCCCTCCGCCAGTGCCGTGGCAGGATCATAAAGCAGATCCCAGGTCTGCGCAGGGACAAAAGGAACAGCCAGACATTGATTTTCCATAAATTTCACTCTCCTTCACTGGTATTGATTCATCCTTTTGAATCCACAATAGTATGTGAAGAAAAACCGGATTTCGCTTATTAAGTTTCTGGGAAAAAAAAAACGGAACCGCACATCGCCGTTCCGTTTTCTGATTTTTTATATGCTTTTCTTATAGTTATATGTTTTTCTTGTATTTTTATATGCTGCATTTTCTACATTTTTAAGACGCCATTTTGCAGCGCGCTTCTCCTACTTTCAAGATGCGTTTCTCATATTTTTAAGATGCACCTCTCATATCTTTCGGGTACACTTCTCATATCTTTCGGATGCACCTCTCATACCTTTCGGGTACACTTCTCATATCTTTCGGATGCATTTCTCATACCTTTATGATACATTTCACCAGATCCGTTTTGTTGCGGATGGCTTCTTCAAACGCCTCCTGGATATGGGCAAGGTCAAATTCATGGGTGACGATCTTTTCCACATCAATGACTCCGCCCGCCACCGCCGCAATGGCCTGGGGATAAATATTCCGATAGCGGAACACGGATTTGATGGTCGCCTCTTTGTCCATGATTTGGGCAAAATTATAAGTGATCTCCTCCTGAGCGGCAATGCCCACCAGGACAATGGTGCCGCCGCGTTTTACCAGATGGGGCGTCTGGGCGATGGTCACCGCAGAGCCGGCGGCCTCAAACACTTTCTCGGCTCCTTTGCCGCCCGTGATCTTTTTTACTGCCTCGAAGATATCCTCTCTCCCGCTGTTGATCACATGGGTCGCCCCCAGCTTTTTCGCCTTTTCCAGGCGGGCGTCCACAAGATCCGCCATGATCAGTGTGCTGGCGCCGTGCGCCTTGCAGGCCATCATGGTTACAAGCCCGATGCAGCCTGCCCCCAGGATCAGCACCGTGTCTCCCAGGGTAACGCCGCCCTGGTTGGCCGCATGGAGCCCCACAGACAGCGGCTCTATCAGTGCACCTGCCCGCGTGGATACATTGTCCGGCAATTTGAAGCACATATTTTCCGGAAATGCAATATAGTCCTCGTAGCATCCCTGCACCGGCGGCGTGGCCAGAAACTGCACATCCGGGCAGAGATTGTAGCGCCCTGATTTACAAAATTCACATTCCCCGCAGGTAACGCCCGGCTCCAATGCCACGCGATCCCCCACCCGCAGGGTTTTACAGCCTTTTCCCACTTCCGTCACGGTGCCGGCACATTCGTGGCCCAGCATGAAATCCTCCTCGCCCACCACATAGGCGCCGCATCTCCCGGAGTGGAAGTAATGTACATCGGAGCCGCAGATCCCCACGTACTCCATCTTCACGACCACCTGGCCTTCTCCCGCGTGCGGCATCTCAATTTCCCGCACGATCATCTTATCGATTCCCTGCATAAATGCGCCTCGATTTTTCATCACAATCCCCCCTTTTCGGCAATCCTCGCATTTTTCTGCTGTTTCTATGCGAGGCATAAATCTTTACTGTTTGCAGCGCCCCGCATTTTTCCAGTGCTTCTATACGAGGCATAACCTTTTACTGTTCGCAGCGCCCCGCCTCTTTCCAGTGCTTCTATACGGGGCATAACCTTTTACTGTTCGCAGTTTCCCGCCTCTTTCCAGTACTTTCGTGCTGAGCACAAATCTTTACCATTTCAATTCCTACATCGTTCCAATATTTCTATGCGGAGCACAAACCTTTGCTGTTTCAGTGCCCCGCATTTTTCCAGCGCTTCCATGCGGAACATAAAATTTTTTATTCGAAGTACGCCGCCACATCTTTCAGATATTTCACGATGGGAAGATGCTGCGGGCAGACGCTCTCGCACTGGCGACATTCCACGCAGTCGCTGGCCTTGCCCAGATCTTTCACTATATTTTCGTAATATTCTCCCTGCGGCGTCCATCCCTTTGTGGCCACCTCCTGCTTATCCGCATTGTAAAGGGAAAAGCATTTGGGGATTGGGATTCTCTGGGGACATCCCGCCATACAGTATTCGCACCCTGTGCAGGGAACGGTGATGTTTCCGTTGATGATCTCCACCGCCTTCTGGATCAGGGCCTTTTCCTCGTCATTCACTGGCACGAAGTCTGTCATAAACGAAGTGTTGTCGAGCACCTGTTCCAGAGTGCTCATGCCGCTCAAAACCATGTATACATTGTCCAGGCTGGCCACATAGCGGATGGCCCAGGACGGAATGGACGCCTGTGGATTGTATTCTTTAAACATGCGCTCCGCCGCCTCCGGAATGTTGGCAAGTGTGCCGCCTTTTACCGGCTCCATGACGATCACCGGGATGTGATGTTTTGTGGCGACCTCATAACATTTGTGTGACTGGATCGCGTTATTTTCCCAGTCCAGATAATTGATCTGAAGCTGTACGTACTCAAATTCCGGGTGCTCCGTCAGGATTTTATCCAGCAGTTCCGGGCTGTCATGGAAAGAAAAACCGATGTGCTTTGCCAGGCCCAGACGCTTTTTCTCCTGCAGCCAGCGGAAACAGTCATACTTTTCGAATACTTCCAGGCTGTGCACATTTATATCATGCAGCCAGTAATAATCAAAAAAGTCAACTCCGGTCTTCTCCAGCTGCGCGTGAAAGATCTTGTCTCGGTCCTCCAGAGAATCCACATAGCTGGCGTGAAGTTTGGTGGTGATGGTAAATTTGTCCCTCGGATAGCGCTTCACCAGCACCTCCTTCACCGCGTCCTCGCTCTTGGAACCGCAGTACATCCATGCGGTGTCAAAATATGTATAACCCCTCTCCAGGAAGGCATCCACCAGTTTTTTCGTCTGTTCAAGGTCGATACTGGATGGATCATTCGGATTTAACAGCGGAAGCCGCATCAGGCCAAAGCCCAGTCTCTTGTTTCCCATAAAATACCTCCGTTCTCTATATTTATATTTATTTTTGTCAGAAAGTTCCGGCTGCGCCCCCACACTTCTGCATATCCACACAGCTGCACTTCCGCGCATCTGTACACCCGTGCATCTGTGCGCCCACATATCTGGACATACATATATCTGCACAGCAGACCTTTCTCACTAAAAATTATAGCAATATATTTTCAAAATGACAACCGATTCCGCGCCTGCTCTCTCGCAAATTTTATATTTAATCCATGGTTCGCATTGGCACTCTCACAAATTTCATGCCGAACCTGCATAGTCCCATTCTCTGCGGTGCTTCCGCAGATTTTATACTTGATCCATGGTTCGCACTAGCACTCTTACAAATTTCATGCCGAATCTGCATAGTCCCATTCGCTGCGGTGCTCTTGCTAATTTCACACTCAATCCGTTCACATTGGAACTTCCGCAGATCACGCGTCCGGTCGGCGCAGTGCCATATTTGTATGAAACGTATATGCCCGTGCGGATGGTCGGCCGTTTTTTGTCCGCCGAATATTTTTATAGAATGATCGCCGCTCTATGCCGATATTTTAAATAAAACAGAAAAGCGCCGCTATGAAGCAGCGCTCCTGTATAATATCACAGCCTCATACGGCCGGAGTTTCCCCGGCTGCAGGGCGTCTTTTGCGTTTTCAATCTGCAAGTTGCCTTTTGCATCTCCCGGCTGCCAGGTGTCTTTTGCGTCTCCCAGCCGTCGGGCATGTTTTGCACTTTCCGTCCCCAGGGCCTCTTTTTCATTGTGGATCAATATCTTCGCGTCCTCCCAACCCTCCGGCAGCGCGAAATCCGCACCCTGCCCGGTAAAGTTGCAGGCCACCAGAAGCTGTTCCGTTCTGTTTGTCCTGGTGTAGGCGAAGACGGCCGGATCGTCTGGAAGATACGGTTCGTATTTTCCGTCCACCAGCACCCGGCAGGTTTTCCGCAGGCGGATCAGTTTCTGATAGTAGTGAAACACGGAGTCCGCATCCGCCATGGCCTGCGCCGCATTGACATGGGTGTAGTTGGGATTTACCCGGATCCACGGTTCCCCGGAGGTGAAGCCCGCGTTCGCACTGTCATCCCACTGCATGGGCGTGCGGGCGTTGTCCCGCCCTTTGGCGTAAATAGACGCCATGATTTCTTCTTCCGGGATCCCGGCGGCCTTCCGCTCGCGATAGGCATTCAGCAGTTCTATGTCGCGGTATGCATCGATCTCCATGCGCGGATTAGTCATCCCGATTTCCTGTCCCTGGTAAATGTAGGGCGTTCCCTGCATCCCGTGCAGGCAGGTGGCCAGCATTTTCGCGGATTTTTCCCGGTAGACCCCGTCGTCCCCGAAGCGCGACACACTGCGCGGCAGATCATGATTTTCCAGGAACAGGCTGTTCCAGCCTTTTCCGTATAGTTCCTGCTGCCACCTGGTAAATACGTTTTTAAACTCCACAAAAGGCAGCGGGGCCAGGTCCCACTTTGTCCCGCCCGGCTGCTGGTCCAGCACCATGTGTTCGAACTGGAACACCATGGAAAATTCTGACCCGTCCGGGTTGCTGTAGAGAAGCGCGTTTTTCGTGTTGGCGCTCCACGCCTCCCCCACTGTCACCAGTTCTTTCTGCTGAAATACCGCCCGGCTCATTTCTTTGATATAAGGGTGCAGCATGGGGCCCTCCGCCATGACCATGACGTCCGGCTCTTTTCCGAGCAGATCCGCCACATCCAGGCGGAAGCCGCCCACGCCCCGCTCCACCCACCACTGGATCATGCGGTAAAGCTCCTGGCGGACTTTCGGGTTCTCCCAGTTCAGATCCGGCTGTTTCACGGAGAACTGGTGCAGATAATACTGGCCGCACTCCGGCACCCACTGCCACGCGGGGCCGCCGAACGAGGCTTTCAGGTCGTTGGGGTATGTGCCCTCCGTCCCGTCCCGCCAGATATAATAATCGTGATAGGGGTTGTCCCTGCTCTTTTTGGCCTCCAGGAACCACGGGTGCTCATCCGAGGAGTGGTTCAGCACCAGATCCATGATGATGCGGATGCCCCGCTTTTTCGCCTCCGCGATGAGTTCGTCCATGTCTTTCAGGCTGCCGAAAATGGGGTCGATGTCCTGATAATCCGAAATGTCGTAGCCGTTATCATCCTGGGGCGAGCGGTACACCGGGGAGAGCCAGATGGCATCGACGCCCAGCTCCCGCAGATAGTCCAGTTTCCCGATGATCCCCTGCAGGTCTCCGATCCCGTCCCCGTTGCTGTCGCAAAAACTTTTGGGGTAGATCTGGTAGATCACCGCTTCCTTCCACCACGGATCCATTGTTTGAGCCACTGTTTGATCCATTGTTTGATCCATTATTTGATCCATTGTTTAACAGCCCCTTTCTTTTTTCAGCCAGAGGAATCCGTTCCCCGGCAGCTTCACCGCCGACGCCTTTCTGGAATCCCCCGTGAGCAGATCCGTATAATTTCCGTCCTGCAGATCGATCCACGCCGTCTTTTCATACTCGCTGAAATTGAAAAGCCCGATCAGTTTCTCCCCGGCGTATTCCCGCACCAGACAGATCACCGCCTGCTCGTAGGTCTCCAGGGTGTAAAAGTTTGCGGTGGAGATAAACACTTTTTCACTGGCCCGGATCTTTTCCAGTTTCCCCAGCCCGTGAAAGATCCGCTCGGACACGCTGCCCGGCTGCTTGATCTGTTTTTGCAGATCCCAGTTGAATTTTCCCCGGTGAATGTAGCGGGAGTCCGGCGCTTTTTCCGGCACTTCTTTGTAGCTGTAATCGTTCACCTGCCCCACTTCATCGCCGCTGTACAGCACGGGGATGCCGGACTGCATAAACATAAACGCGTGCACCATCAGGTCCCTCTGGATGGCCATGCGCATCTGTTCCTCGTCCTGCTCGTACCCGGCTTTTTCCACCCCGCACATGGAGGCCGCCGTCCCGCAGAACCGGGCGTCCCCGGTGACGGGATCCGCGTTGTACAGTTCGCCCCGGCTGAAGCTGCCATGCGCCGCGCCGGTGAAGAAGTCGTTCACATACTGCTTGTGCATCCGCTCGTCCATGCCCCACCAGCGCAGGGTCTCATAGTCCAGCCCCCAGCCGATGTCATCGTGGCAGCGGATGTAATTGAGAAACACATATTCTTTGGGGAGCTGTGCCAGGATGTCCATCTGCTTTTTCAGCAGTCTGGTGTCGCGCGTGGCCACGGAGTTCCACATGGTGGCCATGGTGGTCACGTTGTACAGCATGTGACATTCCGGCTTTTCCACCGTGCCGAAATAAGGCGCCACTTTGGACGGCTCCATCACCACCTCGCCCAGCAGCAAAATGCCCGGGCAGACAATCTCGCCGATCATGCGCATCATGCGCACAATGGTGTGCACCTGGCGCAGGTTGCGGCAGTCTGTTCCCAGCTCTTTCCAGATATACGGCACCGCGTCGATGCGGATCACGTCAATCCCCGCGTTGGCGAAGAACAGGAAGTTGTACATCATCTCGTTGAACACCCTGGGATTCTGATAATTCAGGTCCCACTGGTAGGGGTAGAAACTGGTCATCACGTAGTGGCCGATCTCCGGCAGATAGGTAAAGTTGCCCGGCGCCGTGGTGGGAAAC